>NZ_JBFBBK010000004.1:314406-325967 GCF_040682635.1 Streptomyces sp. NPDC051133
GCTCACGGTGGTGGTGAGACCCTGCCGCCCGGTGGCGGCGAGGCCGCGACGCCGCCCCTTCCACACACAGGCAGTGAGGGACCGGCCATGATCGCGACCTCGGCCGCCAGTGTTGCGCTGATCGCGGCCGGCACGATCCTGTACCGGCGAGGACGGACTGCCTCCCGTCGCTGACGCGTCGTGGTGCCGGCTCCCTGTGCCGGCACTGCGATAAGTCGGTCCACATGTACGTGTGTTCGGTCGTAGAGTCGAAAGGAGGGAGAGCGGGCATGGCTCCACAGCAGCGGCGGGGACGCTTCCGGCGGTGGGCCGGTGCCGCGGCGGCGATCGCCGTGTCGGTCGCCCTGGCCGCCGGCCCCGGATGCGCGACAGCGGTGGTGCGAGCCACCGGCCCTGCCGCCCCCGCGCCGTCCGCCGCCCCGGCGTCCGCCGAGACCGTCCCGGCCTTCGGCGCCTTCCTCGGCTCGGGGCCGCTCGGCATCGCGCGCATGGCCGAGCTGAGCCAGTGGCTCGGCGGGACCGAACTGCTGGTGGCCCACACCTATCTGCCCGGCGATCGCTGGCGGGACATCGAGGGCCTGCCCGGCTTCCTCGACGCCTGGGCGCAGTGGCGGCGCGAGAAGGCCGGCCGGATGCTCGTCCTCAACGTGCCGATGCAGGAGCGCAACGAGGACTTCGTCCCCGACGACCAGGTGCGGTGGCTGCTGGCGCAGGGCGCGGCCGGCGCGTTCGACGAGCACTTCAGAACCCTGGCCGAGCGGCTGGTGGAGCTGAAGGTGCCGGACACGGTGATCGTGCTCGGCTGGGAGATGAACGGCACCACCTACACCCACCGCTGCGCACCCGACCCGCAGGCCTGGAAGACGTACTGGAACAGGATCGTCACCACGATGCGTGCCGTGCCGGGGCAGAGATTCCGGTTCGACTTCGCGCCGAGCCGCGGCCATGACGCCGTGCCCTGGACCGAGTGCTATCCGGGGGACGACACGGTCGACATCATCGGCATGGACGCCTACGACCAGCCGGCGGGGCTCTCCTTCGACGAACAGGTGCGGGAGCCCTACGGACTCCAGCAGCAGGTGGATTTCGCCCGGGCCCACGGCAAGCCGCTCTCCTATCCGGAATGGGGACTGTTCCGCAACGGAGACGACACCGCGTACATGCGCGGCATGCTCGCCTGGATCGACGAGCACGAGCCGCTGTACAACACGCTGACCGACTACTGCCCGCACGGGGTGTGGGAGTGCTCGGGCAACCCCCTGTCCTCGGAGGTCTACCGGTCGGCCCTGTACGGACGCGCGGCCGCTAGCCCCCGCGGTGGTCCCGCCACCGGCTGAGCACCGCCCTGCCCCACCGCCGGGCCGTCGCCTCGCACAGCGCGGCCGCCAGCAGCGGGGCGGTGCGCCGCCGGGCCAGGAGCAGCCGGCGGTTGACCACCGGTTCGGGGTGCCAGTGGTGCTTGTACGGCTCGTCGCCGCGCAGCAGGCTCAGCGTGCCGCGCCCGTCCGCGTGCCCGGCGCAGGCGTCCAGCAGCATCACCGCCACGTCCGCCTTCCGCTCGCGCAGTCCCGGATGGGCGCCGTACAGATAGCCGCCGGCCAGGCCGGGCGAGAGCAGGGTCAGGTCGGCCGCGACCACCTCGCCGTCGATCAGGAACTCGGTGACCACCGCGTGCCCGGAGCGCACCATCGGGCCGACCGCGCGCACCAGGTGGGCGCGGAACCGGGGCCGCAGATGCTCCCCTGTCACCGCGCGCCCCCGCCACTGCAGCCGGTGCAGCTCCAGCAGCCGGCCGAGTGCCGCGGCCACCTCCTCCGGGCCGGCCACCCGTCGCTCCAGGCCCAGCGCGCTCAGCTTGCGCAGCTTGGCCCGCACCCGCTGCTGCGCCTTGTTCGACGGCAGCCGGGCCACCAGGGCGTCCATGGGCAGGGCGGGCAGCTCCAGGCAGAGGGAGTCGTAGACCGTGCGGTGCGGTCCGCGCCAGCGGTCGCGGACACGTTCCAGGGCGCCGCCGGGGCGAACCTCCGAGAAATCGATCAGGGCCGTTCGGGCCGCGTCCGCCAGGGCCGCGGTGAGCGCGTCGGCCGCGCGCCCGTCGTCGGTGTCGTCCAGCAGCACGTCCGCGTAGTCGGAGATCGCCCCGCCGAGCGGGACCAGCGCGGGAAGGGGCCGGCGGACCAGCATCAGCGGCGCGGCGGCCACCAGTTCGCGGCCGGAGCGCACCAGCAGCAGCCGCAGCCGCCCGCGCCTGCCGTACGACAGCCACCACGAGTGGAGCCAGGCGTGGCTCTGGAAGGGGGTCGCGGCGGCGCACCGCCCGTGCAGCCGCCCCCAGGCCGGGGCCAGCGCGGCGAAGACGTCCTCGTCGGTGACGCATTCGGTGACGTATTCGGTGGCGGTGGCGGTGGCGGTGGCGGGAGCGGGTTCGGTGGCGCCGGCGGTGCGGGCGGGGCGCGCGGTGCGCGCCGGGCGGGTGGCCGTCACAGCCGGCCGTGCGAGTCGGAGGCGACGGCCTGGCCGGGCACCGTGGCCGCCCGGGCGGTCTCCTGCTCGGGCCGGCGTCCGGGCCGTACCAGCAGCGCGAGGCCGCCGAGCAGGCCGCCCGCGCTCGCCCCGACCAGACCGGTGATCCCGGCGGAGGCCGAGGACGGCGTCGTCGGCTTCACCGCGCGGGTGAACGGCAGCAGTTCGACGTGGGTGTCGGCCTTGGTGTCGCCCGCGTGCTGGGTCAGGGCACGGGCGACCGCGTTGGCCATGTCGGCGGCCTCGGCGGGGTGGGCCGAGGTGGCGGAGACGGCGACCATCGGGGCGTCCGGCGAGGTCTGGGTGCGCACGCTGTCGCGCAGGGTGCTCACCGGCACCCCGGCCCACGCCTGGGCGTCGTCGAGCACCGCGAGCTGAGTGGCGACCCGGCCGTAGGCCTGGGCGAAGCCGAGCGCGGAGGCGGTGTCGGAACGCTCGGTGGGGACGGCGATGACATAGCTGGTCGCCGTGTACGTCGGGGTCTTCAGTTCGCCGTAGGCGCCGCCGAGCAGGCCGCCCGCGACGATCCCGGCCGCCACCAGCGACCAGGGCGGCAGTGCGCGCATCCGGTGCAGACGGGCGGTGCGGCGGTACCGGGTGTGGTTCTCGGTCATGACGGGCTGGCTCCCTGCGGGGTCGGGACTCGGGCGGAGGTGTGGGCGAGCGCCGCGGTGTAGACGTCCATGAGCCGGGCGGCGCTGCGGGTGATGCAGTAGTGGCGGGCCGCCTCGGGGGCGGTGCGGGGGCCGGGGCCGGCGGCGCGGACCTCGGCGAGCGCGCGGGCGAAGGCACCGGCGCCGGACGGGACGCGTACGGCGCCGGGGGCGGCCTCGTACGGCAGGTCCTCCAGGGCCGGGCAGGAGGTGTAGCGCACCGGCAGGCCGGCGGCGAGCCCCTCCACCACCGCGAGGCCGAACGCCTCCTCGGGGGACGGGGACGCCAGCACGTCCATCGCCGAGGTCAGCGCGGGCAGCCCGGGGCCGGGCGAGCCGTCGGGCACGCAGGGCCGTTCGCCGGTGAACAGCACCCGGTCGGCGACGCCCGCCGCCCGCGCGGTCAGCCGCAGGGCGCTCTCCTCCGGGCCGCCGCCGACCAGCAACAGACGGCACTCGACGGGGAGTTCGGCGAGGGCGTGGATCAGGACGTCGAAGCGTTTGCCGGGGGCGAGCCGGCCGATGCCGCCGATGACGAACGCGTCCGGGGGCAGTCCGAGCCGGTCGCGGGCGTGCCGCCGGGCCGCCGGGTCGAAGGCGAACCGGGCCAGGTCGACGCCGTTGGGCACGACCGCGATGCGCGGCCCGGGGACGCCCCAGCGGGTGAGCCGCTCGGCGACCGTGGGGGAGACGGCGACCGTGGACCGGCCGAGCCGCTCGCCCAGCAGGTACAGCGCACGCACCCCGGAGGTGAGCGGCCGGCCCTCCATCTGCGTGGCGCCGAGGGAGTGTTCGGTGCCGACGACCGCGCGCACCCCGGCCACCCGGGCGGCGATCCGGCCGTACAGGCAGGCCCGGTACAGGTGGGTGTGCACGAGGTCGTACCGGCCGCGCCGGACGATCCGGGCCAGCCGGGGCAGCGCGGTCAGATCGCGGTTGCCGGTCATGCCGAGGTGCGTCACCCGCACCCCGTCGGCCACCAGCCCGTCGGCCACCGGGCCGGGATCGGTCAGCGTCACCACGTCGCAGTCGACCGGCAGGTGCCGCAGCAGCAGCCGCAGTTGCTGCTCGGCGCCGCCGACACCGAGCCCTGTGATCACCTGCAGCGCCCTCATCACAGCCCCTCGACGGGCCGGCGGCGCAGCCGGTGCAGCCGGTGCTTCAGGAACAGGCGTACGGCGGTGTCGTTCTGCCCGATGTGCACGCGCGGCAGGGCGTACGGGCCGGTCAGCGGGCCGGGGTCGATCGCGCAGGCGTAGTCGTACCCGGCGGCGCGCACCGCGTCCCGCACCCGCCGGTCGACCGTGCCGTACGGATAGCAGAAGCCGGTGACCGGGGCGTCGGTCAACTCCTCCAGCACGGCGCGGCTCTCGGCCGTCTCGGCTTCGAGGAGGGCGTCGTCGGCGCGGGTCAGGTCGAGGTGGGCGAGGCCGTGCGAGCCGATCTCCACGCCGGCCCGGGCCAGGTGCCGGATGCCGGCGGCGGTCAGCAGCGGCTTGCGCGGGCCCAGCGGGTCCCAGGCGTTGTCGCCGCCGAGCCGGCCCGGCAGCACGAACAGGGTGGCGGTGCACTCCCAACGCGCCAGCGCCGGAAGGGCACCGTCGACGAAGTCGGCGTAACCGTCGTCGAAGGTGAGGCCCACCAGGTCCCGGCCCTCTCCGCGGGCGCGCGCGGCGAGCAGCTCGGCCACCGACACCCCGCGCAGCCCCCGCCGGCGCAGCCAGCGCAGCTGCCGGTCCAGCCGGCCGGGGGTGACCGTGATGCGGTACGGGTCGTCGGAGCGGTCGCCCACCGAGTGGTACATGGCGATCCACGGGACGGAACCGGGGGAGGCGGCCCGCGTCGGGGCTGCAGACTCAACGGAGGACGGCATGGGCGAGCCTTCGGGTGAGGGTGTGTACGGAACGGAGTGCCGGGGCGACGCCCTGGGCGCCCAGGGCCAGGCCGAGCAGGGCGAACACGGCCGTCACGGTGGCGGCGCCGGCGGCGAGCCCGGCGAGCGGGTTTCCGGGCAGGGCCGCGACGAGGCCGCCGGCCGGCGCGGCGACGGCCGCCGCCCCCAGCGGCCGGCTCAGCTCACGCAGCACGCGCCGGGGCCGGACCGGCACCCCACGCCGGTTGCCGTGGGCGGCGTGCCGGTTCGGCCTCTTCGCCAGGCCGGCGAGCAGCAGGGCGGCGGTGACGGTGATGCCCGAGGCGTTGCCGGTGGCGATCCCGGTGACGCCCCAGGAGCGGACCGTGCCGGCGCCGATCCAGGAGGTCACCACGAGACCCGCGGCCATGGCGCCGACCGGGTACCAGGTGGTGCGGCCCGCCGAGAAGTACGAGCGGACCAGGACGCCCGTCAGCGTCTGGCCGAGCAGACCGAGGGCGTACACCCGCATCACCTCGGCGGTCGCCGCCGTGTCCGCGGCCGTGAACGCGCCCCGCTGGAACAGCAGCCCGATCAGCTGCGGGGCGCAGGCCACCACCGCGGCCGTGCCGAGCAGCACCAGGGAGGCGGCCAGCGCGAGGTCCCGCTCCACCCGCTCCCGGGCCCGCTCGGTGTCGCCGTCGGCCAGCGCCCGCGCGACGACGGGGAAGGTGACGGTGCACAGCATCATCGACAGCGTCATCGGGATCTGGGCGACCTTCTGCGCGTAGTTGAGATGCGAGATGGCCCCGGCGGGCAGGCCGGAGCCGAGGAACCGCTCGATCAGCACCTGCGACTGGCGGGCCAGCGCGAACAGCAGCACCGCGGCCAGCAGCAGCGCGCCCCTCGGCCGGGGCGGGGGGAGGGGTGCGGCGACGGGCGCGAAGGCGGCGGCGGAGGTGGGGGCAGTCGTGGGGACGGAAGTGGGGACGGAGGCGGGGGCGGGGACGGTGTGCGGAGTACGGCGGTGGCGACACAACTCGCGTCCCAGTGAGGGAAGTTGGACCAGCACCATCAGGCATCCGCCCGCCGCCACCCCGAACGCGGCCGACCGCACGCCCCACTGGCCGCCGAGGGCGTACATCGCGGTGACGATGCCGATGTTGTGGACGACGTAGATCGCGGCCGGGGCCAGGAAGCGGCGGTGGGACCGCAGGGCCGCGCTGCAGTACCCGGCGAGGCCGAAGCTCAGCACGCAGGTGGCGGCCAGCCGGGTGCAGTCCACCGCGAGCCGCCGGTCGGGCAGGCCCGGCGCGAGGGCCGTGACGAACTCCGGGGCGGCCAGTGCGAGCGACGCCCCGGCGGCCGTGCACGCGAGTGCCAGCTTGGGCAGCGTCCCGGCGACCAGCGACCGCACCGGGTCCCCGGGGGCGCCCTGGGCGCGGCGGGCCAGGGCCCGGCTGAACGCCGGGATCAGGGCGAAGGCCAGCCCCTCCTCGATGAGCAGCGTCGCCGCGAACTCCGGCACGGTCCAGGCGACCAGAAAGGCGTCCGTGTCCCGCCCCGCCCCGAACAGCCGCGCCAGCGACTGGTCCCTGACCAGCCCGAGCAGCGCCGCCGCGACCGAGAGGGAAGCGGTGACGAGGGTGGCCCTGGCGAGGAAGCGGGAGGTGGGGGCGGGCTCCCGGGGTGCGGGGCGGGGCAGCCGGGGGGCGTTCTCCGTGACCGGCCGGGCGCCCTGCCCCGGGACCTCGCCCGTCCGCGGGGCCGTCATCCCGGGCGCCCCTCTTCGGAGCGGAGCCCGGGGCCGCCCACCAGGCCCCACCAGGCGGCGAGTCCGAGGCAGACCGCCGTCAGCACGGTCGACGGGCCGCCGATGTCGGCGTACACGAAGTCGACCAGCTGCCAGACCAGCAGCCCGCAGGCGACCAGGGCGCAGTCCAGGCCCCGGCCGCCCGCCGCGCGGGACCGCGCCAGGCCGCGCAGCGCGCACACCAGCAGGGCCAGCCAGCCGCCCGCGAGACAGAGCAGCCCGATCAGGCCCTGCTCGCCGAGCACCAGCAGATACATGTTGTGCGGGGAGAGCAGCGGCTCTCTGCGGAACGCGGCGCCCGCGCCCTCCGTGTCGCTGCCGGAGGACAGGGCGAGGGAGGCGTACCCGTCGCGGTACTCGGGGAAGCCCTTCAGGCCGACACCGGTCAGCGGGTGCCCGCGCCACATGTCGCCCGCCGCCGCCCACATCGTGTACCGGTCGAGGACCGACTGGTCGGGTGCGTCCGTGACCTGCGAGATGCTGTCGACCCGCTCCTGCAGCAGCGCCGTACCCGCCCCGAACCCGCCCACCAAAACTACGCACGCGGCCACCACGACCGCGCCGACCCGCAGTGCCCGGCGCAGCCCGGCCAGCACCAGCTGCACGGTCAGCGTGACCCCGGTGGCGATCCACGCGCCCCGGCTGAAGGACACGGCGAGCGGGAGGAGCAGGAGCACGGCGCAGCCGGCGGCCGTCGCCCGCACGCGCGGCGCACCCGGGCCGAGCGCCAGTCCCACCGCGCACACCAGCCCGAAGGACACCACGGTCGCCATGCCCATCACGTCCGCCGCCCCGAAGGTGCCGACCGCGCGGAGTTCCTCGCCCTGATAGGAGGCGCCCGTCCCGGTGAGGTACTGCTCCACACCGATCCCGCCCTGCCACAGCGCGAGGCCCACCAGCGACCAGGCGAGCAGCCGGACGTCGGACCGGTCGCGCAGCAGGAGCAGCACGGCGGCGGGGACCAGGACGAAGATCTGCAGATAGCGGCCGAGGCCGGCGAGCCCGACGCCCGGCGAGAGGGCGTGCACCGCGGCCAGTGACACACCGATCACCGGAAGGCCGAGGACCACGGCCGCGGTACGGGTCAGGGGGCGGCGGCGCGCGCGCAGCAGACGTACGACGCTGTGTGCGACGACCAGCGCGGACATCGCGTCCGCGGGGCCCGCGCCGCCCTCGCCGCCGGGGGACAGGGGCAGCGCGAGCAGGGCGACCACGGCCACCACGGACAGCGCCGGGGAGAGCCGGGCGGGGCGGCGGAGCGGCAGGGCGAGGGCCATCGGTCAGCTCCCTGTCGAGCGCACGAGCGCGGCGGCGGTGCGCAGCAGGATGCAGACGTCCTGCCACAGCGACCAGGTGTCGATGTAGGCGTTGTCGAAGCGGGCCCGGTCCTCGATGGAGGTGTCGCCGCGCAGCCCGTTGATCTGGGCGAGCCCGGTCATGCCGGCCGGCACCCGGTGGCGGGCCGCGTAACCCGGGTGGGCCTGGCTGAACCGGTGGACGAAGTAAGGCCGTTCGGGCCGGGGTCCGACCAGGCTCATGTCGCCCCGGAAGACGTTCCACAGCTGGAGCAGCTCGTCCAGCGAGGTCCGGCGCAGGAACCGGCAGAAGGGGCTCATCTCCCGCTCTCCGGCCACGCTCCACCGGGTGGCGGCCTCGTGCTCGTCGACCGGGCGGTGGGTGCGGAACTTCAGCAGCGTGAAGGGGCGGCCGTCCTTGCCGACGCGCTCCTGCCGGAAGACCACCCCCCGTCCGTGGGTGGCCCGGAGCACCACCGCGCAGACCAGCAGCGCCGGGCTGACGAGAAGGAGCAGCGCCCCGGACATCACCACGTCCAGCAGCCGCTTGCCGGCACTCGTCCGGCGGGGCACGCCCAGGTCCAGGCGGCGGACGGCGAACCCGGCGAGCCGTTCGCTCAGTTCGTACGCCGGGCCGTCCGCGTCCACCTCCCACACCGCGCAGCCGGACGCGGCGAGCGCCCGCAGCAGCGGGCCCTGCTCGGTGCGCACGGCCGGGTGGACGGCGAGCACCACCCGGACCCCGTCCCGTTTCAGCGCCCGCTCCACCGCCGCGCCGGTGGTGAGCACGGGCAACGCGCCGACGGAATCGGGGTGCCTGCGGTGCAGGGTGAACAGTCCGTCTGCTTCCGGGTGCTCGTCCACCACGGCGAAGCGGCCACCGGATCCCGGCCGTTCGCCGGCCGTGGCGAACGGCTCGTTCGCCTCCGGGCGTTCGTCGACCACGGCCACGGGCCGCACCCCGCAGCGCGGGTGCCGCAGCAGCGCGGCGGCGATCCGCTGTCCGGTCGCGGCCGGCCCGAGCACCAGGGCGGTGCGGGGACGGCGGCGCAGCGCGATCCGGTGCCGCCAGTGCACCGTGCCCCGGCCCGCGCAGGCGGCCGCCGTGTGCAGCGCCCAGCCGCACAGCAGGGTACGGGCGGTCAGGGCGCGCCCGGGGTCGTACGCGGCGAGCAGCGCGGCCGTGCCCAGCCAGGCCACCGCGATCCGCCCGCACAGCCCGGGCAGTTCGTCGAGCACGCCCGGCAGCGGCCGCGTGGACCGCGGGCGCAGCAGCAGCGCACCGGACGCCAGGACCGCGGCGAGTAACGGACGGCCGGTGGCCGCGACCAGTGGGCCCGCGCCCACCAGCGCCGCGAGCAGATCGGCGGTGAGCAGCGGCAGCGGTGCGGCGCGCCGCGCGGGTGGGCGGTGCAGCGGGAACCGGAAGCCGTCGGCGGTGCGCGGGGGCAGGACCGAGAGGGACGGGAATCCGTGGTCCCACGGCTGCCTGCCGGGGGAGGGGACGGTGCTTTCCGCGGTCACGAGTGGATGGGCTCCCTGCGCTCGGAGGGCACGGGTGGTCGCGTGCCGAGGAGTTCGCGATAGACGGCCGCGATCCGTGCGGCGGTGTGCCGTACGTCGTGTGCGGCCAGCACATGGCGGCGCCCCTGCGCGCCGAGGGCCGCACACCGCGCCCGGTCGGACAGCAGCCGGGTGACGGCTCCGGCCAGCGCCGCGGGGTCCTCCGGGGGGACCAGGCAATCGTGGAGCAGCGCGGGCGGCAGGCTCTCCCGGGCGCCGTCGACATCGGTGACGACGACGGGCCGGCCGCAGCCCAGTGCCTCCAGCGGGGCGAGGGCCATGCCCTCCCAGCGTGAGGGCAGCACCACCAGGTCGGCGGCCCGGTACCAGGGGAGGGGGTCGGTGACCGCGCCGGTGAACCGTACGGAGGGGTGGGCACGTTGGTGCAGGGCGGCGCGGTCGGGGCCGTCGCCGACCAGCACCAGGCGGGCCCGCGGTGCCGTGGCGAGCACGTCGTCCCAGGCCCGCAGGAGGACGTCCTGGCCCTTCTGCCGGCACAGGCGGCCCACGCAGACGACCAGGGGCGCCGCCTCGGCCGGGGCGGGCCGTGGGGAGAAGCGGTGGGTGTCGATGCCGTTGGGGATCACGGCGTAGGGCGCGTGGATCGCGGCGCGCAGGCCGGTGCGGCGCTCCGCCTCGCTGACGCACACCACCCGGTGGGCCCAGCGCGCCCCCCATCGCTCCCAGCGCAGCGCGAGCGTGGCGGTGAGTCCGCCGACCGCCTCGAACGACCATGCGTGCGGCTGGAACACGGTCGGGACGCGCCCGCGCACCGCGAGCCGCGCGGCGAGGCCCGCCTTCGCGCTGTGTGCGTGCACCAGTTCGGGCCGTACCTCCCCGATCAGACGTGCGAGCGCGCGTACCTCGCCGGGCAGGCCGGGACCCGGGGACCGGCTCGCCCGCCAGGTGCGTACGTCGGCCCCCAGCTGACGGAGTCCGTCGGCGAGTTCGCCGCCGGGGCAGGCCGCCGTGACGTGCAGCCCCGCCGCGAGCTGGGCCCGGACCAGGTCCAGGACGACCCGGGCGACGCCGCCGTCGGCGGGCTGCGCGACGTGCAGGACCCGTGGGCCAGGGTCGGGTGCCGGCTGGTGCATTCGGGTACTTCCTCGCTCACGGGGGCGCTCGGGACTGCGGTCGGGAACGCGCCGAACTGCCGGGCGTTCCCGGCGGCGACGAGCGCGCCGGCCCTTGCCGCGTCCGGGTGAGAAACGAGCCGGGAGCCCGGCGGGTCACCGCCGGACCCGCGGTGCCGTGATGAGATCGAACGGGTCCCCTCGTCACCGAGCGTGTGGGCGTAGGCCCGGATCCGCCGGGTGGTCAGGGCTGTTGTGTGCGGCAGACGTGGGTCCCGTACGCCGTTCGCAGGACCCGGAGTGTCGCCTCGTTCCACCGGCGTACGCCGCCCGGGACGTCACTCCATTGGCGGCACAACCCCTCGGGGCCTGGCGCGTTGACACAGCGCCGGGCATCCCGCCCGGATGATTTGCGTCGAATCCCAAGGAGCACCTCTCCATGTCGCGTATCGCGAAGGGTCTGGTCCTGACCTCCGCTGCCGTCGCGGCCGTCGCCGGCGCCGCCGGCGTGGCCTCCGCCACGTCCGGCGCCACCGGCGGCGCCGCCAACTCGCCGGGTGTCGTGTCCGGCAACGTCGTCGAGGTCCCGGTCCACGTGCCGGTCAACGTCTGCGGCGACACCGTGGACGTCATCGGCCTGCTGAACCCGGCGTTCGGCGACACCTGCGGCAACCACTGACGTCGGGCTGCGAACCCTTCGCCGGCCGTCCGCCCCGCGCACACCGCTGCGGGGCCCAGTTCATGAGGGGGGCCCGGTTTCGGTTGTCCAGACCACCATGCAAAAGGGGC
>NZ_JBFBBK010000005.1:0-276266 GCF_040682635.1 Streptomyces sp. NPDC051133
GGCGCAGCACCGACCACAGGAAGACCGGAGCAGCCATGAAGCTCACCGTTTTCGGGGCCACCGGCGGAGTCGGCCGCGAACTGGTCGGCCAGGCCCCTCGGGACACGCCGGGGGCCGCGATCATGTGAACGCTCGGGCGCGGCACCATGCCAAAGGCCCCTCAGGATGCGTATGACTTGACGGCCATCTGCACGGGTGCGGCCTGTCGTCACCGTTCCGTCACAAGTAGTCGCCGCACGGAACCCTGCCGCTCTCCCGCCCACTCTGCACTCACGTACCACGACCACGCGTACCGCGGGGCAACAACCGACGACCGAAACCCGCGGACGAGACGACTCAGGGGGACGACAGCATGCGTCACAGCAACGGCATTCGCAGGGCGGCACTGGCGACGACGGCGGTCACGGCCGTCGCGGCGGCGGTGACCGGCATCCTGCCCGGCACCGCCATGGCGGCGAGCACCACCACCTCCACCCCGCCGCCCGCCTGCCCGGCCTCCGCCCTCAAGGTCAGCGCCTGGCAGGCCGTCCACCGGCCCGTCGGGACCGGGACCGGGGCGGCGGTCGTGCAGTTCACCAACGTCTCCCGGAGGACGTGCGTCCTGAAGGGCCATCCGACGGTCGCGGGCGCCGGCAACGGCTCCCCCGCCCACAACACCCCGCTCAAGGTCACCCCCACCGGCAAGGCGGCCACCGTGACGGTCCGGCCGCACGGCAAGGCGTGGGTGAAGCTGACCTTCGTCCAGGTCCAGGGGGAGGCCGACGGCTACTGCGTGTCGGGCAAGGACCCGGTGACGTATCCGACGATGGTCATCGGGCTGCCGCACGCCGGGAAGCACCAGGTCGCCCTGAACGACGGGGTGTGGGCCGAGTGCGACAACAAGGTGACCGTCACCCCGGTCTCGGCGGTCAAGCCTTCCTGACCCCCCCGTCCCCCCTACCCGTTTACGAGGAACTGCACATAAGTGCAGGTCGGCGACTCAACGCACCAAAAGTGCGCTGAGTCGCCGACCTGCGGTGATCCGTAGGCGTGTTCCCCCCGGACAGGCGTGGTGCCGACCGACCATTCAGCACAGTCAGCGGGCCCCTTCGACTGGAACTGGGGCCGCATCACTCAGGAGTCCTGCGATGACTGCCTGTTGTCTTGGCGTCAGCAACTAGGACGGCCAGGATGCCTGCCGTTGACGTGAGGGCACCCCGGCGACCGGTCGCGTCGCTGCTGCTTTCACAGGGTGTGGACGCTCGCACGATCATGGAGACGCTCGGGCACAGCACGATCACGCTCGCGCACCGAGGATGATCGACGCTTCGGGCCGCGTCGATGTCGAAGGCCCCTCAGGATGAACCTGAAGGGCCTTTGATCTGTGTGCACTCGGCAGGATTCGAACCTGCAACCTTCTGATCCGTAGGATCGGGCACGCTGTTGGGCGGACGCTCCGCCCGCCTCTCGGCTGATCGCTGACGGTCGTGATCAACGGTCTCTATGTGCCGTCGTTGCCGTCAGCGTTGCCGTCAGCTCTGAAGGGTTGCACCGGCTCACAGCGTCCGATCCGACATGCGACACGCCGCGCACAGCGCGCGGCGGCGCCGGCTGGTCGCCCACCGGAAGGCGGCACAGCGAGGGGTCAGAACACCGTCATGTTGAGGCGGTCGGTGACAACAGCATCGGCGCATCACTCAAGGAACCTGAGGGAATTCATAGTAAGATAAGCATCGCCGTCAATATATTCTGGATCTATATCAGATTCTTCTTCGCTCCCTTCCAAACCCTGCGCCTCTTCCGGAAGCCAACTTTCCAGCAAGGCCGCAGCGCTCGGCCACTTATATTGCCAGAGCTCGTCATATCGCAGTATGTAGTCAAGGCCGCTATCGATCATGTCCGCGTCCACGCCGTCAGGGTCACGGGAGTACTGATCCAGTAGCGCTTCAAACATTCCATCTGCCTGTTCACATAGACCCTCCCTAATTCCATCGTCCACGAATTCAGCAAGGTCTATGGCATGGCTAGCTGCTACGAACAGGCCGTAGTCGCCTCGATCCTTATTAAACAGGGAAGTGAGCCCTTCCAGTCTCACCGAATCATGAAGCTGCCTGATCCTGGGATTTGCAGAAACCTCCGTAATTCGAATCAGAGAAATTATGTCGCTAGTCGACCCCCTATAGACGAACCCTGGCTGCTTCAACCTTCGCACCGCCCAAGTCTCAATTCTCGGGACGTGCATTGAGCCTGCGATGTTCAGGCAGACCGCAGCTCTGCCTGCCTTGGAGTGCGTGGCCGTCTCATGGCGGTCCAATGTCGCCATTGCCGCCTCCTCAACTTCCGCCCGAAAAGGAATGAGGTTCAACCGAGCGGGCAGACCAGCGTCCACTGGTGCGTCATGGTAGGACCAGAGAAGCGCCACCTGGTCGAAAGAGTACGGGTTCTTCAGCACCCTGACGATTAGGTCGCTCTCTTCCGAAAACTTGATCAACATGAAGTCGTTAACGGAAGGGTTACTGAATTCTACGTAACTACGGGCTTCCTCGTCGAATAGTCGGACGAGTGTACCATTCAGAATCCTCAAGCTGGCTTTGAAATGAGACGAGCCGCGATTGGTAAACTCTAGATATGCTTTCCCTAGAACTGACAGGTCAGCCTTACCACCGAAGGTGAAGAGGAGACGGAGGACGTCCCTGTCGCTGTCCTTCAATTGGTGATCAAACACGTGCCTCCACAACGCCATAGGGTCGTCAAGGGCTGCTCGGACTTGAGTACCGGCTTCGCCCAGTTCGGGCTCGAACGGTGCAGATAGGAGGTCTGCGATAGCCCTTGGATTGAAGTTGCCGTGCCTAATGATCGGACGATAGACGTCCGGATGGGAGAAATGCCGCTTCGCGGCGGCCGGCCATTCGGACCAGTAGACGTGATTGTAAAGTATCTGGGCCCGCTCTTCGCGTCCGAGAACATCTATATCGACCGTGAACGTGAGGGGGTCGAGATCCCCTCGGTCCATACGCTCATATCTTTGTCGCGCCTGCTGGAGTACGTATTCACGTGTTGTGCAGACGAATCTTTTGGTCGAATCCTTGCGGATGCGCCGAATCAAGGACAGAAGTCTACTGTCTTCATTTTTGTGCAACTTGTCATCCAGTGAAGTCTGGCCAAGAAAATCATCGTAGATGAAAATCTGCGGTTCCCCGTCATGCCAGACTCGAAAAACGTCTTCCACGTTTTCGGATACTTCGACGACTTCGAATCCACGATCGGCGTAGTGAGCACAAATCACCTGGGCCAATGTCGTCTTGCCTACACCCGGCGGCCCTGACACCAAAACTACGTGATTCCTCTCCACGAGGTTCATCGCTTTGCGCAAATTAGCACTCGGCACGTACGTGCGCAATGTTTCTTTGATGTCATCGGCGAGATGCAGCGACCACTGGATCACATTTTTCGAGATCATGGCCTCAAGGATCGTGGCGTCGTTGAGCCATAGCCTCATGTTTTTGCGAACCACTTCGGGGTTATTCTGCAGAAACGACGTAATCTCATCGAGCCCGTAGATGTCCCCGGAACTTTGAATGTAGGGTCGAAAACCGTCAAGGATCTTTTCCTTGGCGGCTGGTGTCAATTCGACCGAGGTGGCCAAAATGTAACGCATTGGCCTCGGGTGCATGCGATCCAGCTTGGGAAGTTCGCTGTCAAACAAGTGTGCAATAAGTTTTGCACGCCCGCTTTTCATCCAGTGCTTGCATTGGATGATGATTGTCTGATTCGGGGCATAATATCGTAGATCGATGCCGCCGTCCGGGCCGCTTGAAAATATCTCAAGCCTCACGCCAAGTAGGCGTTCAAGTATGTCTTTGCAGAGACCTTCGAAGTCAAGGTCAGACAGTTTTTGCAGATCGAGCAAGTCCACGCCCCACCCCCAAGGTGTCCCGCGCCGCGAAGGAAGATCGTAGTCCTTCAGTACCGCCTCGAGTGGGGGAATACGCTCACACACCTTGACATGCCGGTCCTGCTGGCAGCCGGACTGGGGGTGTCATGGCACCCCACAACCACCAAGTCAGGGCTCCGCTCGACAAGAAGCGGGTAGCCCGCGAGTGATCAGCATCTGGGCCATCAGACTCCGCCCACCGGCGACCAGCGAAGACCAAGCGATGGTTGTAGCGAACAACAGTCGCAGGTCACACAAGTCGATCTGCACGCCGTCACCACCATGCCCAAACTTAGAGAACCGGCCTCACGGTTCCGCAGGTGATGCGCCGAGCAGGCCCCGCAGGAAGCGTCGGCTCGAACCTCTAAAGCGGTCACGCGAATGCGATCAACCGAGGTAGGGCCGCTCACGATGTTCTAGGAAGTGACGGATCCGAAGCCGCTGCGTGTGGTGCATTGGCAGTTGATCGATGTCCTCCGGCTGGACGAACCGCAGCTCCGTGGACTCGTCCGAGATCGCGAGCCGGCCGCCGACCACACGGGCTGTGAAGCAAACGTTGAACTGCCTGCGCACCTCACCATCCGAGTAGGCGATGATGTGGCGAGGGTCGGTGTACGTGCCCACGAGCCCGGTGATCTCTATGTCTAGACCGGTTTCTTCCTTCACCTCGCGGACGGCCGTTCCTGGGAGTGAGTCGGTCATCTCCATGCCGCCACCAGGTAGCGCCCACAGACCGTTATCCGTGCGGCGCTGAAGCAGTACGCGCCCTTCGTCGTCGGTGACCACGGCGGACGCGGCGACCACCAGGCTGTTCGGCTCCGGTGCCGCTGGGTCGTCGTAGTACTCGGTCCGTGCCATGGTCACCCTTCTCGTACCGGCGTCGCGGTTTCCCACACCGCGTCGAAGCTGCTGGCGTAGGTGTCGAACATGCCGCCCTTTCCGCTGCGCCGGAGATGCCACACGGGAGCACCGTAGGCGTTCACGCCCCAGACATGGGCATTCACCAGTGCCTGGTCATCCGCACGGTAGATCGAGTTGTAGAGCGTGGTGGCATGGGTGCGCACCTCGATGCCAGGTACCCCAGCAAGGGGGCGGTAGTGCATGAGGGCGAGTCGACAACGGGACTCGATCCCGTGGCCGAACCTCTCCTCCGCGCCGCGCTGTTGGACATTCGTACTGTCCGGGTCGCCGATCGCGATGCGAACCGCACACCCGTCGTCCGCTCGCTCTCGCAGCAAGTCGTTGAGCCGCGGGTACGCCTCGTGCAGGAACACGGCAGCGTAGACCAACACGTCGATGTGCTCGCGGGCCTGGGTCAGCATGTCCACGAAGGTGGACACGGGGATGTCCGCCCGCTGGTCGTAGAGAGCCACAAGTTCCGGACTGACAGCGCGGGCAGGGCGTGCCTGCCGGAGCGCGGGCCATAGAGCGTGCACGTCTTCTCCTAGTATTTCCGCTGCCAGCATGGCCGTGGCACGGCGCGGCGTACGCCCTAGATTGACCCATCGTTCAACGGACTTGGGGTCGACTTCGACCTTGTCCGCAAGGGCGGCGTACGTCCAGCCGCCGGCCGCCATGGCAGCACGTAACCTCTCGTTCGGCATCCCAATCTCTCCTAACAGCCGGGGACGGCACTAGGGACGTTCTACCCGACGCGGGACGTCCCGAAGTGGGGTTTGTCGGAGGTTCCGACGTCCTCGCCAGCGGCAGGATGCTCGTCCGCATGGCGAGCAACCAGCAGACCAGACCAGGCATCGGCGAACTGGCGAAGGACACTGCCAGTGGACGTATCGGCGTCGTCATGGGCGAGGTCGGCGGCCGGGTGCAGATAAGGCCCGTCGGCGGCGGCGTCGAGTGGGATGCCCTGCCGGACAACGTGGTGGCCCCGACCGCGCGGGAAGAACTGAGCGCCCGCCTGGCCATCAAGAACGGCAACAGTCGGGACGGCCTGTGATGCGCGCCATCGGCCGGTATGCCGGGGTCCTGTTCATCATCATGATCAGCGGATCGTGTGGCCTGGTGATCGGCATGGCCCTCGGTACCAGCCAGTAGACCGGCCGCCCCGAACGGGGTGCCACCTTCCCTGGCTCCCCCTGCCCCGTTCGGGGTCGGCCTTCCAACCCCCGGTCGCCATAGGCCCTGCCTCGGCGACCGATGCGGGCGCAAGTGCCAGAGCACAGCGACACTCAAGGAGTATTCGCATGACGGCAACGGCCAACGACCAGAAGACCGGTCGCGCGGTGGCTGGTGAGGAGCTGTTCGACAGCCTCACCCACTTCGTGATCCTCCACAACGGGCAGTCCCGCGAACGAGCCGAGCGGATCGCGGACCAGGCGGTGGCCTTCGTGGTCACCGCCGCGACTGCGACCGTCCCCATGGTTCCGTCGGACGACGTGGACCTCGGTCTGCACGCGCTCATCCTGCACACGAAGGAGTACGCCGCGCTCTGCGACCGGTACGCGGGCCGCTTCCTCCACCACAACCCCATGCCGGGCGGAGGGCCCCGCGACCCGAAGAAGGTCGCCGCGTCCGCGCACGCGATGAAGGCGGCCGGGTTCATGGTCTTCGACGACCTCTGGACCGTGGACGGCACGAACCTCGCGCAGTGCGACGCGGACTGCGGCCGTCCGTACGGTCAGGCGTAGCGACACGGCACCAGCGACGCGGCCGACCTCGATGCGGGGTCGGCCGCGTTGCCCGGAAGGAGAACAGACGTTGCCCAGGACACCCCCTGAACTGCCGATCGTCGTGCTCGACGCACTCATGCCCAAGGCTCAGCGCCTGGTCGTCAATCGTCGAGGCTCGATGGTCTGGGAGGTCGAGAGCCATCGGGGGCAATACGCCGTCAAGGTCGGTTATCCGATCGAGGCTACGGCCGACTGGCCCGCTCAGCCCTGGACGGCCCTCGCTCCCGCACGCGAAGGGGCCGTGCTGCACCGACTCGGCCTCGATGACTTCGCGTACGGCGAATGGGAGCAGGGCACCTGGAACTTCCAGCCGTGGCACGAGGGGCCCGACCTGTACGAGCTGTGGAGGTCCTGTCGTGAGCCGGACTCTCGTATGGAGCCTCATACCAGTGCCGCCCTCGGCTGCGTAGAGGCGCTGGCTGAGCTGCACGGCAGAGGCTGGGCCCATGGCGACGTGCAGCCCGCGCACTTCATCATCGGTCCGGATCGCACGCACCTCATCGACCTGGCCTTGGCTCACGGCGGACACGTCCCGGAGGGGTACGACTTCCCGTTCCGCGGCTGCCTCGTCCACTACGAGGCGCCGGAGATCGCGCGCAGCGTGCTTGCGACCGGAGAGGCAGAGCCTACGCAGGAAGCCGACATCTATGCGCTCGGCGCGTCCCTGCTCATTTCCGCCACCGGCTGGCGGGCCGTCGAGTACCCGGACGACGCACCGCGCCCTGAGCAGAGACGAGCCGTCGCGAGTGGCAAGCGCCGGTCTGTGGGGGTGCCAGGCGAGCTGGGCGAACTGATCGACGCCATGCTCAGCCCGGCGCCTGAGGACAGGCCCACGATCTACGAGGTCGGTAAGGCCCTGAGCTGAGCCGCAGACCCACAAGCAGAAGACCGGACCACCCCTCGGCCTGGACAGCATTCGGGGTGGCCCGGTCGCGGAATCCCTAGTCAGGACCCCGGTGCCGATGGTACCGGGGCGGTTGGCGTGCTCGTATGCGGGCGCTGCTGGAACCCCGGTTCCCCGTTGTCGAGTTGGAGAGGGGTTCTGACCTGAGCCACCGAAAGTCAGCCACGACGGCGGGTGCGCCGAACGAGCGCCCGTCACGTGTGTTTCCAGCAACCGCCTGCCGGCCTCAGCCACGCTTCTTCAATGCGTCACGGTCCTCGGCCCCATTTCGTCCGGGGCGTTGTCAGCACGGCTGCATGACGCATGGGCACTGCCTGCGGCTCTGCGGCCGCTTCGGTGTGGGGCGGTGGCCGGTTGGGCGGTGTGGTCGCGCTTGTTCGGTGTCGGCCTGGTCCTGGTGCTCGGGGCGGTCGGGTTTCCTCCTGGCCTGGTCGACCACCTTGGTGGTGCTGCGCGCTGAGCGGCGGGGGGCCGCCGGAGCGGTGGCGGAGACAGGGAGCGGCGGCGGCCCCGGGCCGCCAGCGCGCGCGGGCCGCCGTAGGCGGGCCGCCTTGATCCAAGTAAAGAAACTCTGAACAGCTCCGCAGGGCAGGTCACTGGTCGAGCAGCGCGAGAGACCCGCGACCGCACGACGAACAAGCTCCTGACCTGCACCAGAGGCCCCTTGGGTAAGCGATCAAGCAGCGCCTCGACGGTTCGAACTAGCACCTACGCAAACGACGGCACGGCGGCAAACGGGGAGCGATGGCCGAGCACATACCGGACCACGAAATGGGGTTGACCAGCATTCACCTCGGGGACACGGAACAGGTGGCCGCGCTGATCAAAGAGATGCAGGCCGTGGTCGGTCGCCTCAGCAGGGAGACCAGAGAGTTGCGAGAGGAAGTGGCCAAGCTCAGGGCTACGGCTTCGCCTGCTGGGCAGCCTTCAGCTCCTCGACCTCACGCCGCAGTTCCTGATGATCAGCACTGAGGGCGCGCATCTCGTCTCGTAGTGCTGTGAGCATTTCAGCGAGGGTGGCGCCGGCGGCTTCAGCGTCGTCGGGCCTTCCCTCCGCTGGCTCTGCCTGGCTCGGCTTCTCGCCCCTGTTCGCCAAGTACCAGGCCGGTGCTGTGTAGCTCGCTGAGAACTCGCCGCCGCCATCGTGGTCTGCGACGAAGCTGCCTCGACCATGGATCGTGTAGATCAATCCCTCATCGCGCAGCACGTTGAGCGCGGATCTCATGGTCATGTTGGCCACGCCAAAGCGTTCCTGTAGCTCGCGGATGGCGGGCAACTGCTCACCCGGCTTGATCCGCCCCTGCAAGATCTCGCGCCGAAGCTCGTCGGCAGCGTGCTGGTACGGCGGCCGGCGGTCTTGCTTGCTGTCTGGGGCGGGGCTCATGCACCAAGAATATCTACCCTAGCTGGCCTAGCACACCCCACTGACATAGGTGTCCTATGCCAGGCGACACCTAGCTCACCACATTCACTTGACACTGCTAGGTCAGCTATGTTCAATGGTGATCACGCTCCTCTGACCCGGCGGAGCGCGACCGAAAGGACGCAACTCCTATGGCACGCATCCGTGTTGGCCTGCTCCCCACCTCGTCGTTCATGGTCGGCACCCTGCCGGTGCCGAAGTACGCGGACGCCGAGAAGACGCACTTCGCGACCGACCGTGAGACCGGCGCGAAGCTCTACACGATCACCCTCTTCTTCATGGAGGAGGACCGCGCCGAGGCCCTGAAGATCACCGTTCCGGAGACCGGCCTTCCCAACGGCCTCCGGCCCGGTGTCCCGGTCATGCCGGTGGAGCTGTTCGCCACCCCCTGGGCGCGGATCTTCAACGGCTCGCTGTCGGACGGCATCGCCTACCGCGCCGATCGGCTGGACTTGATGTCTCCGGCCGCTGAAGCGACGTGAGCGGCACGGCTCGCCGGTCCGGCGCTGAGCGCAGCTACCCGCTGCCTCACACCGGGCCGGATGCCCGGTTCACCGAATCGCTCGTGAACTCGGTGGCGGCTGTGCTCGTCGGCTACGGCTACCCCCGCCTCGGTTCCTTGGCGGATCGGACGGCCCTCGCCGCCCTTCCTCTACAACCCCCGGAGAATCCCGCATGAAGAATCAGAACGCCCCGGCTGAAGGGATCGTCGGCTACACGCCCCTTGTCGTTGTCCTAGTGCTCGCCGTGATCGTCGGCTGGGCGGTGGGGTGGGTGGTGCGCTACCTGCGTGCGGACGCCATGACCCGGCAGTCCATCTGGCAGGCCGTACGAGTGCGGTGGGGCTGGAAGCGACTGGCACCGATGCTCAAGCTGTCGGCCACGGACAAGACCCCGACCGCGATGGCAACGCTGGCGAACACGAACGGCAAGCCCATCAAGCCGCGCGTCCTCATACCGGCTCTGAAGGTGACGCACGACGCGTACGGGGTGATCGCGCGGGCGCAGTGCCTGCCCGGCGTGGGCCTCGAACAGTTCCAGAAGGCTGCCCCACATCTGGCTGACGCCTGGCGGTGCACACGGGTGGCTGTCACGCAGGACCGGCCGGGGCAGGTCGTCATCCGGGGCGTTCGTCTCGACCCGCTGAAGTTCCCCATCGAGCACCGCCCCACAGGTGACGTGCCGGACGAGACGGCTCGGTGGGACCTCGGTGTCGACGAGTACGCCCAGCCGGTGTCCGTGAACCTCACACAGGTACCCGGCGTGACCGTGGCCGGTCTGCCCGGCTTCGGAAAGACCAGCCTGGTCAACCGACTTCTGTCGGACTGGGCACCCTCGTCTGCGGTGCAGTTCGCCTGTGCGGACGGCAAGGTCTCGGCTGCGTACGAGGGCGACTACGCCGACTGGGTACAGCGCATGTTCGCCTTCGTGGGCGATGACCTGGAAGAAGCCAACAAGCTGTTCCGTCACCTCGTGGAACTGCGCCGTGCACGATCGGCCTCGGTGCGCTCTGTGCTTGGGATGAAGTCCATGTGGGACGTCGGCCCGTCCGACCGCTGGCCGCTGGTCGTGCTGATCATCGACGAAGCCCACACCTACTTCCGCGACCACAAGGGCAGCGACCCGAAGACCAGGAAGCTCGCCGCTCTGGCCGCCGAGAACGCCCGGCTCGTCGAGGACCTGGTGAAGAAGGGCCGTTCCGTGGGCCTGCTCGTCATCCTCACCACCCAGAAGTCCACCGGCGACGCGATCCCGACCTTCATCCGGGACGTGTGCCCCGTGGGCCTGAGCTTCGCGCAGAAGACCGCCGAAGCCGCCGTGGCCGCGCTCGGCGAGGAGATCCGGGAATGGCCGGACGCCAACCCGATCAACCTCCAGGACCCCACCTATGTCGGCGTCGCGTCCATGAACCACCAGTCACAGCCTGGCTTCACCCGCATCCGCACGCCGTACGTGGCGGACGCCGACGCGGCCCGCATCGCCGAGCAGACCGCGAGTCTCACCGCAGACCCGTACGCCCTCCTCGAAGCCATCCTCGGCCCTCGCCTGGGGGACCTGGACCTGACCAAGACCGGCACCGAGGCGGCCTGACTGCCCCCTGGCCCCGGACACACACGACGCCACCCGAGAGGAGGTGAACATCCAATGACAGAGGACCGGATCACTCAGCGCACGATCACCGCCGTCATGATCGTCATTGCTGCGCTGGCATTCGTCTTCTCCTTCGGCAACGTCTGGTCACTCGCCCTGCGCCTGGGCGTCCCCGCCCCGATCGCACCGCTCATCGCGCCGATGGTGGACCTTTCCGTGGTCGGCCTCCTGGTCGCCCTGCGCTACCTTTCCCTGCGCGGGCTGCCCGCCGAACAGATGACTGCGGCCACCCGGCTCATGCACTTCTCCGGGCTCCTGACCCTGGCCCTCAACGTCGCCGAGCCGATCGTCGCCGGACACTACGGCCGTGCCGCCGTGGACGCCGTGGCCCCGCTACTCCTACTCGGCTGGGGCGCCGTCGGCCCGCAGCTCCTGCGCGCCTTCCACACAGTCGCCCGCCCGGCCAACCTGGACTCCGCGCACGACGAGATAGGCCCGGAAGCCGACGCGACGCCCGCCCCGGCTGCCCCCACGGCACTGCCCGTGACGCCAGAACAGACCCCCGTGCTGATCGCTCCCCTCGTCGCCTCGACTCCTGCCGCGCCTACAACCAAGGTGCCTGAGCCGCTGCTGACCGAAGCACGCTCGATCGCGGCGTCCCACCAAACCGAGCACGGCGAACCCATCACAGCGGCTCAGCTCAAGACGCGACTCGGCATCGGCCTGCCCATGGCCACTGCCCTCCACGCCGCTCTGTAGGACCGCGCACTCTCCGCCGGCCGTCCCGGTATCTCTCACCCTCGCCCGCCACTGGGCTCCCCCTGCCATGCCTACGGGCAGCAGCCCGAGCGCACGAAAACGGCTGCTGCCCGCCCGCTCACCCTCGCGCCAGAAAGGACGCCCCGCCAGTCATGCGCCGCTCCCTCGACCTGCACCACATCATCAGCCCCGGCCTGCGGGACCTGGTCGAACTGGCCAACACCGACGACTTCGACCGCGTGACGGAACAGGTCCGCAACCTGCGGGGCTGCACCAACCCCATCAACCTGCACGGCTGGACCATCACGACCGACCAGAGCAGCAAGCAGATCGTCCGGTCCTACCGCTCCGAGGACGAACCCTCCGGCCGTCTCCTCACCACCTGCGGCAACCGCCGCGCCTCCCGCTGCCCGGCCTGCTCCCGCCTCTACGCGGCCGACACCTTCCACCTGATCAAGGCCGGACTGTCCGGCGGCAAGAACGTCGCCGAATCCGTCCGCGAACACCCGCGCGCCTTCGTCACCCTCACCGCCCCGTCCTTCGGCCCCGTCCACAACCGCCCCACGACCAACGCGGGCAAGCCCCGCCCGTGCACATGCGGCGAGAGCCACTCCGAGGACGCTCCCGAACTCGGTGCCCCGCTCCGCCCGGCAAGCTACGACTACACCGGCGCCGTGCTGTGGAACGCTCACGCCGGGGTCCTGTGGGCGCGCTTCACGACCTACCTGCGCCGCGCCCTTGCCGAGCACCTCGGCATGACGCAGAAGGCGCTCAATGCGGCCCTCCGCGTCTCCTTCGCCAAGGTCGCCGAGTACCAACAACGCGGCCTGGTCCACTTCCATGCGGTCGTCCGCTTCGACGGGCCGGAAGGTCACACCACCTCGCCCCCGTCCTGGGCCACCTTCGACGCCCTCCGGGCGGCTGTCGGCCTGGCGGTCGAGCGTGCCCGGCTCACAGTCGAGTCGGACGCGGTCGGCGAACGCGTCATCAGGTGGGGCGACCGCTTCAAGGTGGACCAGATATCCGCCCTCGGCGACGGCGAACTCACTGATGCCAAGGTCGCCGGATACGTCGCCAAGTACGCCACCAAGAACGCTGAAGGCGCGGGCACCGTGGACCGCACCCTCGTATGCGGACCCTGCTCCGGCCGGGGCTACCTGCGGGGCCCCGACGGCTTCCGCGACCTCTGCGGCGACTGCGACGGAACTGGCCAGGCCGAACGTCTCGCCGATCTCCCGGTACAGCAGCACGCGCGGCAGATGATCCGCACCGCTTGGGCCCTCGGCCACCTCCCGGAGTTCGCCGATCTCAAGCTCTGGAAGTGGGCTCACATGCTCGGCTTCCGTGGCCACTTCTCCAGCAAGTCACGCGCTTACTCGACCACCCTCGGCGCCCTCCGCGACGTACGCCGGGCCTGGCGCACCGCCCAAGCCGAAGCCGCCCGGAACCGCGCCGGCCTCCCGGTCGACGACGAGAACACCACCCTCGTCACCGCCTCCTCCTGGACCTACCTCAGCAGTGGCTACCGCCCCGGCGAAGAACTCCTCGCCGCCCAGGTCCGCCACGACATCGCCCACTCCCAACGAGCCAAGAAAGAAGGGCTGGTGCCCGCATGACGACGGCCGTGCTCACCGTGGACCAGGTCGCCGAGCGTCTCGGCATCAGCCGCTGGAAGGTCCACGACCTGATCCGCTCCCGTGAACTCGCCTCGTTCAAGATCGGCCGCTGCCGCCGCATCAGTGAAGCCGCCGTGGACGCGTACATATCCCTCCGCACCGAACAGGAAGCCGCCTGATGACCAAGCCGAAGAAGAACCCCAACAACGAGGGCACCATCTACCTCCGCAAGGACGGACGTTGGGAGGGAAGCGCGTACGTCCTCACGACAGACGGCACGTACAAGCGGCGCAGCGTCTACGGCAAGACCTGGGACGACGCCCACGAGAAGCTCACCAAGCTCAAGGCCAACTCCCTCAGCGGCCTCCCGGTCGCCACCAACAAGATGACCATTGCCGAGTACCTGGCGTACTGGCTGACGAACGTCGCCCAGGGCAAGGTCCGCCGGACGACTTACGTCAACTACGAGTCCCTCGTCCGCAACTACGTCACTTCGGAGTTCGGCCGGAAGAAGCTGGTCCGGCTCACCGCCCGCGACATCCGCGCTTTCCTCGCGAAGACGGCCATCACCTGCCAGTGCTGCGCGCAGGGCAAGGACAAGAAGCGGCCGGAGCACAAGCGGCGCTGCTGCGCCCTCGGCAAGTGCTGCAAGAAGCTCCCCTCTGACCGGACCGTGCGCTTCCTGCTGGTGATCCTGCGGGCGGCTCTCCAGCACGCCGTGCGTGAGGACGAGCTGCCCCGGAACGTTGCCCGGAACGTGGAGCTGAGCATGGGCACGAAGCGCGAGATCGAACCGCTCACTGCCAAGGAAGGGCGTCAGCTCCTGGCGGCGGCCCGCGACAACCGACTCTGGGCCGCGTACGAGCTGGCGGTCCGCATCGGCCTGCGGCGCGGGGAGCTGCTCGGGCTGCGCTGGTCGGACGTGGATCTCCACGAAGGCGTCCTCACCGTCCGGCAGGCCCTACAGCGGGTCGGTGGCGAACTGCTGATCGTCGCGCCGAAGACGCAGCGCTCGGCCCGCCGTGTGGCCCTGCCGTCCGAGTGCGTGACCGCGCTCCGGGCGCAGCGCGCCCAGCAGATCGCCGACCGGAAGGGAGCGGGCAACAACTGGAGGGGGACGGGTCAGGGCCTCGTCTTCACCACCAAGAACGGGACCCCCATCGAGCCCCGCAACCTGAATCGCTCCTTCGACGCCCTGTGCGTCCGTGCCGGCGTCCGCAAGGTCCGCTTTCATGACCTACGCCACACCTGCGCCTCGCTGCTCCACGAACAGGGCGCCGACGCTCGCATGATCATGGAAGTCCTCGGCCACAGCTCGATCCGCGTGACCATGGACATCTACACCTTCGTCCGGCTCGACTCGCAGCGCTCCGCGTTCAATCGCGTCGGGGACGCCCTGAGGAGTGACGGCAACGACGGGGACGATGACGACGGCACGGCCGGGGTCCTGGTGACCGTCTGATCGACGTCGAAAGATGGTTGCCGTCAATCACTGCCGTCAACGCATAAGCCAGAGGCCCTGTGGATCTCTCCACAGGGCCTCTGAACTGTTGTGCACTCGGCAGGATTCGAACCTGCAACCTTCTGATCCGTAGTCAGATGCTCTATCCGTTAAGCTACGAGTGCTTGTCTTTAGTTTTTGTCTCCGTTCCCGGCCCTTTCGGCCCGTCCCGGCGACAGGAAGAACATTACATGACTGCCGCCGTCATGTGAAATCCGATTGGCACACCCCTTGTGACCTGCGAAAACGCGAATCCGTGGGGGGATCGGTGCCGAGGGTGGGGGAACGCCGAAGCCCCGGTCCTGGGGACCGGGGCTTCGGGATCGGTGCGGAGGCGGAGGGATTTGAACCCTCGATGGGCTGTAAGGCCCAAACCGCATTAGCAGTGCGGCGCCATAGACCGGACTAGGCGACGCCTCCAGCACAACCGCTCCCGCGAGCGCGCGAGTGGTGCGTGCAGATGATGACACAGTCGAGCACCGCGTCACCAATCGCCCCCCACGGTACTAGGCAGTCGGGCCGCAGGGCAAAGGGCTTCCTTCCGGCGAGGCGCGAGGTGGGACGGGGTGGGGCGGGGTGGGGCGCAACGTCCGGAGGGTCCGGGCGTTGGGCAGGGCATGGATTCCCTCCTTCGGCGCGGCCACGGGGCCCGGCGCGGTGCCGCACGGGCCGTGATCGCGCCCGCCCTCGTCGCCGTCTCGGCGCTCTCGTCCCTGGCCGCCCTCACCGCCGTACCCGCCACCGCGGCGCCCGCCGCGCCGCCGCCCGCGCGCCCCGAGGACCGGGCCGGTGATCACCTGACCGTGGTCGTGCGGCACGCCGGTTCCGGGCGGGACGGGACCTTCGAGCTGTTCTGCCACCCCGACGGCGGCAGCCACCCGGACCCCGCCGGGGCCTGCCGGGCCCTGGACGCGCACACCGGCTGGGGCCGGGACACCTTCGCCCCGGTGCCGCCCGGCACCACCTGCACCATGATCTACGGCGGACCGGCCACCGCCCGTGTCACCGGCACCTGGGCCGGCCGTCCGGTCGACGCCGCCTACGACCGCAGCGACGGGTGCGAGATCGGCCGGTGGGACCGGATGGTGCCGCTGCTGCCGGGCATGGGGACACCGGCCGGGTAGTCGGGTGTGCCACGCGGACGGGTGACGGACGGGTGACGGACGTGGCGGACGAGTGCCGGACGGTCGGCCGGGCGGTCGGCCGGGCGGACACGTCCCTCAGGCGGGCGGCCGGTCGCGTGGTGGCGCGGTGGCCGGTCTCGTGGTCGTCCGTGGCGTGAATGGGCCCCTTGGCGAAGACAACGTTCCCGTAAAGGTCCCGCGAAGGTCTCGCGGAGTCAGGGCACCCGATCACGCGTTCGCCGTCACTTCCTCGTGGGACCTCCCTCTCATCCGGCGTCGCGAGCGCAACCGGTGCCCTTAGACTCCCTCGCGTGACACGTCGCGGGCCGGTTGGCAAGATGGCCCGAGCGGTCGGCAAGGTGCGGTAACAGGGAGGAAGGCGTCTCGTGAGCAGCAGGCCATCCCGAGGCGCTGCTCGCCTCGCAGCCATACTCGACGCGCTGCCGGACGCGTTGGTCCTGGTCAACGCCAACGGAACCGTCGTCAACGCCAACACCATCGCGCTGGAGGCCTTCGAGGCGCCGGGCACGGCACTCGTCGGGCGCGGGTTGCTCGATCTGCTGCCGCAGTTCGACTCCAAGCTCATTCCCGGGTCCATGCGGCTCCCCGATCACATGGACCCCCGCGGGCGGACCAAGCCGACGCGGATGGTCGCGCGGCGGACCGACGGCACGGAGTTCCCGGTCGAGGTCACGAGCGCGAACCTGGAGAACGGGCAGCAGGCGTACGACGGTTACGGGTACACCGGTGACGAGCTGCTGATGCTCGTCGTACGGGACCTGTCCGGCACCGTCGACACCGAGGCGGAGCTGGCGCGGTCGCAACGGCAGACCGAGATGATCCTGCGGGCGGCGGCGGAAGGTGTCGTGGGCACCGACACCGACGGGCGGATCGTGCTCGTCAACCCGGCCGCCGCGCAGATACTGGGTTACCGGGCCGGTGAGCTGGGCGGCAAGGAGCTGCACGCCCTCGTGCTGCACTCGCGCGCCGACGGCTCGCCCTTCCCGTACGAGGAGTCGCCGCTCGCCGACACGCTGCGCTCCGGGCGCAAGCACCGGGTGCGCGGGCAGGTGCTGTGGTCCAAGGGCGACGCGCAGGTGTCCGTCGACCTGACCACCGCGCCGGTGCGGGACGGGGACCAGCTCGTCGGCGCCGTGATGACCTTCACCGACCGGCGGCCGTACGAGTCCCTGGCGGAGGAGAAGACCGCGCTGGAGAAGGCGCACGCCGAGGAGCTGGAGAAGCTCTCCGAGAAGCACGCCTCCGACCTGACCGCGCTGCGCCAGGAGCACGTCACCGAGCTGGAGGAGCTGCGCGAGAGGCACGCGGAGGAGCTGGCGGCCGGTGAGGAGCGCTACGCCGCGCTCGCCGAGCGCGAGAACGACCGCCACGAGGCGCTCGCCGGGCGGCACGAGCAGCTGCTGACCCTGCTCGGGCAGTCGCTGCGCGGGCCGCTGGACGAGCTGCGGCGCGAGCTGGCCGCCCTGGCCGCCGACGACGCGGGCCAGCTGTGGCCCGAGGCCAACCAGGTGCTGCACCATCTCTCGGCCGGCTACTCCCGGATCACGACGCTCATCGACAACGTCCTCGGCTACCAGCGGCTGGACGCCGGCGGCGAGCAGGTCACCCGGACGAAGGTGATGCTCGACGCCGTCGTCGCCGCCGGTGTGGACGGGGCGGTGGAGCTGGTCGGCCCCGGGCGGCTGCAGTTCGCCGTGCACGCGCCGCCCATCGAGGCGGAGGTCGATCCGCAGCGCCTCGCCACCGCGCTCGCGCATCTGGTGGCGAACGTCGCGGGTGTCGACGCCACCGGCAACGCGCCCGTCTCGGTGGGCGGTTACATGGACAACACCGTCGTGGTCGCCGCCGCTCAGCGCGGCGAGGTCGCGCGGATCGAGGTGCGCGGTCCGTACGCCGGGGGAGACCCGGTGCACGAGCCGATCGTGCGCGGGATCGTGCGCGCCCACGGCGGGGTGCTGCAGACGCACGAGGTGCCGGGCATGAGCGGCAGCGCGTACGTGCTCGAGGTGCCGCTCGGCGGCGGGGCCGGGGCGGTCGCCGCCCAGCTTCCGGTCGCCGCCCAGCTTCCGGACGGCGGCCGGATTCCGGACGGCGCGGAGGTCGCCGTAACCGGGGACGCGGCGGGTGCGGACGGTACGCCGGCCGCCGAGGACCCCTCCGCCGGTGGACGGCGGCGGGCCCGGCGCGGGTCCACGGACGCCTTCCTGGAGGGTGACGTGCCCGGCGCGGCCGAGACCGGTGACCCGGACGCCGCGCCGACCGGACGCCGCCGCCGGCGTGCCGCCGCCCCCGCCGAGGAGAGCGGAGCCGTCGTGGCCGAGGACGCGGAGGCCGCGTCCGACGGGACCGGGCGGCGCCGTGGGCGCCCCGCGGAACCGGGTTCCGGTGACGGGAGTGTGGCCGAGGGTGCCGTCGTGACCGCGGCCGAGCATGCCGCGGGCGCCGCCGCCTCCCACACGGCACTCGGCGGCGCCGTGCCGCCACAGGGCGTGCCCGCGCCCGTGGGCCGACGCGCCCGCCGTGACCCGGGTGCCCCGCAGGCCGCCCTGCCGCCCGCGCTGCCCGCGGCCGGCGCCGCGCGGCCGGCGCCGGATGCCGGCGCTTCCGCCGCTTTCCCGGCCGAGGACGTTGCGGCGGAGGACGCTGCGGCGGAGGGCGCTCAGCCGACCGGCCGGCGCCGGCGTGCGCTGGCCGCCGCGGCGGAACGTGCCGCGGCTCAGGAGGCCGGCGGCGCCCGTCCGGTCTTCGCCCTGCCTCCCGCCGATGCCGACCGTTCCCCGGGCTCCGCGGACGCCGGGCCGGAGCCGGGTGCCGGCGCCGGGCTCGTGCCGGGTGCCGGAGCGGGCGTACCCGTCGGTCCCGGTGCGGGCGTACCCGTCGGTCCCGGTGCGGGCGTACCCGTCGGTCCCGGTGCCGTTCCCGGGCCGGTCCCGGTTCCCGCGTCCCTGCCCGGCCAGGTCCAGGTGCCCGCCCGGTCGCCGCTGTCCGCCGAGAGCGCACCCGGTGACGACGGCCGGCACGACGCCGTACCGCTCGACCAGAGCGCGGACCACACCCCGCCGCAGCCGCATCCCACCGCCGCCCCCACCGGCCGGCGCCGCCGGGCCGTGGCCCAGCCGGCGGAGGCCGCGCAGGCGGTGGCGCCGGGGACCGCACCCGCGGGCGCTCCGGAAGCCGCCCAGCCCGTACCGGCGTTGCCGGCCCCCGCCCGGCAGGCTCCCGGACAGGCCGGACCCGGTCAGCCGGTTCCCCCTCAGGGCGTCGCTCCGCAGGGGGCCTCCGCTCAGGGGGCCACCCTTCAGCCGGCCTCTCCGCAGGCGGCTCCGGCGGCGGGCGCTCCCGGCCAGGCCCCGCAGACCCCGGCGGCTCAGGCCACGCCGGCCCCCGCCCAGGACACCCCCGCCCGGGGCGTTCCGGCGCAGGCCACGGCCGGCCAGGGCATCCCCGCGCAGGGCGGGCCCGCGCCGGCTCCGGGCCAGGTGCCCGCCCAGGCCCAGGCGGGCCCCGGTACCGCCTCCGGCGGGCAGGCGGCCGTGCCCGCGCAGGGCACGGCCGGCCGGCCCGCCCCCGCGGCCCCCGGCCAGGCGCAGCCCGCGACCCCGCCCGCCGGTACCCCGGTGGCGGCCGCCGCCCAGCCGCTGCCCGCCCAGACCGGGGCCGGCGTGCCGCAGCAGTGGCCCGGCATTGATGACACGTCCGGCGCCGGCACGCGTGTGCCGCAGGTGCCCGGTGCGCCGCAGCGGGCCGCGCAGCCCCTGCCCGCCGAGGCCGCCGGAGCGGCGGCCGACCCGAACTCCACGCAGGGCAGGGCGATCAGCGTGCGGACGCTGGGGCAGGGGGTGCCGTTCGCCCGGCAGGCCGCGCAGGTGCAGCAGCCGACGGCGACGCCGCCCCCGCACGCGCCGGGCGGTTCCGGCCGCCGCCGCAAGCTGGGCACGCCCCCGGACCCGGCGACGCGTCCCGAACCGCAGGCCCCGTCGCAGGCCCCGTCGCAGGCCCAGCCGCAGCCGCAGCCGAAGGCCGAGCAGGCGGCCCGGCCGCATCCGCCGGCCGAGGCGGCGCCCGCGCAGCCGGTTGCGCAGCCGTCGCTGCCCGGACAGTCCCGGCTCGCCCCGGGCACCGAGGGCGCCGGACGGTCGTACGCCATAGGCGCCCCCGACGCGAACGCGGCCGAGGGGCCCGAGCCGCTCGACGGCCCCGGTGGGGCGGTGGAGATCGCGGACACCCCGCGCCCGCAGCCGCTCGACGACGAGCTGCCGCCGGAGCCGCTGGACAACCCGCGCCGGCTGCTGGTGTGGCCGGCGCCGGACGTGACGACCCAGCAGGCGCTGAGCGACCGCGGCTACCGGCCCGTCATCGTGCACTCCCGTGAGGAGGTCGACGCGCAGATCGCGGCGTTCCCGGCCGCCCTGTTCGTGGACCCGCTGACCGGGCCGATCACGCGGACGGCCCTGCAGTCGCTGCGCCAGGCCGCCGTGGCCGCCGAGGTGCCGGTGCTGGTCACGGCCGGGCTCGGGCAGGCGACGCGCGAGGCGGCGTACGGCGCCGACCCCGCCGTACTGCTGAAGGCGCTGGCTCCCCGGGACAGCGAGCAGCATCCGCCGCGGGTGCTGCTCATCGAGGAGCACGCGGAGATCGCGCTGGCGCTGACCTCGACGCTGGAGCGGCGCGGGATGCAGGTGGCGCGGGCCGCGAGCGACAACGACGCGGTGACGCTGGCGGGTCAGTTCCGGCCGAACCTGGTGGTGATGGACCTGCTGCAGGTGCACCGCCGGCAATCCGGGATCGTGGACTGGCTGCGCGCGAACGGGCAGCTCAACCGCACCCCGCTCGTCGTCTACACCGCCGCCGTCGACCCGGCCGACCTGCCCCGGCTGGCCTCGGGCGAGACGGTGCTGTTCCTGGCGGAGCGGTCCACGAGCGACGAGGTGCAGGGACGGATCGTGGACCTGCTGGCACGGGTCGGCACCAACTGACCGGCTGAACGGCGGATCGGCGTCGGCCCTCGGATCGGCGTCGGCCCTCGGATCGGCGTCGGCCCGCGCTCAGCGTGCCGTGAGCCTGCGGGCCGCCTCCTTGATGGAGGCCCGCAGGCGCTCGCGGTCGGTGTCGTCGGTGCCCGAGAGGATGCGTCGCATCTGCGGCACGACCACCATCCAGTTGGTCAGCGCGGTCAGCAGGATGAGCAGGTCGCCGGGCGGGAAGGCGTCCGTGATGACGCCGCGGGCCTGGCCGTCCGCGATCGCGCCGACCTTGCGCGCGTAGTGCTCCTGGCGCTGCGGCTCGTCGGGCAGCTCGGTGCTGCCGTACTCGATGCCCTCCCAGAAGAGCAGGCGCAGCAGTTCGGGGTGGGTGGCGTGGTAGTCGAGGAGGCGGTCGACGTAGCCGTCGATGTCGTCGGGGTCGACGGGGACGGCGGCGGCCAGGTCGACCATGCACCTGCCGAGGACCTGGGTGAACAGCTCCGCCTTGTTGCCGAAGTAGGCGTAGATCAGCTGCTTGTTGGCCTTCGCCTCGGCGGCGATGCGGTCGATGCGGGCGCCCGCGATGCCGTGCCGGGCGAACTCGGCGACCGCCGCGTCGAAGATACGGGCCTTGGTGGCCTCGGGGTCCCTCACTGCTGCCATGGGGACAGGGTAGGGCGGCGGCAAGCAGGTAACCAACTATTTGGTTGACGGGGAATGCGGACTCGGTGCACGCTGGCAGCTACCAACCAACCAGTTAGTTGTGAGAGTCGGCTCGAAGGAGTGCTCCCGCTCATGCCGTCAGCGACCGGTACCCGCTCCACCCCCGGCAGTGCCCGCCCCACCCGTCGGCCCCAGGCCCCCGCCCCGGACCGGCCCGCCGCCTCCGGCCGGCCGTTCCTGCTGCTGATCGCCGTCTGCACCGCCGTGACGGCCGCCAACATCTACCTCGCGGCCCCGCTGCTCCCCCTGATCGCCCACGACTTCGGCACCGTTCCGTCGGCCGTGACCTGGATCGCCTCGGTCGCGCAGTTCGGCTACGCGGCCGGACTGCTCTTCTTCGCCCCGCTCGGGGACCGCGTCGACCGGCGCCCGCTCGTCGCCGGCCTCACCGTGGCCACCACGCTCGCCCTGGCCCTCGCGGCCCTGGCCCCGGGCACCGCCGCCCTGGCGGTCGCCGTGTTCGCCGCCTCCGCCGCGACCGTCGTACCGCAACTGCTGGTCCCGCTGGTCGCCGAGCGCGCCCCCGCCGACCGCCGCGCCCGGCATGTCGCGGCCGTCATCGCCGGGCTGTTCACCGGCATCGTCGCGGCCCGGGTCGTCGGCGGCCTGGCCGGACAGGCCTTCGGCTGGCGCTGGGTGTTCGGCGGGTCCGCCGTCCTGACCCTCGCGCTGGGCCTCGCCACCGCCCTGGCCCTGCCCGCGGAACGGCGCACACGGCGGGGACCGCTGTTCGCGGGCGTCGCCGAGCTGCCGGGGCTGCTGCGCCGCTCACCCGAGCTGCGGCGGGCGTGCCTGCGGCAGGCCGGGATGTTCGGCGCCTGGAGCGCGCTGTGGACGTCCCTCGCGCTCCTGCTGACCGGCCCGTCCTACGGCCTGTCGACCGCGACCGCCGGTCTCTTCGGCCTCTTCGGCCTGACCTCCACCGCGGTGGCACCGGTGGCGGGCGGCCTGGTGGACCGGTTCGGCGCCGCGCGGGTCGTGGGCACCGCGTATCTGCTGGCGGCGGTGTCCGTGCCGCTGTTCTGGCTCGGCGGGCACGTCCTGGTGGCGCTGTTCGCCGCGGCGATCGCCGTGCACGCCGCCCTGGTCGCCTCCCACGTCGCCAACCAGACCCTCGCCCTGACCACCACCTCCACCCCGGCCACCGCCAACACCGCCTACGTCGTCTCCGGCTTCGCGGGCGGCGCCCTCGCCTCGGCCGCCGCGGGCCCCGCCTTCGGCCACTGGGGCTGGTCGGGGGTGTGCGCGGTGGCGGGCGTGTGGCTGGTGCTGGGGTGGGTGACGGCGGCCGGCCCTGCGGGGCGGCGCTGAGGCACCGGTTACGGCGGCCGGAACCGGGGGGACCGTGCGGTCGCCCCGGAACCGGGGGGACCGTGCGGTCGCGCCGGGCAGGAGGAGGAGGATCCGCCCGGCGCTCCCCGCGGTTCACAGCTCGGTGACGTCCAGCCGGCCGTCCGCGTACTGCCTGCGCAGCACCTTCTTGTCGAACTTCCCCACGCTCGTCTTCGGCACCGACTCGACGATCGTCCACCGCTCGGGCAGCTGCCACCTGGCGATGCGGCCCTCCTCGGCGAGGAAGGCGCGCAGGGTCGCGAAGTCGGCGGTGGCGCCCGCCTTCAGGACCACCGTGGCCAGCGGGCGTTCGCCCCACTTCTCGTCGGGTACGGCGACCACGGCCGCCTCGGCGACGTCCGGGTGGGACATCAGGGCGTTCTCCAGCTCGACCGAGGAGATCCACTCGCCGCCGGACTTGATGACGTCCTTGGCCCGGTCGGTGAGGGTGAGGAAGCCGTCGGGGGAGATGGTGCCGACGTCGCCCGTCTTCAGCCAGCCGTCCTCGCTGAACTTGTCGGCGGGGCGCAGCGGTTCGGCGTCGGGGCCGTTGTAGTAGGCGCCCGCGATCCACGCGCCGCGCACCTCCAGCTCGCCGGCCGACTCGCCGTCCCAGGGCAGCCGTTCGCCGCCGGGGCCGGTGAGGCGGGCCTCGACACCGGCCGGGAAACGGCCCTGGGTGAGGCGGTAGGCGAACTCCTCCTCGGTGCCGACCGCGTGGGCCGGCGGCCGGGCCACCGTGCCGAGCGGGGAGGTCTCGGTCATGCCCCAGGCGTGACAGACCCGCATGCCGAGCTTGTCGAACGCCGCCATGAGGGAGGGCGGGCATGCGGCACCGCCGATGGTGACCTGGCCGAGGGAGGACACGTCCCGGGGGCGGGCCGTCAGCTCGGCGAGCAGGCCCTGCCAGATGGTCGGGACGGCCGCCGCGTGGGTCGGCCGCTCGCCCTCGATCATCTCGGCGAGCGGCGCGGGCTGCAGGAAGCGGTCCGGCATCAGCATGTTGATACCGGTCAGGAAGGCGGCGTGCGGCAGACCCCAGGCGTTGACGTGGAACTGGGGGACCACGACCAGCGAGGTGTCCTGGTCGGTCAGGCCCATCGACTCGGTCATGTTGAGCTGCATGGAGTGCAGATAGATCGAACGGTGGCTGTACACCACGCCCTTGGGGTCGCCCGTGGTCCCGGAGGTGTAACACATGGCGGCGGCCCTGCGCTCGTCCAGTTCCGGCCAGTCGAACGTCGTCGGCCGGCCGGCGATCAGCTCCTCGTACTCGTGCACCCGCGCACTCGCGCCCGCCAGCGGGGCACGGTCACCGGGGCCGGAGACGACGATGTGCTCCACCGTCGGCAGCTTCGGCAGCAGCGGCGCGAACAGCGGGATCAGCGAACCGTTGACGACGACGACCCGGTCGGCCGCGTGGTTGACGATCCACGCCAACTGCTCGGCGGGCAGCCGCAGATTGAGCGTGTGCAGCACCGCACCCATGGACGGGATCGCGAAGTACGCCTCCACGTGGTCCGCGTTGTTCCACATGAGGGTCGCGACCCGCTCGTCACCGCTCACCCCCAGCTCGTCGCGCAGGGCGTGCGCCAGTTGCGCCGCACGGGCGCCCACCTCGGCGAAGCTGCGCCGCTGCGGCTCGGCCTCGCCGGTCCAGGTGGTCACCTGCGACGAGCCGTGGACCGACGACCCATGAGTCAGGATCCTCGAGATCAACAGCGGTACGTCCTGCATGGTGCTCAGCACGGCAGTCCTCCTGGGCGACATCGCCTACGCGGTGGTACAGGTTGCCGCTGATTCTGCGCACATACCGCGCGGTATGTCACTAGGGGGAGCCCAATTAGGTACGCATGGGGACGCCGGGCATCCGGCCATCAGGGCTCCGCCGGGGGGCCCGCCGGAGGGGCCCGCCGGAGGGGGCCGCCGGAGGGGGCCGCCGGAGGGGCCCGCCGGAGGGGCCCGCCGGAGGGGCCCGCCGGAGGGGCCCGCCGGAGGGGGCCTAGCGCGCCAGGACCAGCTCGGGGTCCTCGCGCAGCTTGCCGAGCGCGCGCGACACCGCCGACTTCACGGTGCCCACCGAGACCCCCAGCACCTCGGCGGTCTGCGCCTCGCTGAGGTCCTCGTAGTACCTCAGGACGACCATCGCCCGCTGCCGCGCGGGCAGCTTCCCGATCGCCCGCCACATGGCGTCGTGCAGCGCCTGCCGCTCCGCCGGGTCGTCGCCGGGCACGGGCTCCGGCTCGGGCAGCTCGTCGCAGCTGAACTCGTCCACCCTGCGCTTGCGCCACTGCGAGGTACGGGTGTTCAGCAGGGCCCGGCGCACATAGCCGTCGAGCGCCCGCTGGTCCTCGATCCGCTCCCAGGCCACATAGGTCTTGGCGAGCGCGGTCTGCAGCAGATCCTCGGCATCGCTGGGGTTCGCGGTCAGCGAGCGCGCGGTACGCAGCAGCACCGGCTGGCGGGCCCTGACGTACGACGCGAACGACGGGTACGGGGTCTGCCGCGCTGGTGCGGCGGCGGCCGAGGCGCTGGTGCAGACGGGTGTGGTCATGGCTCCACGCTAGGAGCGGGCCCCTGCCCGCGGATCGCCCGCAGGTCCCGAAGACGAGTCCCCCTCAGGTTGTAGGGGTGGGGTTGGCTACACCTCCTGAAGGTGGACCGCGGGACGACTCCGTCTGCGGGTCGACCCTGAGACGGGGGTCCGGCCACGGGGACGGCCGTCCGGCCCCGGCGGTCCGGGCCCCTGATGTCCGTGGCCCCCTCAGCCGTCCGCCGTCAGGATCAGCCCCGAGGTCGGGACCCCGGTGCCGGCCGTCACCAGGGTGCGGGACGCGCCCGGTATCTGGTTCGCCGCCGTGCCCCGCAGCTGGCGGACCGCCTCCGCGATGCCGTTCATCCCGTGGAGGTACGCCTCCCCCAGCTGCCCCCCGTGGGTGTTGATCGGCAGCCTCTCCTCGGCCACGAAGTCCGCCGCCTCCCCCTTGCCGCAGAACCCGAACTCCTCCAGCTGCATCAGCACGAACGGGGTGAAGTGGTCGTACAGGATCCCCACGTCGATGTCGGACGGGCCGAGCCCGGAAGTGCGCCACACCTGGCGGGCCACCACGCCCGTTTCCGGCAGCCCGGACAGGTCGTCCCGGTAGAAGCCGGTCATCTGCTCCTGCCCCCGGCCGGCCCCCTGGGCGGCCGCCGCGATCACCGCCGGCGGATGCGGCAGGTTCCGGGCACGCTCCGGCGAGGTGACGACGAGCGCCTGTCCGCCGTCGGTCTCCTGGCAGCAGTCCAGCAGTCTGAGCGGCTCCACGATCCAGCGGGACGCGGCGTGGTCGGCGAGGGTGATCGGACGGCCGTGGAAGTAGGCCGCCGGGTTGGTCGCCGCGTACGTGCGGTCCACCACGGCCACGTGCCCGAACGCCTCCGGAGTCAGCCCGTACGCGTGCAGATACCGCTGCGCCGCCATCGCCACCCAGGATGCCGGGGTGAGCAGTCCGGACGGCAGCACCCAGCCGAGCGCCACGCCCTCCGCCGACGGCTCCCGGTGCTGCACCCCCGCGCCGAATCTGCGGCCCGACCGCTCGTTGAAGGCGCGGTAGCAGACGACCACCTCCGCCATGCCCGTCGCCACCGCAAGCGCCGCCTGCAGGACGGTCGCACAGGCCGCGCCGCCGCCGTAGTGGACCCGGGAGAAGAAGGACAGCTCCCCCATCCCGCAGGCCTGGGCCACCGTGATCTCCGGGTTGGTGTCCATCGTGAACGTCACCATCCCGTCCACGTCCGCCGGTGTCAGCCCCGCGTCGTCCAGCGCGGCCCGCACCGCCTCCACCGCCAGCCGCAGCTCACTGCGCCCGGAGTCCTTGGAGAACTCGGTGGCGCCGATCCCGGCGATCGCCGCCCGCCCGCCGAGCCGGTCGGCGCTGCGCAGGCTCATGACGCGGCCTCCTCGGCGGGGGCCTGCGCCGGGCCCGCGGGCTCGGCCCGTGCCGGGAGGGTGACCGTGACCGTGCCGGTCACGTGGTGGCCGAGGCCGTTGGCGCCGGTCACCCGGACCGTCGCCGTGTCGCCGTCGACCTGCTCGATCCTGCCGGTCAGCACCATCGTGTCCCCCGGGTGGTTGGGTGCCCCCAGCCTGATGGCGACCTTCCGGAGCACCGCCCCCGGCCCCAGGCGGTCGGTGATGTACCTGCCGACCAGGCCGTTCGTCGTCAGGATGTTCATGAAGACGTCCGGCGAGCCCTTCTGCCGGGCCGACTCCGCGTCATGGTGCACGTCCTGGTAGTCCCGGGAGGCGATGGCCCCGGCCACGATCAGTGTGCGGGTGATGGGGATCTCCAGCGGGGGCAGCTCCGTGCCCGCCGCCGGCGCCCCCCTCGATGCCGTCGTCATGTTTCACTCCCCACTCGCGATCAGCTCCCCCAGCTCCTGCAGCACTTCGGCCCCGCAACCCAGATAGGCGTCCAGCTGCCGGCCCCACAGGAAGTGCCGGTGCACGGGGTGGTCGAGGTCGGCCCCCGTGCCTCCGTGCAGATGCTGGCCGGTGTGCACCACCCGCTGTCCCGCCTCGGACGCCCACCAGGCCGCGGTCAGCGCGTGCGTGGCGTACGGCATCCCCGCGTCCCGCCGCCAGGCCGCCTCGTACGCCGTCACCCGGATCGCCTCGGTGTCCATATAGGCGTCCGCGGCCCGGAGTTGGACGGCCTGCCGGGTACCGAGCGGACGCCCGAACTGCTCCCGGGCGCCGACATGCGCCACCGCCCGTGCCAGCGACCCCGCGCACACCCCGGCCTGCAGCCCGGCGAAGGCGGTGCGGGCGGTGGCGAGGACGTCCGCGTAGGCCTCGGGGCCGCCCAGGGGCTCCGCCGGTGCCCGGTCCAGGGTGAGCCGGGCCGCGGACCAGGGAGCCGTCAGCTCCACCGGGACGATCCCGGTGCCCTCGCCGACCGCGACCAGCCACAGCCGTTGTCCGGGGTCGGCGACCAGCACATGCGTGGCGTCCCGCAGCCAGGGCACGACGGGAACGGTGCCGGTCAACCGGGCCGGCCCGGAGCCCCGCACACCCCCCTGCGCCGTAGACGCCCCGGCGCCCCCGGCCGAGCCGTCCTCCACAGCCGGTGCCCAGCCGTCCGCCACGACCGGTGCCGAGCCGTCCTCCACAGCCGATGCCCAGCCGTCCTCCACAGCCGGTGCCCAGCCGTCCGCCACGACCGGTGCCGAGACCCGCACACCCCCCTGCGCCGGAAACGCCCCGGCGACCACCGCCGAGCCGTCCTCGATCGCCGGGAGCAGCCGGGCCCGCTGCTCGGCGCTGCCGTGGGCGGCGACCGCCAGCAGGCCGTAGACACAGCTCGCCGCACAGGGCACCTGGGCCGTCGTACGCCCCTGCTCCTCCAGGAGCAGCACCAGGCCGAGCAGGCCCAGGTCGGCCACCGCGCCGATCAGGCCCGCCGCGCACAGGGCCTTCCACAGCTCGGGGTCGCTGCCGGTGCCGGCCGCCCTCAGCCGCTCGTGGGTGGCGAGGTCGCCGAAGATGCGCGCGGCCAGGTCCCGGGCCTCGGCCTGCGCCTCGGTGGGCGTGAAGTCCATGTCAGCCCTCCCCCTCGACGACGCGGAAGACCGGCAGGACGAGGGCGCCCTCCTCGTCCTCACAGGTCCGGAACTCCACCCGGACCGGCAGGCCGATGCGGACCTTGTCGTACGGCACCCCCACCACGGTGCTCACCATCCGCACGCCCTCGGCCAGTTCGACCAGGCCGACCGCGTAGGGCGGGTCGAAGGCCGGGAAGGGCGGGTGGTGCATCACCACGTACGAATGGACGGTGCCCTCGCCGCTCGCCTCGACCGTGTCCCAGTCCAGGCCGCCGCAGGCGTTGCAGCCCGGCAGCCAGGGGTGGCGCAGCGTGCCGCAGGCCGTGCAGCGCTGGATGAGGAGGGTGTGCTCGGCCACGCCCTGCCAGAAGCCGGCGTTGTCCCGGTTGACCACCGGACGGGGGCGCCGGGGGCGGCGGGCCGGGGGTTTCGCGTGGGCCGGAGCGTACTTGAGGATGCGGAAGCGGTGGGTGCCCGCGACCTCACCGGCCACCCGTACGTCCATGCGGGTGGTCACGAAGTACCCCGTGCCGAGCTTCGTGGTCTTGCGGTCGGAGACGGACTCGATCACCGCGTCGAAGGTGATCTCGTCGCCCGGCCGCAGCGGCCGCGGGTACTCCTGCTCGCAGTCGGTGGCGACCACCGCCGTACAGCCCGACTCGTCCAGGAGACCGAGCAGTTCGTCGTAGGCGCCCGTGCGGCCCTCGTGGCCGGAGAGTCCGCCCATCGTCCAGACCTGGAGCATCGTGGGCGGGGCGACGGCGTCCGGGCCCGCGTAGGCCGGGTCGGTGTCGCCCATCGCCTCGCACCAGTGCCGGATCATCGGCGCGTTCACCGGGTCCTTGCCCACCCCGCCGACGGCGGCGGGCCGGCCCTCGTAGGCCTTGAGCCGCGCCGTCAGCGCGTCCCGCTCTCCCGGCACCGCGCTCACCGCCGCCCCCTCGCCATCCCGAGCCGCGTCTGCGCGACGATCTCCCGCTGCACCTCGCTCACCCCGCCCCCGAACGTGTTGATCTGGGCCGCTCTGTTCAGCCGCTCCAGCTCGCCGTCCCCGAACACGCCCGGCGACCCGGCACGGACCAGCCCCGCCAGCCCGTCCGTCCCGAGCACGTGCTGGCACGTCCGGTACACCGCGACCGCCGATTCGGTTCCCGCGAACTTCACGCCGCTCGCGTCGCCGGGGCCGAGCCGGCCCGCCCCCACGTCCGCGACCAGACGCCAGTTGAGCAGGCGCGTCGCCGCCAGCCGGGCATGCGCCTCGGCCAGCCGCTCCCGTACCCACGGCTCGTCGATCCGGCGCCGCCCGGTCACCCGGTCGGGTGTACGGGCGGCGGTCAGCACGGCCGCGAGGAAGTCCTCGGCCTGCATGCCGATGGCGGCGAGCGCGACCCGCTCGTGGTTGAGCTGGCCGGTGATGAGCCGCCAGCCCTCGTTCTCGGCGCCGACCAGGTTCCCGGCGGGGACGCGGACGCCGTCGTAGTAGGTGGCCGTCGTGGTCTGCCCGCCCACGGTCTCGATCGGCGTCCAGGAGAACCCCGGCGCGTCGGTCGGGACGAGGAGGACGGAGATGCCCCGGTGCCGGGGAGCGTCCGGGTCGGTGCGGCAGGCGAGCCAGATCCAGTCGGCGTGCTGGGCGCCGGAGGTGAAGACCTTCTGCCCGTCGATCCGCCAGCCGTCGCCGTCCCGTACGGCGCGGGTGCGCAGCGAGGCGAGGTCGGTGCCGGCACAGGGCTCGGTGTAGCCGATCGCGAAGACCAGCTCGCCACTGAGGATGCGAGGCAGGAAGTGGGCCTTCTGCCGCTCGCTGCCGTACTTCATGAGGGTGGGGCCGACCGTGTTGAGCGTGACCATGGAGATCGGGGCGCCGGCCCGGTACGCCTCGTCGAAGAACACGAACTGCTCGTCCGCGCCCCGCCCCTGGCCGCCGTACTCGACCGGCCAGCCGAGTCCCAGCCAGCCGTCCGCGCCGATGCGGCGCAGCAGGGCGCGGGGGTCGTCGGTGCCGCTGTGCTCGGCAGTCAGCGCCCGGAAGTAGGCGCGGAGCCGGGTGCGCAGGTGCTGCTGCCGCTCGGTGGGGGCGAGGTGCACGGCGGGCCTCCCGGCCTCGGACGTCGCTGGACGGGCGGGCGCCCGACAGGAACGTGATGCTCTGAACCTGACACGGTTTCTGACTGTCCGTCAGATACCGGAGGGTGTCAAGGTGCCCGCGCACACGTCTGCGCGGCGGCACCGAAGCACCGCCGCGCAGACGCCTTACGACCCCGAAGCACACCCCGCGAGACCCCTCACCACAAGGGGCCTCGCCCACGGCTCACCAGAGGCGGGTGAAGTGGACGGCGACGTTCTCGTTGCCCTGCTGGACGGCCGTGAACGCGGAGCCGTTGACCTGCGCGGTATTGCTCTGGTTCGAGGCGCCGGAGCCGACCGCGTTCTGGTTCGTGGTGGCCGAGTTGCCGTTGTTGTTGTGGCCGACCCCGCTGCCGACGACGGATGCCACACCCGCGTTCGATCCGTCGCCCGCGATGGCGCCGTTGTCCGCGGAGGCGATGCCGGCGAAGAGGGCGGCTGCGAGCGGGAGAGCGGAGACGGCGGCGAGAACGCGGGCGGTACGGATACTTGCCATGTGTTCCTCCAGAACCATGCACTCTGCGGCCCGAGGGCCGGAGGTACGTGAACTACGGCTGGTGTCAGGGCGGTTGGCCGGCCGCCTCGACTGTCGTGGACGACGTCGCGCAACCAGAGTTGCCCACCGAATCCCCGGCGAACCACCCCGGAAGCCGCGATTCGCACGCAAGCGTGAGGACAAGTCGATAAACCTGTTTCGCCACCTTTGATCCCGTCACGGGATGAGTTCGGACGATCACTCCCCAAGCAGCACAAGCGGGGAATCGTTCCGGCGTACACCCAGGCCAGGACCCCTCGCCCCGGCGCGTCGCCACGGACCCCCCTTCCCTTTTTCGAACGCACATACGAACATGGAGTCATGGCCACCACCGACCGGCAGGCCACGACACTGGCCCTCGCGCACGCCCTCTCAGCCGCCGAACGCGGCCTGGCCGTCATCCCCCTGTCCCGGACGAAACTCCCGGCCCTGCGCTCCCCCCACCACGACGACCCCGAACCGGCCGGACCACGCTGCCACGGCGCCTGCGGCCGCCTCGGCCACGGCGTCTACGACGCCTCGGCCGACCCCGTCCGCATCCGCGAGCTGTTCGCCGCGGCCCCCTGGGCCACCGGCTACGGCATCGCCTGCGGACTGCCCCCGTACCACCTGATCGGCGTCGACCTGGACACCAAGACCGGCACCGACTCCTCGGCCGCCCTGCGTGAACTGGCCCTGCGCCACCTGTTCACGATCCCCGAGACGGTCGTCGTGCTCACCCCGAGCGGAGGCCGGCACCTGTGGCTGACCGGACCGCCCGACACCGTCGTACCGAACTCGGCCGGCCGGCTCGCCCCCGGCATCGACATCCGGGGCGCCGGCGGCTACCTCGTCGGCCCCGGCTCCCGCACCGACCACGGCGTCTACACCGCCGCCCCCGGCACCGCACACCTGCCCCCCGCCCCCTGCCCGTCCTCCCTCCTCCGCCTGCTGCTCCCACCGCCCCGCACCCCGCACCCGACCCCGCCGACCCCCGGCGACCACGGCCGCGGCCTGGTCCAGTTCGTCCTCTCGGCCCACGAGGGCCAGCGCAACACCCGCCTGTTCTGGGCGGCCTGCCGCGCCTACGAGAACGGCATCGGCCCCACCCTGGCCACCCCCCTCACCGAGGCCGCCCTCCACACGGGCCTGTCCGAACAGGAAGCCCGCGCGACGATCGCCTCGGCAGCACGGATGACGGGGCACCACCCGTAGAACTCACCCTGTGAAACCCCGTCCACCTGGTGCCCCCCACCCTCAGGGTCATCTGGTTCCGGCCCACAGGTGGCGTCCGGCGAGAAAGCGGACGCCGGACTGCGCTCGCCGGCCTGGGAGGACTTGGCCCGGAACGACGAGGTGTGACGCCGGGGCAGAACACCGGGACAACGGAAGGGGCGCCCCGGCCCATACCGGAGGCGCCCCTTGTGAACTCACGCGGTGGGTGTGGGATTTGAACCCACGGTGACTCGCGCCACGACGGTTTTCAAGACCGTTCCCTTAGGCCGCTCGGGCAACCCACCTGGCCCCCACCCACCTGGGGCGGAGCGGGTACAGCGTACCGGGATCGGGGAGGCGGCGGGTGGTGTGGGCCGTAGAGCGGCGACACCGGGCCTGCCGGGAGGGTCGGGACCCGGGCTACGGAGGTGGGGGCGCCTCTCCCCGAGAGACACCCCCACGTGTACCGGTCGTCCGGGTCAGCTGTCGCCGACCCTGGAGCCCAGCGTCAGCTCCGTCGTGTGTTCCTGGCCGCCTCGCTTGTAGGTGACCGTCACCTTGTCGCCGGGCTTGTGGGTCCAGATGTCGCCGATGAGGGTCGGGCCGCTGTCGATCACCATGTCGTCGAGCTTGGTGATCGTGTCCCCGGGCTTGAGGCCCGCCTTGTCGGCCGGGCCGCCCGACTCGACCGCGGCGGAGCCGCCCGTGCCCTGGTCGGTGATCTTCGCGCCGTCGGTCGAGTCCTCCAGGGAGACGGAGGCACCGATCTTGGCGTACACCGGCTTGCCGTTCTTGATCAGCTGCTGGGCGACGTACTTGGCCTGGTTGACCGGGATGGCGAAGCCCAGGCCGATGGAGCCGGACTGGCCGGAGCCGCCGAAGCCGCCGCTGCTGCTGGTCGACTGGATCGCCGAGTTGATGCCGATGACCGCGCCGGCGGCGTCCAGCAGCGGGCCGCCGGAGTTGCCGGGGTTGATGGACGCGTCGGTCTGCAGGGCGCTCATGTAGGACGCCTTGCTGGTGGAGCTGCCGTCGCTGGAGGCCACGGGGCGGTTCTTGGCGCTGATGATGCCCGTGGTCACCGTGTTGGACAGGCCGAAGGGGGCGCCGATGGCGATGGTCTCGTCGCCGACGGCCACCTTGTCGGAGTCGCCGAGGGCGAGCGGCTTGAGGTCGGACGGGGCGTTCTTGAGCTTGATGACGGCGACGTCGTAGCCCTGCGCGTGGCCGACGATCTCGGCGTCGTACTTCCTGCCGTCGGGGAAGGTGGCGGTGAGCTTGCCGCCGTTCACCGCGTCGGCCACCACGTGGTTGTTGGTGACGATGTGGCCCTGCTTGTCGAAGACGAAGCCGGTGCCGGTGCCGCCCTCGCCGTTGGTGCTCTCGGCCTCGATGGTGACCGTGCTGGGCAGTGCCCTGGAGGCCACGTTGGCGATCGTGCCGGGGGCGCGCTTGATCTGGGCGGCGCCGCTGTCGGAGGCGGAGACGGTGGTGGAGCCCTGATCGTCGTGGTCCCGGGCCAGCGTGTAGCCGAGGCCGCCGCCGAGGCCGCCCGCGACCAGCGCGGCCACGAGGACGGCCGCGACGAGTCCGCCGCGTCCGCCCCGCGGCTTGGGGGCGGGCTGCTGGTACGACGCTCCCCAGCCGCCACCCGCGCCACCGGGACCGACGGGCCCACCGGGACCGGGGGTCCCGTCGCCGTAGGAGGCGCCGTCGCCGTAGGAGGCGCCGTCGCCGTAGGACGGGGTGGCGGGCGGGGGAGGCGGCCAGGAGCCGGCGGGGGCCGGTCCGGCGGGCTGGGCGGCGCCGGACACGGTGGGTGCGTCATGGGGCACGGGCGGCAGCGGCGCCGTCGGTTCGGCGCCGTCGGGTGCGGAGCCCTGCGGGGAGCCAGCGGGAGAGGCCACCGGCACGGGAGGTGCGGACGGGGCCGGGGGTACCGCGTTGCCCTCGTTCTCGGTGCTCACAGCTCTACTCCTCGATCCACGGCTGTTGTCCTCGGTCGCTTCGGTCACACTCGGTCACGCTCGGCAGGGGCGGTCACACTCGTCGTGTGCCCGTCGCGGTGCAGCGGTGCATGGTCCTGTCGTTCCCGTTGTATGCAGTCAGCTTTTCCCACGGGCCGTCAGAGCACCATAAGCGGTGGCTGTGGGTCCAGGGCCACCCTTTACTTGGGACCTTACGGGCAAAAGTTACATAAATGGTCAGGGTGTGTGTGTCCGTTCGCCCCTCGGACGCGTATGCGCCGCCACGCGTACCCCGCGACGGTGGCACCATGACGCGGTGACCCAAGCACCACAGCGCTCCGTCCAGGTCGTCGCCCACCGGGGCGCCTCCGAGGACGCGCCCGAACACACCCTGGCCGCCTACCGCAAGGCGATCGAGGACGGCGCCGACGCCCTCGAGTGCGACGTGCGGCTGACCGCGGACGGCCATCTGGTCTGCGTCCACGACCGGCGGGTGAACCGTACCTCCAACGGCCGCGGGGCCGTCTCGGCGCTGGAGCTGGCCGATCTCACCGCGCTCGACTTCGGCTCCTGGAAGAGCCGGGAGGCATGGCGCGGGCGGGACGAGGAGCCCGACTGGGAGCACCGGCCGGAGGACCGCGAGGAGACCTCGGTGCTCACTCTGGAGCGGCTGCTGGAGCTGGTGGCGGACTCCGGGCGGCGGGTGGAGCTGGCCATCGAGACCAAGCACCCCACGCGCTGGGCCGGTCAGGTGGAGGACCGGCTGCTTCAGCTGCTGAAGCGCTTCGGTCTGGACGCGCCGGCCTCGCCCGCCGAGTCGCCGGTGCGGATCATGAGTTTCTCGGCGCGGTCGCTGCACCGCGTGCGTGCCGCCTCGCCCACGCTGCCGACGGTCTATCTGCTGCAGTTCGTCTCGCCCCGGCTGCGCGACGGGCGGCTGCCCGCGGGGGTACGCATCGCGGGCCCCTCGATCCGCATCGTGCGCAACCACCCCGGCTATGTGGAGCGGCTGAAGAAGGCCGGCCACCAGGTCCATGTGTGGACCGTGAACGAGCCGGAGGACGTCGACCTCTGCGTCGAGCTGGGCATCGACGCCATCATCACCAACCGTCCGCGCGCGGTGCTGCGCCAACTGGGACGGGTGTGACCTCAAGAGGCCGGTAAAGACCCGCGCACCGGTCTTGACCCGGTTGCGGGCGTCCTGTTTACCTCCGTTATCAGCCACAGCCACTGACATCCCGCCACACGACGACCAGGGAAAAGAGCTTCTCGTCACAGGGTGTGCACCGGCGCGTTCGCTCCGTGCAGGGCCTTGCCGAATGCGTCACCGGAAGGGGATTGGCCGGTTTCCGGTACAGGCCAAGGGGGCATCCACACCGTGGCGTGGGGCGAAGGAGGTCTCGGGGGTGGCGTTGGTGGTGGCACAGGAGGTGCCCACGTCGTCGAGCATGGCCGTACCCCATGGCCCTGCGGGCGTGGGGAAGGCGCGGCACCGGATGCGGGCGCAGCTGCGCAGCGGTGGTGTGGCCGACGCGGTCGTCGACGACGCCGTACTGATCCTTTCGGAGCTTTTGAGCAACGCCTGCAAGCACGGGCGGCCCCTGGGCGACGCACTGGCCGGGGACGGTGACGTGCGTGCCGCGTGGCGGGTCGACCCGCGCGGCCGGCTCATCGTCGAGGTCACGGACGGCGGCGGCCCGACCCGCCCGGCTCCGGCCACCCCGTCGGTGACCGCGCACGGCGGCCGGGGGCTGAACATCATCACCGCGCTCGCCGACGACTGGGGTGTCCGGGACGACGTCCGGGGCGAGGTGACGGTCTGGGTGGTGGTCCACGCGGACGTTCACGATCCCGATGCGGGGTGCCGCCGCGACGGTTTCGCTACGCGCGTCACGGCCTCGGCGCTGCCGGCCCTGGCGGAGCTGGACTTCGCGGACGCGTTCGAGGACCTGGACTGACGGCACGGCACCGGGGCGCACGCCCGGAACGGCCCCGGAGCAGCCCCGAAGCAGCCCCGGATCACGGAGTGCGCGTCCGGACCGCGAGGGGTGACGGAGTTGTCCACAGGTTCACACCTGTGGTGTCGAGCAGACGTGCGTTGTCCACAGGTTCCCGCCGGTCATGGCCTGAACGGCTAGGCTCCCGCCGTACGAGACGAGCCGTAACCGGGAGACACCCACGATGGCCAAGAAGCGACCCCAGACGAAGGCCAAGCCGCCACAGCTCACGGACGGTGAGATCCCGGTGGTCGGCGCCCGCGAGCCCTGTCCCTGCGGCAGCGGCCGGCGCTACAAGGCGTGCCACGGCCGGGCCGCGGCGCACGCGGTGACCGAGCTGGTGCAGCGCCCGTTCGAGGGGCTGCCGGGCGAGTGCGACTGGGTGGCGCTCCGTGAGCTGGTTCCGGCCGCGACGGTCGAGCTGGCCCTGAAGGAGGGCCTGCCCGAGGGCGTCCCGTCGGTCACGCTCGCCACGGTGCTGCCGATGGCCTGGCCCGCGCTGCGCCGCGACGACGGTTCGGTCCTGCTCGGCCTGCAGAACGACACGGCGTCGGGCGACATCAGCCGCGACCTCGCCGACACCCTCGGGCGCGCGCTGCGGGCGGAGCCCGGCACGCCGGTGCAGGGCCGCCGTGCCCCCGCCGACGGTCCGCGGCTGCAGGACCTGCTCGATGCCGAGGCGGCGTTCGAGCCGGCCGTGCACAGCGGCTTCGAGTTCTGGGTGCCGGACGCGGAGAACGCCACCCCGGAGGTGGCCGCCTCCCTGGAGCGGGCCAACGCCGCGGCCATCCCGACGGTGCGGCTGTCCGGCGTCGACGCCGCGTACTGGTGCGAGACTCCGGAGAAGAACCATCTGCGCTGGGTGATGCCGCACGCGGAGGAGCAGCTTCTGGACGCTCTCGCGCGGCTGCACGCGGCGGGCCGTTCGAGCCTCGGCGAGGGCACCCGGCTCGTGGGCTCCTTCCGTGCTCACGGGCTCACCGTGCCGGTGTGGGACCTGCCGAGCGGGGTCACGGCGGAGGACGTGGAGAAGCCGGCGGCCGAGTTCGCCGAGCGCCTCGCCGCGGCCCTCGCGGCCACCGAGCCGCTCACGCCGGAGGAGCGCCGGGCGCGCGGCGGGCTGACCAACCGGCAGGTCACCCTGAGCTGAGGCCGTGTGCGCGAGCGCCTCGACTGACCGGCCGGTCAGTCGAGGCGTGACGCGCACCAGCGGGTGACTCCTGTCACAACTCCCCGTCGTGACAGGGAAATCGATGGCCGAATGACCCGGATCGAATTTGCGAACCGCCGATCTCTTGTTACGGTTCGAGTAGCCCGGTTGCTGGTGCATCCCCCGTCGCCAGCAACCGGGTCTTTCCATATGCGCATCCGTGTACACCGTGCCGCGGTGTGTCGATCGCCCCGCCGGTGGCGGGAGTTTCCGCGTCGCTAGGAGTTGCTGCCCGAGCGCAGCAGCAGCGCGCCGTCGGTCCCGCGCCCGGAGAACTCGGTGACGGCCGTGTAGGCCCCCGGTCCGCCCCTGCTGTGCTCGCGGGGCGTCTCACAGGTGGCGGGCTCGTCGTCGGCGCCCGTGGCGCAGCGCATCTGCACGGTGTGGCCGCCCGGGCCCATCAGGCTGAGCACGGAGTCCAGCGACTCGCCGGTGGCGTTGCGGTAGTAGGTGCGCGCCCAGGTGTCCGCGCCCTGCGTCAGCACACAGGTCTGTGCCTCGATGCCGTCGGGCGAGGTCAGTTCCGGCCCGCACCGGGCGGCGGTGGCCAGGCCGATGCCCAGCAGCCCGGCGGACCGGCTGGGGGCGGCGGAGGGATCCTTGGCGTCCTGGTGCCGCGGGCTCCGTGCGGCGTCCTGCGGCGCCCCGGCCACCGCGTGGCGGGCCGCTTCGCCCACCTGTCCGGCGGACGCCACGGCGAACGGCAGCACGACGGCGGCCGTCACGCCGCCCACGAGGGCGAGCAGACGCAGCGTTCGGGAGTCCGGCCGGCCGTGCAGCGGCGCTCGCTCGCCGTGCCGCCCAGAGATTCGCACCATGTGCGGAAGATAACGAGCGACGGGGCTCCGGCCGCCCCGGCCGCGCCCGACACCCCTACAACTCGGGCGCGCTCACACCCGTACGAGTGAGGGCGTCGACCACGGCGTCCACCACGGCCTCCACGTCCGGCACCCAGGGCGAGGCAGAGCCGGGCAGCGGGGCCCGCTCCCAGCGGACGGCGCCCTGGCCGGTCTCGGACGGGGGCAGGGCGAGATAGCCGCCCTCGCCGTGGAAGCGCAGCGAGCCGGGGACGAAGTCCTTGGCGTACAGCAGCTCGCCCAACTGCTCCATGGAGTACGGCTTCACCAGCAGCGCCCAGCGGGCCGGCGAGGCGATCACCGGGCCGAGGCGCATGCCGCGCCGGTCGAGCAGGGCGAGGGCGCGGGAGGCGGCGAGTGCCGGCAGGCTGACCGCGCAGGGCGCCGTCCGGCCGGTGGCGAGGACGATCGGCGCGGCCGGCCGGTTGGTCCACCACCAGCGGACCATGCGGGCGTCGGTGGTGGCCGCGAGCAGGCCGGGGTCGAAGGGGTGCGCACCGGGCACCGTGCACTCCGGGTCTGGGCAGGCGCAGCGGGCCCGGCCCTGCGGGTCCGGGGCCACCCCGGGGAGAACGGGCCATTGCCATTCGGTCGCGAAGGTCAGGGCCGCGTCGATCAGCTCAGGCCTCCCGTCGGTCCGCCGGGACAGGAGCCTGCGTCGCCTTCCGGGGATCTCGCGCATGAGCGCTCGTTCCTTTCCGTTGCACCGCTGGCAACACCGTGGTCCACATCACACCATGTGTCGGTCACTTCACTGTGCGTACCTGTTGGCGCATCACGCCCCTGTGCACGCCAGGGGGAACCCCACGGGGTCGAGCAGGGGCCGCGTCCGCGTCCGTAGTGCGTCTGTCAAAAGCACGGCTGCGGCGTGGGGGTGGCGAAGTCTGGCGTTTTGCGTCGCGCGTGGTTCTCTCCGCCTCCGCCACGGGAGGATGGGGCTCGGCCGTCGGTGGCTATGACGCCCGGGTCCGTCGCCAGGTTCCGGGTAGCCCCCAACCACCCCTGGCCTTCACCGAGTACGTACCCATCACGACCGCTGTGACGCTCCGTCGAGCTAGGCCAGTCGACCGCAATGAGCCGATACCTGAGGCAGTTTTCAGCCAACTTGGCAGTAAGGCAAGGGGTTCGGGAGAAACCCTCCCGCGCCCCACGGACACCAGGAATCCCCGCAGGACAATGCTGGACATCCCCTTACGAGTGCGTGTACATGTGGAGACACTGCTAGCGGCGCAGAATCACATGGGGGTTTGCGATGCTTTTCAGCACTACGCGCCGGTCTCAGGGCCGGACGCCATGAACGCCCCGCACCCTCCGAAAGTGGCCGGAATCGATCCCACGGTTCCCACGCCCGCACACACTGTCGCGCCCGCACCCCCCGCCCCCGGCGCCGCTGCCGTCCCCGCCCCGAACGCCCCCGCGCCCGGCACCGTCCTCCAGGACCGGCTGGCCGGCTGGGTCTCGGACCTCACGACCCTCCACGAACTCACCGAGCGCCTCTCCCGGACGCACGCGCTCGACCCCGCCCTGCACGAGCTGCTGCGGGCCGGAGCCGCTCTCGTCGGCGCCCGCCGCGGCCTGGTCGTCCTGGAACCGGCCGACGGCCTCGGCCCCCGCACCACCCTCGGCCTCGGCCTCGGCCGCGCCGACCTCGGCCACATCGAGACCGTCCCGCGCGGCGCCCTGCCCTACGACACCGCCGGCACCGGCGAGATCGTCCACCCCGACCTGCTCGCCGAGGACGGCCTCGATCCCCGGCACCGCGAAGTCGCCGCCCGCCTCGGCTACGCCGCCAGCTACGCGCTCCCCCTCGCCACCGACTCCGCCGGCCGCCTCGGCGCCGCCGTCTGGCTCTACGACGAACCCGCCGAGCCGCACGAGCGGCAGCGCCACCTCGCCGGCCTCTACGTCCGCCACGCCACCGAGCACCTCGCCGGGCTGCTGGAGGTGCACCGCACACGCGCGCGTGTGGCGACCCTCACGGAGGAGCTGCTGCCCTCCCGGCTGCCCCGGGTGGCCGGCGTCCAGCTCGCCGCCCGGCACCGCACCGGCCCGCGCGGAGGCGGCGACTGGTACGACGCGCTGCCGCTGCCGGACGCCGCGCTCGGCCTGTCCGTCGGCTCGGTCACCGGATCCGGCCCGAGCGCCGTCGCCGCCATGGGCCGGCTGCGCGCCTCCCTGCGCGCGTACGCGGTGATGGAGGGCGAGGACCCGGTCGCCGTCCTGTCCGACCTGGAGCTGCTGCTGCGGCTGACCGAGCCCGCCCGCTCGGCCACCGCCCTGTTCGCCTACTGCGAGCCCGCCCTGCGCAAGGTCACCCTGGCCGGCGCCGGCCACAGCCCGCCGCTGCTGATCGGCGAGCGGCGCACCGAGTTCGCCGAGACCTCGGTCTCCGCGCCGCTCGGCATGCTCGCCTGCTGGGAGGCGCCCAGCGTGGAGATCCAGGCCGAGGCCGGGGAGACGGTGCTGCTCTACACCGACGGGCTGCTGCACCGTACCGGCGACCCGATGGACCGGGCCTTCGCCCGGCTGCACGCCGCCGCCGCGAGCATCCCGCGCGTGGTGCGCCACGACCCCGGCGCCGTGGCCGACCACGTGCTGCGCACGGTCCTGCCGGGCGGCCTGGACGCGGCCGACAGCGAGGAGGACGTGGTGCTGCTGGCGGCCCGCTTCGACTGAGCCCACCTGTAATGACCGGGCATAACAGGGCATCCGGCCCCCGCCCGCTCCTGGTACGACCGTACGATGATGGAGGTCCCCGCTCGGCCACAAGCAGGAGCGTCGCGGGCCCCGGGGGAGATCACATGGCGTATCGAGGAGGATCACGTGTCCGACGAGCTCAACCCGGCTGTGCCCGACTCTGCTACCGCAGAGGGCCCGGAGACCGAGGCCGAGGAGCCCATCAAGCAGCGGAAGAACGGCCTGTACCCGGGCGTCTCCGACGAGCTGGCCGAGAACATGAAGTCCGGCTGGGCCGACACCGAGCTGCGTGACCTGAAGCCGATCCCGCAGGCCGCCGAGACCGCGCGCCGCCGTGCCGCCCTCTCCGCCCGCTTCCCGGGCGAGCGCCTGGTGATCCCGGCGGGCAACCTGAAGACCCGCTCGAACGACACCGAGTACCCCTTCCGCTCCTCCGTCGAGTACACGTACCTCACCGGCGACCAGACCGAGGACGGCGTCCTGGTCCTGGAGCCCACCGCGGACGGCCATGAGGAGACGATCTACCTCCTGCCCCGCTCCGACCGCGAGAACGGCGAGTTCTGGCTCTCCGGCCAGGGCGAGCTGTGGGTCGGCCGCCGCCACTCCCTCACCGAGTCCGCGGCGCTGTACGGCATCCCCGCCTCCGACGTGCGCGAGCTGGCCGACCGGCTCCGCGAGGCCACCGGCCCGGTCCGCGTGGTGCGCGGTCACGACGCCGGCATCGAGGCCGCCCTGACCGACAAGGTCACCGCCGAGCGCGACGAGGAACTGCGCGTCTTCCTGTCCGAGGCGCGGCTGGTCAAGGACGACTTCGAGATCGGCGAGCTGCAGAAGGCCGTCGACTCCACGGTCCGCGGCTTCGAGGACGTCGTGAAGGTCCTGGACAAGGCGCAGGCCACGTCCGAGCGCTACATCGAGGGCACGTTCTTCCTCCGCGCGCGCGTGGAGGGCAACGACGTCGGCTACGGCTCCATCTGCGCGGCCGGCCCGCACGCCTGCACCCTGCACTGGGTCCGCAACGACGGCCCGGTCCGCTCCGGCGACCTCCTCCTGCTCGACGCGGGCGTGGAGACGCACACCCTGTACACCGCGGACGTCACGCGCACGCTGCCGGTCGACGGCACGTACAGCGAGATCCAGAAGAAGGTCTACGACGCCGTGTACGAGGCCCAGGAGGCCGGTATCGCGGCCGTGAAGCCGGGCGCCGGTTACCGCGACTTCCACGACGCCGCCCAGCGCGTGCTCGCCGAGAAGCTCGTCGAGTGGGGCCTGGTCGAGGGCCCGGTCGCACGGGTCCTGGAGCTGGGCCTGCAGCGCCGCTGGACCCTGCACGGCACCGGTCACATGCTCGGCATGGACGTCCACGACTGCGCCGCCGCGCGCACCGAGACGTACGTCGACGGCACGCTGGAGCCGGGCATGGTGCTCACCGTCGAGCCGGGCCTGTACTTCCAGGCCGACGACCTGACGGTCCCGGAGGAGTACCGGGGCATCGGCGTCCGCATCGAGGACGACATCCTCGTCACGCAGGACGGCAACAGGAACCTTTCCGCCGGTCTGCCGCGCCGCTCCGACGAGGTCGAGGCGTGGATGGCGTCGCTGAAGGGCTGATACGAGACTGATGGCCGGGCACCCGGGTGGTGCCCGGCCATTCGTGTGCCTAGGGGGAGGGTTCTCGTGGACGACTTCTGGTCCGGTGTCGGCGTCGACCTGCATCTGGAGCCGGACTCGGCGGACGGCCGCCGGGCCGGGCTGGAGCGGGCGCTGCGGGACGCCGTCCGGGACGGGCGGCTCGCCCCCGGCACCCGGCTGCCGGCCACCCGGCGCCTGGCGACCGACCTCGGCGTGTCACGGGGGACGGCGAAGGCGGCGTACGACCAGCTGGTGGCCGAGGGGTACCTGACCGCGCGCCAGGGCTCCGGCACCCGGGTCGCGGCCCTGCCGCCGTCCCCGGAGACGGAGTCGCCCCGGAGCGACGCACGCGCGCGTGCCCCCCGTTTCGACCTGCGTCCCGGCAGCCCGGACGTCGGCGCGTTCCCGGCCGCGGCGTGGCTGCGGGCGCTGCGCCGCGCCATCGCCTCGGCACCGTCGCTGGCGTACGACTACGGCGACCCGCGCGGCCGGATCGAACTGCGCACCGCGCTGTCGGGGTACCTCGGACGGGCCCGCGGGGTGCTCGCGCCCCCGGAGCGGATCGTCGTCACCTCCGGGTACATCCAGGGCCTCGCGCTCCTCACGCGCGTGCTGGACGGTTCCACGGTCGCCATGGAGGACCCGGGGCTGCCGTTCCACCGGGACGTCGTACGGCACAACGGCGGGACGGTGGTGCCGGTGCCGGTCGACGCGCGCGGGGTGCGTGCCCAGGAGCTGGGCGAGGCGGCCGCGGTGGTGGTCACCCCGGCCCACCAGTACCCGACCGGCGTGACCCTGCATCCGGAGCGGCGGCGGGCGCTCACCGACTGGGCCCGCGCGCGGGGCGGCCTCATCGTCGAGGACGACTACGACGGCGAGTTCCGCTACGACCGGCAGCCGGTCGGCGCCCTGCAGGGCATGGCCCCCGGCCAGGTGGTCTACCTGGGCACCGCCTCCAAGACGCTCGGCCCCGCGCTGCGCCTCGGCTGGATGGTGCTGCCGCCGCATCTGGTCGACGCGGTCGCCGACGCCAAGCTGCACAGCGACCACCACACCGAGACCATCGGGCAGCTCGCCCTCGCCGAGCTGATCGACAGTCACGCCTACGACCGGCACGTACGCGCGTGCCGGCTGCGTTACCGGCGGCGGCGAGACCAGCTCCTGCACCGGCTGGGGGCGCACCGGGGCGTCCGGGGCATCGCGGCCGGGCTGCACGCCCTGATCGACGTGCCCGACGAGGCCGAGGTCCTGGCCCGCGCGGAGGCGGCGGGCCTCGCCGTCGGCGCCCTCGGCACCCACTGGCACGCCCCCGCCCCCGCCCCCGACCGCGCCCAGGGCCTGGTCGTCGGCTACGGCACACCCCGGGAGCGGACCTACCCGGAGGCACTCGAGGTTCTGGCCGAGGTGCTCGGCACCGGCCGGTGACCCCGCAGGGGCGAGGGGAGGGCGGCGGGCCGGGGAGCGCGGGTCAGCCGGCGGCCGGAGAAGCCTTGTCGTCGGCCTTGAAGTCGAAGTGGATCCGGCCGTCCTCGACGGAGGTCACCCTGACCGTGACGCCCAGGGTGCTGCCGTCGTCCGCGGTGAGTGTGCACCGGGTGGTGGTGCCGACCTTGCCCGCGAGGTCCTCGGGACAGGTGACGTGCGGCTTGGGCCGGCCCGTCGCGGCGGCGAGCTTCGCGGAGACCGTGGAGGCCAGCTTCTCCCGGGACAGCTTCGGCTCGGACGCGCCCACCTTGACCGAGGCCGAGCAGCCGGCGAGCAGCACACCGGCGGCCACGGCCGAGAGGATCGGCACTGCTGCGGGCCCACGGGTTGTGGTCTTCGCCGCGCCTGCCCGTGAACTCCACTCGGCACGTGTGCCGTCAGGCCGTGAGCAGTGAAGGATCCTTCTTCCACTTGAGGATCTTGTCGAAGCTGACCACCGTCCCGCCCCGGCCGGGCTTGGCCCCGATCTGGACGTGATCGGCCAACTCCCGGATCAGGCACAGGCCGCGGCCGTGCTCGGCCTCCGCGCGCGGGGGCCGCAGGTCCGGGACGCGGGTGAGGCCGGGCCCCGAATCGGTCACCTCGATACGGCACTTCTCCCCGTCGAGGTACGCGGTGACCCGGTACGCCTCCGAGGAACCTCCGTGCGTGGGGCCCCCGCCGTGCTCGACGGCGTTCGCGCAGGCCTCGCTCAGGGCGACGGACAGGTCGTAGGAGATCTCCGGGTCGACGCCCGCCGTCTCCATCGTGCCGATCAGCAGCCGCCGGGCGAGCGGCACGCTCGCGGCCTCGCGGCGCAGATGGAGTGACCACCAGATGCTCATGCTCCAGCCTCCTGGCCGCGGCTCGACATACCGTTACGTATTGCCGCCCGTAGGGGCCCGTAAGCGTTCTGTGGGCGGGGCTCCGCCCGGACAGCCGATGCGCGCCGGCAGGAATCGGTGTATGAGGGGGGCGCGTGCGGCGCCCTGCCGTAGGACGCCGGTAAGGGCAGTGGGATGATGAGCCCCGCCATGACTGCCCCCCACGCGCGCACGACGCGTCCCGGAGCCGGGCTCCGGATCCTGCGGGCCGCGGTGTTCGCCGCGGTCTGCGTCGTGCTGGCCGCGGCCGGGCACACCCTGGCCTCCTGCGCGCGCGTGCCGCTGTGGACGCTCGGCGCGGGCTTCCTCGGCTCCCTGCTGCTCGTGGCACCGCTCACGGGGCGGGCCCGCTCCCTGCCGGGCATCGCCGCGCTCCTCGCGCTCGGCCAGACCGTGCTGCACACCCTGTTCGGGCTGGGCCAGCACGGGACCGCGATGGCCGGCGGCGGCATGGCGGCGGGGCCGATGGGCCCCATGGGCGCGAACGGGTCCATGGGCCCGATGCACGCGGCGTCGCTCACCGACAGCGCGCTCGTCGAGCGGGCCGCCCGGCTGGTGTGCGGGTCCAGCCCGTCCATGCTCACCCCCGGGCACGCCTACCACCTGCTCCTGAACGCGCACCTCATCGACCCCTCCGGCCGGGCGGTGGGCTCGCCCGCCCTGTCCCACGCGCAGGACGCGACCGGCTCCTCCGCCGGGCTGCTGCCGTCGCTGCCGATGCTGCTCGGGCACGTCCTCGCGGCCCTCGCGGCGGGCTGGCTGCTGCGCCGCGGCGACCTGGCCCTGCTCCGGCTGATCGAACTGTCGGCGCACGGAGTCGCGGAGGGGGCGCTCGTACGATCCCTGCGCGCCGCGCTCGCGCTGACGCGCGCCCTGTGCGCCGGTTTGCTCCCGGCGACCGGGTCCGGCCCGTCCGTCCGCCGCATCGACCGGGACGAGACGCCCGCCCCGCACACCACCGCGCTCCAGCACACGGTGATCCGGCGCGGCCCGCCCGCCGCCGCCCTCGCTCTCGCCGCCTGACGCGACGCGACCGCCCGCCACTCCCCGGTGGGAGAGGGGCCGCCGTCGCGCGGCACGCGCGCGTGCGCACAGCCACGCAAGTGGCACCACCACGCGCACGCGTACCTCTCTTCAGCACCGGATCACACACGGAGTGGAGTACTCCCTGCCATGAAGGCTTCTCGTATCGCCGCCGCTGCCGCCGTCGCGGGCACCGCCGTCCTCACCGTCGCCGCTCCCGCCTTCGCGCACGTCACCGTGCAGCCCGAGGGCGCCGCGGCCAAGGGCGGCTACGCGGTCGTCGACTTCAAGGTGCCCAACGAGCGCGACGACGCCTCGACCACCAAGCTCGAGGTGAACCTCCCGGCCGACCACCCGCTGGCCTCCGTCATGCCCGAGCCGGTCCCCGGCTGGACCGCGAAGGTCACCAAGTCCAAGCTGGCCAAGCCGCTGACCATGCACGGCGAGAAGATCGACGAGGCCGTCACCCAGGTCACCTGGACCGCCGACGGCAAGGGCATCGAGCCCGGCTACTTCCAGAAGTTCCCGCTCTCCCTCGGCGCCCTGCCCGACAACACCGACCAGCTCGTCTTCAAGGCGATCCAGACGTACTCCGACAAGGAGACCGTCCGCTGGATCGAGGTGCCGCAGACCGGCCAGGACGAGCCGGAGAACCCGGCCCCGGTGCTGCAGCTGTCCGCCGCGGCCGACGACCACCCCGGCACGGCGAGCGCCAAGGGCGCCTCCGACACCACCGAGAAGGCCTCCGCCGCGGACTCCGGCTCCCACGACACCGACACCACCGCGCGCGTGCTCGGCATCGTCGGCATCGTCGTCGGCGCCGCGGGTGTGGCCTACGGCGTCCTCGCGGGCCGCCGCCGTACCGCCTGAGCCGCACCGTTCCGGGCCGCGCACGGGGGTCGTGCGACGCTGTCGTACGACCCCGGTGCGCGCCGGAGTACTCACATCTGGGACATTTTTCTATGCGCAAGAAGACGTTCGCCGCGGCCGCGCTGCTCGCCGCCGCCACCCTGACCCTCTCCGCCTGCGGCAGCGGGGACGACGCCAAGTCGCCCGTCACCGTCGTCTCGGCGGGGTCCGACTTGGGCAAGGCGGGCACCGTCCTCGACCAGCCGTTCGAGAAGCCGGACCTCGTCCTCACCGACACGCACGGCAAGAAGTACGACCTCCGCAAGGAGACCCAGGGCCACCCGACCTTGCTCTACTTCGGCTACACGCACTGCCCCGACATCTGCCCGACGACGATGAGCAACATCGCCGTCGCCAAGAAGGCGCTGCCCAAGGCCGAGCAGAACGACCTGCGGGTCGTCTTCGTCACCACCGACCCCGGCCGTGACACCCCGGCCGAGCTGGGCAAGTGGCTCAAGGGCATCGACCCGCAGTTCATCGGTCTCACCGGCGACTTCGCCACCGTCGAGGCGGGCGCCCGCTCCGTCGGCATCTCCGTGGAGCCGACGACGAAGGACAAGAACGGCAAGCTCGTCTCGGTCCACGGCACCCAGGTCATCGCCTTCTCGCCGAAGACGAACGGCGGGTACGTCCTCTACGGCGAGGACGCCACGGTCGACGACTACACCAAGGACCTGCCCAAGCTGGTCGAGGGGGCCAAGCCGTGAGGCGTCGTGCCGTCCTGACCGCGGTGACGCTCACCGGGGCCCTCGCCCTCGCGGGCTGCTCCGGATCCGGCTCCGGATCCGCGGCGGCCGACCTGTCGGTGAACGGGCCATACATGCCCCAGCCGGTCTCCGCCGACATGGCCGCCGGCTTCCTGACGATCATCAACACGGGCGCGGCGAAGGACGAGCTGACCTCGGTGACCAGTAACGTCGCCGGGCAGGTGACCATGCACAGCACCATGGGCGGGGCCATGGAGGAGGAGCCGTCCTTCGCCATACCCGCGCACGGCCGGCTCGTGTTCAAAAGCGGTGGCAACCATCTGATGTTCGAGAAGCTGAAGCGAAAGCCGAGGCAGGGCCAGACGGTCACCGTGAAACTCACCTTTGCCAAGTCCGGGCCCCTCACCGTCGAGATGCCGGTGAAGTCCGCCACGTACAACCCGTCGACCGGCCACTGACGGAGGGACCACCTTGACGCGGACCATCACCCCCCGCCTGCGCACGCTGCTGCTGCTGTTCCTCGCCGTCACCGGCGCGCTGCTGGCGGGCGCTTCACCGGCCTCCGCGCACGCGGCGCTGACCGGCAGCGACCCCGCACAGGGGGTGGTGGTCAAGCAGGCGCCCACGCAGGTGTCGCTGACGTTCTCCGAGAACGTGGCGATGAACGGCGACTCCCTGCGCGTCCTCGACCCCAGGGGCAAGCCGGTGCAGACCGGCGCACCCGCCAACGTGAGCGGGACGACGTACGCCGTGCAGCTCAAGAGCGGCCTCGGCAAGGGCACCTACACGGTCACCTACCAGGTCGTCTCGGCGGACAGCCATCCCGTGTCCGGCGCCTACACCTTCTCCGTCGGGGCGCCCTCGCAGACCGTCGTCTCCGGTGACGCCCCCGCGGCCGGCGGCGGGGTGGTCGGCTGGCTCTACGCCTTCGGGCGGTACGTGTCGTACGCCGGTTTCATCGTGCTCGCGGGCGGCGCGGCCTTCGTGCTCGCCTGCTGGCAGCGCGGCGCGGGGGTACGGGCCTTGCAGCGGCTGGTCGTCGGCGGCTGGCTGGCGCTCACCGCGGCCACTCTGTGGCTGCTGCTCCTGCGCGGCTCGTACACCACCTCCGGGAAGGTCGGCGACGTCTTCGACCTCGACCTGCTCGGCCAGGTGCTGCAGACCAAGACCGGTGCCGCGCTGGTCTCCCGGCTGCTGCTGCTCGCCGCCGCCGCGCTGTTCATCGCCGTCCTGTTCGGCGCCTACACCCGGCGCGAGGAGGGCGAGGAGAAGCGGGACCTGACGTTCGGGCTCGCGATCGGCGGCGTGGTCGTCGCGGCGGGGCTCGCCACCAGCTGGGCGATGGCCGAGCACGCCTCGGTCGGGCTCCAGCCGGGCATCGCCATGCCCGTCGACGTCATCCACCTGCTCGCCGTCGCCGCCTGGCTGGGCGGCCTCACCGCCCTCCTCGTCGCCCTCTACCGGGCGCCCGCCGAGGCCCCGGTCGAGGCCGTCGCCGTCCGCCGCTTCTCCCGCCTGGCCTTCGGCTCGGTCCTCGCACTGGTCGCCACCGGCACCTACCAGTCCTGGCGCCAGCTCGGCTCCTGGTCGGCGTTCACCGACACCCGGTACGGGCAGCTGCTGCTGGTCAAGATCGGACTGGTGGCGCTGCTGATCGGTGTCGCGTCGGTCTCACGGCGCTGGACGGGACGACTGGGGGACGCGGTCGCCGCCGCGGGGAAGCCGAAGAAGACGGAGAAGACGGAGACGGCGGAGACGGGCGCCAAGGCCGAGCGGACCGAGGCGGCCGAGAAGGCGCGGGTGTCTGCGTCGAAGGCGTCCGGCGCGGGCAAGGCGGCGGCCACCGGCAAGGCGTCCGGTACCGGCAAGGCGGCCGGCGACGGCGACTCCCGGCGTGCCGACCAGCTCGCCCGGCAGCGGGCCGCGGTCGACGCCGCCCGGCGGAAGCGGCTGCGGGACGCCGACCCCGACCGCTTCGGGCTGCGCCGCTCGGTGTTCGCCGAGGCCGGCGTCGCGATCGTCCTCCTCGCCGTCACCACCGCCCTGACCCAGACCGAGCCGGGCCGCACCGAGCAGGAGGCCAGGGCCGCGAGCTCGTCGTCCAGCGCCGCCACCACCCCCTCGAACGGCGCCCTCACCCTGGACATGCCCTTCGACACCGGCGGCACCGACGGCAAGGGCGTGGTCAGCATCGACCTCGACCCCGCGCGCGTGGGCGGCAACGAGATGCACGTCTACGTCCAGCGGCCCAACGGCCGGGCCTTCGACATCCCGGAGGTGAAGGTCTCCTTCACCCTCGAGGCGAAGAAGATCGGCCCGCTCCCCGTGAACCCCGACCACATCACGACCGGCCACTGGTCGGCGAGCGGAGTGCAGATCCCCATGGCAGGCGACTGGAAGATCGCCGTCACTGTGCGGACCTCCGACATCGACCAGGTGACCGTCTCCAAGAACGCGCAGATCGGCTGAACCACACCATGCCCGACCAGTCCGTCCCTCAGGCGCGCAAGGCCGAGTCCGTCGTGCCGGAACCCGCCTCCGACAGCGGCGGCATCTCCCGGCGCACCCTGCTCGGCACCGCCGGTGCCACCGGGCTCGTCCTCGGCGCCGCCGGCGGTGCCGTGGGTTATGCCTCCGCCCCCGCCCAGGCCACCGCGCTGACCTCCGTGGGCTCCGACCGGGCGATGTTTCACGGGAAACATCAGCCCGGCATCACCGAGGGACTCCAGGCGCGCGGCCATCTCGCCGCCTTCGACCTGGTGGCGGGTGCGGGCCGCAAGGAGGCGGCGGCCCTGCTGCGCCGCTGGTCGACGACGGCCGAGCGGCTGATGGCGGGTGAGGCCGCCCCGCACGACGACACCGACGTGGCCCGGGACGCGGGCCCCTCCTCGCTCACGGTCACCTTCGGCTTCGGACACGGCTTCTTCGCGCGGACCGGCCTGGAGAAGCAGCGGCCGAGCGCGCTGGACCCCCTGCCGGACTTCTCCTCCGACCACCTCGACAAGGCACGCAGCGACGGCGACCTGTGGGTGCAGATCGGCGCCGACGACGCCCTGGTCGCCTTCCACGCCCTGCGCGCGATCCAGAAGGACGCGGGCGGCGCTGCCCGGATCCGCTGGCAGATGAACGGCTTCAACCGCACCCCGGGCGCCACGCCCCACCCCATGACGGCCCGCAACCTCATGGGCCAGCTCGACGGCACCCGTAATCCGAAGCCGGCCGACTCCGACTTCGACCGGCGGATCTTCGTTCCGGCCACGGGCGACCCCGCCTGGATGGCGAACGGCTCCTACGCCGTCGTGCGCCGCATCCGCATGCTCCTGGACGACTGGGAGAAGCTGTCGCTCACCGCGCAGGAGCAGGTCATCGGGCGCCGCAAGGCCGACGGTGCGCCGCTGTCCGGGGGCGCCGAGACGACGGCGATGGACCTGGAGAAGACCGACGCCAAGGGCGGGTACGCCGTCCCGATCAACGCGCACGCCCGGATCACCCGGCCCGACCAGAACGGCGGCGCGGCCATGCTGCGGCGCCCGTTCTCCTACCACGACGGCTTCGGCGCGGACGGCACACCGGACGCCGGTCTGCTCTTCGTCTGCTGGCAGGCCGACCCGCTGCGCGGCTTCGTACCGGTGCAGCGCAAGCTCGACCGGGGCGACGCGCTGTCGCGGTTCATCCGGCACGAGGCGAGCGGACTGTTCGCGGTGCCGGGCGGGGCGGCGAAGGGCGAGTACGTGGGACAGCGCCTGCTGGAGGGGTAGTCCGGGGTTGACCCGGCTTACTGGGCTTTCCGGGCCCAAACCACACGGTCGGGTGACTCCGGTGAGACGCCTCGGCCCGGGCGCCCCGCGGCCATTAGGGTGAGGCTATGCCAGCGAGCTATGCGTATCTCGGCCCCGAGGGCACCTTCACCGAAGTCGCCCTGCGCACGCTTCCGGAAGCGGCCACCCGCGAGCTGATCCCGTATGTATCGGTGCAGTCCGCGCTGGACGCGGTGCGGGCCGGCGAGGCCGAGGCGGCTTTCGTGCCGATCGAGAACTCGGTCGAGGGCGGCATCACCACCACCCTGGACGAACTGGTCGCGGGCGAACCGCTGATGATCTACCGCGAGGTGCTGCTGTCCATCACCTTCGCGCTGCTGGTCCGGCCCGGCACGAAGCTCACGGACATCAAGACGGTCTCCGCCCACCCGGCCGCCCAGCCGCAGGTGCGCAACTGGCTGCGCACGAACCTCCCGGACGCCCTCTGGGAGTCGGCCGCCTCCAACGCGGACGCCGCCCGCCTGGTCCAGGAGGGCCGCTACGACGCCGCCTTCGCCGGCGAGTTCGCCGCCGCCCGGTACGGTCTGGAGGCCCTGGAGACCGAGATCCACGACGCGGAGAACGCGCAGACCCGGTTCGTGCTGGTCGGCCGCCCGGCCCGGCCCGCCGCGCCGACCGGCGCCGACAAGACCTCGGTGGTGCTGTGGCAGCGGGACGACCACCCCGGTGGCCTGCGCGACCTGCTCGGCGAGTTCGCCTCCCGCGGCATCAACCTCATGCTGCTGCAGTCCCGGCCGACCGGCGCGGGCATCGGCAACTACTGCTTCTGCGTCGACGCCGAGGGCCACATCTCCGACCGCCGGATGGCGGAGGCGCTGATGGGCCTGAAGCGGATCTGCCTCCAGGCGCGTTTCCTCGGTTCCTATCCGCGCGCCGACATCACCCCCGGCGAGGCCCGGCCGACCCTGCCGGGCACGTCGGACGGCGAGTTCATGGGGGCGGCGGACTGGGTGGCGCGCTGCCAGGACGGCCGGTTCTAGAGGCGGGCGGTTCGAGACCGGTTCCGGCGGGGTCGTAGGCTGCTTCCGGTCAGTACTACCTGCATATCTTCGTTATCCACAGAAGTTATCCACAGGTCCGCTTCTCGACCTGGGGACAAGTCGACAAGGGTGTGTGAGCCAGTCGACAAATCGCCCTACAAGTCCCCGATGGGGCCACCGTCCGTCAGGTCACCCTTCGTCCACTCGTTTCCTTTGGTTCATCTTTTAGGGCGACCTTTTTCCACCCGAAAGCGGGTGTCGGCGACCTTTGACCCGGGAATTCCTCAGTCCGGTGGAGAGTTCCGGAGTGATCAATTCCGAAATCCACAGTCCTTCCACACAGCCTGTGGATAACTCTCGCGGAGGTGTGGATTCCTGTGGACAGCGAGACCGCTAAGTCCCGCTCTCCACAAGGGAATCCGGTCAACCCGTCGCCCGGAGGGTGCCCCGTCCCAGGGAGTGAGACGCTTTTCCTTGACACGCCGCGCAATTCACCCATAACGGAACGTAAGCGACGCATCACGACTCCTCGGAATAGTGATTCGTGAGCGGCAACCCCACACCGGTAGCCTTGGTCCCGTGATTGACCTTCGCCTGCTTCGTGAGGACCCCGACCGTGTGCGCGCGTCCCAGCGCGCCCGTGGAGAGGACGTCGCGCTCGTCGACTCCCTCCTGTCTGCCGACGAGCGGCGCAGGTCCTCCGGCGTCCGCTTCGACGAGCTGCGTGCCGAGCAGAAGCAGCTCGGCAAGCTGATCCCCAAGGCCGCCGCCGACGAGAAGGCCGAGCTGCTCAAGCGTGCCGAGCAGCTGAAGGCCGACGTCAAGGCCGCAGACGCCGAGCGCGACGCGGCCGACGCCGAGACCCAGCAGCTGCTGCTCCGGCTCGGCAACCTCGTCCACCCGGACGTGCCCGTGGGCGGCGAGGAGGACTTCGCCACCCTCGAGACGCACGGCACGATCCGTGACTTCGGCGCCGAGGGCTTCGAGCCCAGGGACCACCTGGAGCTCGGCCAGCTGCTCGGCGCGATCGACGTCGAGCGCGGCGCCAAGGTCTCCGGCTCCCGCTTCTACTTCCTCACCGGCGTCGGCGCCCTGCTGGAGCTGGCCCTGGTGAACGCGGCGATCGCCCAGGCCACCGCGGCCGGCTTCACGCCGATGCTCACCCCGGCGCTGGTCCGCCCGCAGTCCATGGCGGGCACCGGCTTCCTCGGCCAGGCGGCCCAGGACGTCTACCACCTCGACAAGGACGACCTGTACCTGGTCGGCACCTCCGAGGTCCCGCTCGCGGCCTACCACATGGACGAGATCATCGACGCCGACAAGCTGCCGCTGCGGTACGCGGGCTTCTCCCCGTGCTTCCGCCGTGAGGCCGGCTCGCACGGCAAGGACACGCGGGGCATCTTCCGCGTGCACCAGTTCGACAAGGTCGAGATGTTCTCGTACGTCGCGCCCGAGGACTCCCAGGCGGAGCACCAGCGCCTGCTGGAGTGGGAGAAGCAGTGGCTGACCTCGCTGGAGCTGCCGTTCCGCGTCATCGACGTCGCCACCGGTGACCTCGGCTCCTCGGCCGCCCGCAAGTTCGACTGCGAGGCGTGGATCCCGACCCAGGGCAAGTACCGCGAGCTGACCTCGACCTCGGACTGCACCGAGTTCCAGTCCCGCCGCCTGTCGATCCGCGTCCGCGACGGCAAGCAGGTCAAGCCGCTCGCCACCCTCAACGGCACGCTGTGCGCCGTTCCGCGCACCATCGTGGCGATCCTGGAGAACCACCAGCAGGCCGACGGCTCCGTCCGGGTCCCCGAGGTGCTCCGCCCCTACCTGGGCGGCCGCGAGGTCCTGGCGCCGGTCGCCAAGTGACCGGGTTCCCGTACCGGCTGATCGCCACCGACCTCGACGGAACGCTCCTGCGTTCCGACGAGTCGGTCTCGCGGCGCACCCGTGACGCGCTCGCCGCGGCCACCGCGGCGGGCGCGGCCCACATCGTCGTCACCGGCCGCGCGGTCCCCTGGACCCGGCACATCCTGGACGACCTCGGCTACGACGGCCTCGCCGTCTGCGGCCAGGGCGCGCAGGTCTACGACGCCGGGGCGCACCGCCTGCTGACGTCCGTGACCCTGGACCGGCAGCTGGCGGGCGTGGCCTTGGCGAAGATCGAGGCCGAGGTGGGCCCGCTGTACCTGGCGGCGAGCCGTGACGGCCTGGACGGCGAGGTGCTGGTGGGCCCGGGGTACGCGGTCACCGGCAAGCTGCCGGCGACGCCGTTCGAGGACGCCTCCGACCTCTGGAAGGCCCCCCTCAACAAGATCTACGTCCAGCATCCGACGCTGGGCGACGACGAGCTGGCGGAAGCGGCCCGGCAGGCCGCAGGCGGCTTCGTGACGGTGGCCATGGCGGGCGAGGGCATCGTGGAGCTGCTCCCGCTGGGCCTGTCGAAGGCCACGGGCCTGTCCCTGGCGGCCCGCCGCCTGGGCCTGAAGGCCGCGGACACGATCGCCTTCGGCGACATGCCGAACGACATCCCGATGTTCGCCTGGGCGGCTCGGGGCGTGGCCATGGCCAACGCCCACGAGGAGCTCCGCTCGGTGGCCGACGAGGTGACGTCCTCCAACGAGGAGGACGGCATCGCGGTGGTGCTGGAACGGTTGCTGGCGTAGGGGTCGCGACCGCCGTGGGCAGGCGTTCCGCAGGGCGGAACGGGTGGGCACGGCCTGCGGCACCGGGTACCTTCCCGGCCGGCTCCAGGCCTCCCCGACCACCATCGTGGCCATGTCACAGTGACAACGTCTCGCGGAGGATGCACGGATCGAACGTGCGCGGGGTCGCCCCCGACCATGGCTGCTTTCAATCAAACACAGTGCAAGCCAGTGCCTTACCACTCGGCCAATCCTCCGGGTGGGCGGCCCACGCGAGAGACACATCGCGTGCTCGAAGCGGCCGCCCCGGGCTGTCCCCTGAGCTCTACGGAGGAGTGAGGATCACTCCGGAGCCCGCCTCGGACTGCCCTGACGGGAGTTGGGCGTACTGCCGTGCATGGACATCGCCCACCTCCTCTCCCAGCACGCGGCGCCGGGACGTTCCCGGCGGATGGGGCACAACCACTGTGCCCCAGGGCCGAGTTGGACGCCATCGAATTACCGGCGGCGCCACCTGCGGCGCCGCGCCCTGCTGAAGAACCAGCCGGCCGGCGGCTCGTCGGAGCGCCACGGCTGCGGCTCGGGCGCCTCGGCCCGCCAGCGGGCGGCGAGCATCCGGGCCCGGGCGGACGGCTCGGAGGTGTCGGCGGCCCGTACGAAGTCCTCGTCCAGCACGACGTCGTTCCACGCGTCGGCGGCCTCCGCGTCCCGCCGACCGCGCCCGCCGCTTCGCCGTATCTCCTCTGCCATCACCGGCCTCCTAGCCGTGCATCCGATCCGCCCAGTCTGCGCGGACCGAGGTGAAGTCCCCGTCAAGGCCGCCGGGCCCGGACGGGGAGCCGCAGAGCGCCTACTCCTCGCCCGCCAGCGTCAGCGACCGCAGCTTCTGTCCCGCGTACCACGTGGCCAGCACGGTGACCGCGACCAGCAGCACCGTGGCCGTCGGCAGGCTCACGTCGGAGGTGATCAGGTCCCCGCCGGCCAGCTTGTGGGCGACGGCCAGCGACCACTGCTGGACGCTGAGCGTGCGCGCGCCGGGCACCAGGGAGCCGAACAGCGCCTCCCAGACCAGCGCGTAGACGAGCCCGAAGACCACCGCGTGCCGGGAGACCGTGCCGAGCAGCAGGAACAGCGCCGAGTAGGCGATGGAGGAGATCAGCGCGGCGACCGTGTAGGCGACGGCGATCTGCTGGCCGTTGCCGTTCAGGATCAGGCCGGCGATCAGCGTGGGCACCGCCGAGAAGACCATGGTCACGGCGATCGCGACGATGAGCTTGGTGAAGATGATCGCGGGCCGCTTCAGGGGCTTGGACAGCAGGTAGACGACGGAGCCGTCGTCGATCTCCGGGCCGATCGCGCCCGTGCCCGCGATGACGCCGATGATCGGCACCATCGTGGCGAGGGCGAAGCCGCCGAGGACGTCGGAGGCCGTCTGGTCGTCGGCTCCGGTCAGGACGCGCACGGCGACGGAGATCACGATCAGCAGCAGCGGCAGCGCGCCGAGGATGAGAGCTCGGCGGCGGCCGAGCAGGGCCCGGTAGGTGAGCCGGGCGACGGTGGGGTCGTACATCTTCGGCCTCCTACGCCGCGACCAGGTACGAGAAGACGGACTCCAGGGACTCGTCGGACGGCGAGACCGTGAGGAGCCGGATGCCGTGGTCCCTGGCGACCTTCGGCAGCAGGGAGGTGAACCGGCCGAAGTCGACGGCCTGGATGCGCAGCGCGCCCTCGGCGTGGTCGACCTCGATGCCGGACGTGGACGGGTCGGCGATCAGCGCCGCCGCGAGGGCGCGGTCGTCGCTGGAGCGGACCAGATAGCGGTGCGGGCGGTCGGTCATCAGCCGGCGGATCTTCCGGAAGTCGCCGCTGGCCGCGTGCCGGCCGGCGACGACGACCTCGATGTGCCGGGCGAGCTGCTCGACCTCTTCGAGGATGTGCGAGGAGAACAGCACCGTGCGGCCCTCGTCGCCCATCTTCCGCAGCAGTTCCATGAGGTGCATGCGCTGCCGCGGGTCCATGCCGTTGAACGGCTCGTCGAGCAGGAGCAGCGACGGGTCGTGGACGAGGGCGCTCGCCATCTTCACGCGCTGGCGCATGCCCTTGGAGTACGTGGAGATCTTCCGGTCCTGCGCGTACTCCATCTCGACGGTGGCGAGGGCGCGCTGGGCCGCCTTGTCGCCGAGGCCGTGCAGTTCGGCGTTGGCGACGACGAACTCGCGGCCGGTGAGGAAGTCGTACATCGCCTCCCGCTCGGGGACGATGCCGATGTGCCGGTAGATCCGCTCGTTGCGCCACACCGGCTGTCCGTCGAGGGTGACCGTGCCGGTGGAGGGGGCGAGGAAGCCGCCCATCATGTTGATGAGGGTGGACTTTCCGGCGCCGTTGGGCCCGAGCAGGCCGGTGACGCCGGGGCCGATGGTCATGGTGATGTCGTTGACGGCGACCACGTTGCCGAACCAGCGGGAGACGTGGTCGAGGCTCAGTGTGGTCACAGTCCCACCTTCTTGTAGCGGCGCGTCAGCAGGCCGTAGCAGCCGGCGATGAGGCCGAGGACGACCAGGACGTAGACCACGCCCTGTCCGGCCGACGGGTCGACGGCCCCGGGATTGCGGGCGGTGGCGCCGAGGAAGGCCGACTGGACCCCGTCGATGAGCGTGATCGGCGAGAACAGCCCGATCCACGGGATGGCATCGGTGTGGTTCTGCACGTCGGCGATGGCCTGGAGCGTGCTGACCGCGCCGTAGGAGATGACCATCACGGCGATCACGGCGGCGATGCCGAAGCCCCGGCGCGGGGTGACGGCGGCGATGACGAGACCGATGCCGGCGAAGAGCAGGGAGAGCAGGGCCACGGAGACCAGTCCCTCGGCGAATTCCTTCGTCTGGTGGGCGAAGCCCAGCTTGGACAGCAGCGCGCCCACGTACATCACGAGCAGGGGAGCGGCGGTCAGGATGAAGATCGCCGAGGCGAGCGAGGCGAACTTGGCGCGCACGTAGTCCGCGGTCTCGATGGGCCGTGAGAAGTACAGCGGCACGGTCTTGAAGCGCAGGTCCCGGGAGACGGCCTGGGGCGCCTGCGCGGCGACGTACAGGCTGACCACGGCCTGCATCATGATCCCGTAGCGGGTGTAGGCGACCGGCAGTTCGTGCGCCTTGGTGGCGACCGCGACGGCCACCATGATGGCGGCGGGCACGCACATCACCGCGAACAGCAGCATGGGCAGCACCTTGGACTTCACCGAGCGGCCGAGGCCGTAGGCGCCGCGCAGGGACTGCGAGTACAGGGAGCGGCGGGCGTAGGCACGGCCGAGGCGTGGGCCGTCGTAGCCGCGGTAGCCGATGTCGTGGATGCGGGACCGGTCGCCGGCGGGCGTGGCCGGGGGATGCTCAACCGCCATGTCCGACGGCCTCCTTCCGCTGCTCGTCGCTGCCGGTGAACACCTCGGAGATGTGGTGCCGGCGCTGTTCCATGCGCACCAGGCCGAGGCCCAGGTCGGCCACCACGTCGCGCACGAGGTCGTACGTCTCCTCGCCCGCGGCCGTCAGCAGCAGGATGTGTCCGGCGCCGGGCAGGCCCGCGCCCTCCGCGTGGGTGTCGACCCCGCGCGCGCGGAGCGCCTCGCGGAGCGCGTGGGTGCCGTCCGGGTGCGCGTCGCTGTCGGTGACCTCGATCGCGAGGGTGGTCGTGGTCTGGGTGAAGTCGGTGGTGGAGCTGGAGCGCAGGAGTTTGCCGCCGTCGACGACGACGACGTGGTCGCAGGTGCGCTCCAGCTCCCCGAGGAGATGGGAGGTGACCAGGACCGAGATCCCGAACTCGGTGTGGATGCGGCGGATCAGGCCCAGCATCTCGTCGCGGCCGACCGGGTCCAGGCCGTTGGTCGGTTCGTCCAGGAAGACCAGCTGGGGGTCGTGCACCAGCGCCTGGGCGAGCTTCACCCGCTGCTTCATGCCGGTGGAGTAACCGCCGATGGGGCGGTAGCGCTCCTCGTAAAGGCCGACGTGGCGCAGGGTGTCCGCGGTGCGCTCGCGGGCGGCGGTGGGCGGCAGGCCGGACATGCGCGCCATATGGACGACGAACTCGGTGGCCGAGACGTCCGGCGGCAGGCAGTCGTGCTCCGGCATGTAGCCCACGCGCTCGCGGATGGCGGCGCCCTTGGTGGCGACGTCGAGGCCGAGCACCTCGGCGCGGCCCTCCGTGGCGGGGGACAGACCCAGCAGGATCTTGATCAGGGTGGACTTGCCGGCGCCGTTGGCTCCGACGAGTCCCGTCACACCGGGCCCGATGTCCACGGACAGCCGGTCGAGCGCGGTCACCCGGGGGAACCGCTTGCTCAGGCTTTCGGTCGCGATCACAGTCACGTCATCGAAGGTAGTGATCCGGACCACGCGGGTCGTCAGACCTCAGAGCCGTCTTCGCGTCAGACCCAGGTATTACGGGGCCCTAAGGGATGCCCCACCCAAGGGTTACCGCGAGTTGTCCACAGGCCGCGACCTCCCTATTGACGCCATCTCTAACAACTGTCACATTCACCAGTGTCAAGTTACGGACGCGTACCGCGGTCGACGGGGCGAGCGGCCGAGTCGACGGCACGACGGGACGGGGCGGCATGACGACGGCAGTGAGCAGTGAACTCTCCGTGGAGCTGCGGGGGTTCAGGCGGGTGCAGCGCCTCGCCTACGAGTGTGCGGAGGCGGTCGCGGCGCGGCTGCAGCCGGGCGTCACCGAGCGCGAGGCGGCGCGGATGCAGCGCGAGTGGCTGCGCGAGCGCGGGGTGCGGGACTGGTTCCACCTGCCCTTCGCCTGGTTCGGGGACCGTACGGCGTTCACGGGCTTCCGCGTTCCGCTGCAGTTCTTCCCGACGGACCGCGCGCTGGAGCCCGGGATGCCGTTCATCCTGGACATGGCGCCGGTGTTCGAGGGATACACGGCGGACATCGGCTACTCGGGTTCGCTGGGCGTGAATCCGGTGCAGGACCGGCTGATGGCCGACCTGGAGGCACACCGGGCGCTGATCCTGCGCGAGGTGCGCGAGCGACGCCCGCTGCGGGAGATCTACGAGGACGTGGACCGGCTCATGGTCCGCCAGGGGTACGCCAACCGGCACCGGGCGTACCCGTTCGGGGTGATCGCCCACAAGGTGGACCGCGTGAAGCAGCGCCGTTTCTCGCCGCATCTGTTCGGGTTCGGCACGCAGTCCCTCAAGGGCCTTGCCGCCGACGCGTTGCACGGCCACCGCGAGGGCTGGTCGCCCCTCTGGTCGCCGTACCGCTTCTCGGACCACCCGCCGCAGCCGGGCCTGTGGGCGGTCGAACCCCACCTCGGCTTCCGGGGTACGGGCGCGAAGTTCGAGGAGATCCTCGTGGTCACCGACTCGAAGGACCCCGGGGAGAGCGCGTTCTGGCTGGACGACGATCTGCCGCACGTGCGGCGCTGGGCGGAGGAGAAGTGACGGCGGACGGGGCGGGGAAGGTGGCGGACGTGACGCTGAAGGGGGCGCGGGAGCGCCGGGTGGCGACCGGTGGGGTCGAGCTGTGCGTGGCCGAGCTGGGCGACCCGGAGCAGCCGACGGTGGTGCTGGTGCACGGCTACCCGGACAGCAAGGAGGTCTGGTCGCAGGTCGCGGTCCGGCTCGCCGACCGCTTCCACGTGGTCCTGTACGACGTGCGGGGCCACGGTCGCTCCACGGCGCCCGAGCCGCTGCGCGGCGGCTTCACCCTCGCCAAGCTCACCGACGACTTCCTCGCCGTCGTGGACGCGGTGAGCCCGGACCGGCCGGTGCACCTGGTGGGCCACGACTGGGGCTCGGTGCAGTCCTGGGAGTTCGTGACGGTCGGCCGCACGGAGGGCCGTATCGCCTCCTTCACGTCGATGTCCGGGCCGTCCCTGGACCACTTCGGGCACTGGATCAACGCGCGCGTGAAGCGTCCCACGCCGCGCCGGGTGGGCCAGCTCCTCGGCCAGGGCGCCAAGTCCTGGTACGTCTACCTGCTGCACACGCCCGTGCTGCCCGAGCTGGCCTGGCGCGGCCCGCTGGGCAAGCGCTGGCCGAAGATCCTCCAGCGGGTGGAGAAGGTCCCCGGCGACGGCTACCCGACCTCCTCGCTCCCCTCCGACGCGGCCCACGGCGCCTGGCTGTACCGGGACAACGTCCGCGCCCGGCTGCGCAGGCCCCGCCCGGACGCGTACGCACACGCGCCCGTGCAGCTCATCACGCCCCAGGGCGACGCGTTCCTCTCGGAGCGCCTGTACGACGACCTGGGGCAGTGGGCCCCGCAGCTGACCCGCCGCACCCTCCCGGCCAAGCACTGGATCCCCCGCACCCGGCCCGACCAACTGAGCACCTGGATCGAGGAATTCGTCATGTCCGTGGAAGGCGGCCGCCCCGAGCCGAAGGCCTCCGGCCGCCACGCCGACCGTTTCGGCGGGCAGTTGGTGCTGGTCACCGGTGCGGGCAGCGGGATCGGCCGGGCCACGGCGTTCGCGTTCGCGGAGGCGGGTGCGCGCGTGGTGGCCGTCGACCGCGACACCGAGGCCGCCGCCCGCACCGCCGAGCTGTCCCGGCTGATCGGCGCCCCCGAGGCCTGGGCCGAGACGGCGGACGTCTCCGACGAGCAGGCCATGGAGAAGCTCGCCGAACGCGTGCACCGCGAGTACGGCGTGCTGGACGTGCTGGTCAACAACGCCGGCATCGGCCTGTCGGGCTCCTTCTTCGCCACCACGACCGACGACTGGCGCAAGGTCCTGGACGTGAACCTCTGGGGCGTCATCCACGGCTGCCGCCTCTTCGGCGCCCGCATGGCCGAGCGGGACCAGGGCGGCCACATCGTCAACATCGCCTCCGCGGCCGCCTTCCAGCCGTCCCGTGCCCTGCCCGCGTACAGCACCTCCAAGGCGGCCGTGCTGATGCTCTCCGAGTGCCTGCGCGCCGAACTCGCCGGTCGGGGCATCGGGGTGAGCGCGATCTGCCCCGGCATCGTCAACACCAACATCACCTCGACGGCCCGCTTCGCCGGCGTCGACGAGGCGGAGGAACGCCGCCGCCAGAAGAGCACGGCCCGGCTGTACGGGATGCGCAACTACCCGCCGGAGAAGGTGGCCGAGGCCGTTCTGGACGCGGTGATCCGTAACAAGGCGGTGGTACCGGTGACGCCGGAAGCCCGGGGCGCGCACCTCATGTCCCGTTTCGTACCGGGGGCGTTGCGGCGGATCGCGCGGGTGGAGCCGAGGCTGTGAGCGGCCGGGCCGGCCGGGTGACCGGGCCATGACCGACCGGACGGCCCACAAGGCCTACCGCATCGAGGACTTGGCCCACCGGACCCGCACCACCGTGCGCACCATCCGGGCCTACCAGGACCGCGGCCTGCTCCCCCGCCCCAACCGCCAGGGCCGCGCCAACCTCTACTCCGAGGCCCACGTCACCCGCCTTCACCAGATCGCCCACCTCCTCGACCGCGGCTACACCCTGGCGTCCATCAAGGAACTGCTGGACGCCTGGGACACCGGCCGCGGCCTGGGCGGAGTCCTCGGCCTGGTCACGGAGGTGGAGGGCCCGTGGACGGACGAACGGCCCGACCGCATCACGCGCGCCGAACTCGACGCCCGCTTCGGCGGCACCCCGGACGACGACGCCGTGGCCGAGGCTGTCGAACTCGGCGTACTGGAACCGATCGACGGAGATCCCGACGCGTTCCTCGTCCCGAGCCCTCAAGAGCTGTCCGTGGCGGTCGAGTTGCACGCGGCCGGGGTGCCGCTGTCCGCGATCTCCTCGCACCTGCGGGAGTTGAGGGGCCAGGTGGAGCACATCGCCGCCCGATTCCTGGAGTTCACCACCGAGTACGTGTTCGCGCGCTACCTGGAGGACCCCGCCCACCGCACGGACGCACACGCGGCCGAAGCGGCCTCGCTCGTACGCCGGCTCCGCCCTCTCGCCCAGCAGACGGTGGACGCGGAACTGGCGCGGGCCATGCGGGTGTTGGCCACGCACCACCTGCGCAGCCACCTCGGCACGCAGGAGCCGCCGGAGCCGCCGGAGCAACACTCCGGCACCCGGTACGTCCCCCTGCCCGCAGAGACGATCACCGCTGTGGAAGCGCTGGTTGGAAGGGACCACGTCTCCGAGTTCGTCCGCCTCTCTGCTGAACGGGAAGTCAGAGCCAGGGCGTTGGATGCACTGTATCCACCCGGACCTGACGGCACAGAGGTTGACGAATCTCCGTAAAGAGCACGTCAGTTGTCCACAGGATCGTCAATTCGCCTGTGGATAAGCCGACTTGCCTGTGGATCAAACCTGCGACCAAAAACGAGCTGCGTGATCCACGCCTCTCGCGCACGCTGGACGCATGGACGAAAGACGCACCGTGAGGGTGTCGAAGTATCTCTCCAAACACCTGCGCCATCAGCCCGAGCGCATCGGGCTCACGCCGGACCAGGGCGGCTGGGTGGAGATCGACACGCTGATCAGCGCTGCCGCCGCGCACGGATTCCGTTTCACGCGCGAGGAACTGGACCACGTGGTGGCCGCCAACGACAAGCAGCGCTTCGTGATCGAGGGCACCAGGATCCGCGCCAGCCAGGGCCACAGCATCGACGTCGACCTGGGACTGCCCCCTACGGCCCCGCCGCCGTACCTCTACCACGGGACCGTCGCCCGCACCCTGGACGCGATCCGGTCGGAGGGCCTCAAGCCCATGAACCGGCACGCCGTGCACCTCTCCGCCGACCGCGAGACCGCCACCCGGGTCGGCGCCCGCCGGGGCCGGCCCGTGGTACTCACCGTCGACGCCGGCGCCATGCACCGCGACGGCCACGTCTTCCACGTCAGCGCCAACGGCGTCTGGCTGACACAGGCCGTACCACCGCGCTACCTGCGCTTCCCCGGGCCCCGCTGAGAGCGGCGGTTCGGACCCCCCGGTGACACGGGCCCCGCTCGGAGTTCATGATCGGTGGTATGGACCACCTGCCCGAGCATCTGCCCACCACCGAGGCCGCCGTCACCGCCTTGCGCGTCCTCGCCGCCCACTACGCGCGCGAGATCGAGGTGACCGACGACATCGGCGCCGACCAGACCTCCCGCCGCAGCTCCTCGGGCGTCGGCGTGGTCACGGACCCGGACGGCTCCCTGCCGCACGAGGCGTACGTCGAGTTCGGCGGCCTGCCCCGGGTGAGCGTCCGGCTCTACCCGGAGGACGACGCGCTGATCACCGTCGAGGGCATCGAGTGCCCCGACGTCCCGCGCGACGACGTGCCCGCCTTCCTCCGCTCCGTCTTCGAGGACCTGGCCCACGTCAGGGCGCGCCGGTTTCCGCCCGGCTACCGTCTCGTCGTCCCGCTGCCCGGCGACCGCACGTACAAGGAGTACGTACCCATGACCCTGCTCAGTCCGTGGTTGAGCGGCCGCGTACGGTGACCTTTTCGGCCGTTGCCTGCGGAGCCGCTTACTCTCGGACGCATGAGTCTGCGTCTGAGCACCGTGATCCTGCCCTACCGCCGCTGGAGCGAGGGCGGCCGTTCGGCCTGGACCCGGGCCGAGCAGCTCGGCTTCCACACCGGATACACCTACGACCACCTGTCCTGGCGGAGCTTCCGTGACGGCCCCTGGTTCGGCGCGATCCCGACGCTGACCGCCGCCGCGGGCGTCACCGACCGACTGCGCCTGGGCACGCTGGTCACCTCGCCGAACTTCCGGCACCCGGTGACCCTCGCCAAGGAGCTGATCTCCCTCGACGACGTCTCCGGCGGCCGGGTCACCCTGGGCATCGGCGCCGGCGGCACCGGCTTCGACGCGACCGCGCTCGGCCAGGAGCCGTGGAGCCCGCGCGAGCGCGCGAACCGGTTCGCCGAGTTCGTGCCCCTGCTCGACCGCCTGCTCACCGAGGACGCGGTGACGCACGAGGGCGAGTTCTACTCGGCGAACGAGGCGCGGAACATACCGGGGTGCGTGCAGCGGCCCCGGCTGCCGTTCGCGGTGGCGGCCACCGGCCCGCGCGGCCTGAAGCTCGCCGCGCGGCACGGCCAGGCGTGGGTGACCACCGGCGACCCGAAGCTGTACGAGACCGGCACCCCCGAGCAGTCCGTCGAGGCGCTGCGCGGACAGATCGGCAAGCTGACCGAGGCGTGCGCGGCGGCCGGGCGGGACGTGGCCGAGCTGGACAAGGTCCTGCTCACCGGCTTCACCCCCGACCGGGGCCGGCCGCTGGAGTCCCTGGACGCCTTCGTGGACTTCGCCGGCCGCCACCGGGAGCTGGGCTTCACCGAGATCGTCATCCACTGGCCCATCCCGGACTCCGACTTCGCCGCGGACGAGAAGGTCTTCGAGCAGATCGCTCTGGAGGCCCTGGCCCAGCTGGGCTGACGGACGCCCGGCTCACGCCCGGCCGACGTCCCGATCACGCCCGGCGTCCGCCGGGCGTCATCTGTGTCTCATCTGTGCGCAGTTCCGCACGACCGTGCGGGCATATGCGCGAGAATAGCCCGGTGACCTCAGCGACCAGACAGCCCGGGACCCCGTCCGCCGCCCTACGGCCGCGGCTGATCGCCACCGACCTCGACGGCACTCTGCTGCGCGACGACAAGTCGGTCTCCCCGCGCACGGTCGCCGCCCTGGCCGCCGCGGAGGAGGCCGGCATCGAGGTCTTCTTCGTCACCGGCCGCCCGGCTCGCTGGATGGACGTCGTCAGCGACCATGTCCACGGCCACGGGCTGGCGATCTGCGGCAACGGCGCGGCCGTCGTCGACCTGCACGGCGGCCCCGGCGCCCACTGGTTCGTCAAGGTGCGCGAACTTGCCCGGGAGAACGCCCTGGACTCCGTACGGCTGCTGCGCGAGGCGGCACCCGGCACGGTGTTCGCGGTCGAGCAGACGTACGGCTTCCACCAGGAGCCGGACTACCCCAAGCTGCACAGGGAGATACCGGACCATCTCCTGCCCGCGGAGAAGCTGCTCGCGCCCGACGGCCCGGGCGCCGACCAGCCCGTGCTCAAGATCCTCGCCTACCACCCGGACCTCGACCCCGACGCCTTCCTCACGCTCGCCCGGATCGCCGTCCGGGACCGTGCCAACGTCACCCGGTCAAGCCCCAGCGCCCTGCTCGAACTCAGCGGCCCCGCCGTCTCCAAGGCCAGCACGCTCGCCCTGTGCTGTGCCGAGCGGGGCATCTCGCACGAGGAGGTCGTCGCTTTCGGGGACATGCCCAACGACGTCGAGATGCTGACCTGGGCCGGCCAGTCGTACGCGATGGGCAACGCCCACCCGGACGTCATCGCCGCCGCGTCGGGCCGCACGGTCGCCAACAACGAGGACGGGGTGGCGGTCGTGATCGAGCAACTCCTCGCGCGGCGCGACTAGCCCCTCACCGAGCAGCCCTCGGTCGCCTCTTCGGTGACCAGCCCCTCACCGGGGAGCCCCTGATGGCTGCTCGGTGGCTTTCTCAGGGGCTCCCTCACGGTGCCCCCACCAGCGACTCGGCCTCGGCCTCCCGCTGGACCATCGCCCGCAACGGCCCGGTGACCGCGGCCAGCTGCGCGTACGTCCCCCGCTGCACCACCCGGCCCGCGTCCAGGACGATCACCTCGTCCACCGCGTCCAGGCCCGCGAGCCGGTGCGTGATCAGCAGGGTCGTACGGCCCTCGGTGGCTTCCAGCAGGTCGGCGGTGAGCGCGTCGGCCGTCGGCAGGTCCAGCTGCTCGGCGGGCTCGTCGAGGACCAGGACGGGGAAGTCGGCCAGCAGCGCCCGGGCCAGCGCCAGCCGCTGTCGCTGGCCGCCGGACAGCCGGGCCCCGTGCTCGCCGACCAGGGTGTCCAGACCGTCGGGCAGCCCGTCCGCCCAGTCCAGCAGCCGGGCCCGGTCCAGCGCCCGGCGCAGATCGGCCTCGGTGGCGTCCTTCCGGGCCAGCAGCAGGTTCTCGCGCACCGAACTGTCGAAGAGGTGCGCGTCCTGCGCGCACAGCCCGACGAGCCGCCGCACGTCGTCACCGGCCAGCGCGCAGGCGTCCACCCCGGCGAGCGCGTACGAGCCCGCCTGCGGGTCGAGGAAGCGCAGCAGCACCTGGGCGAGCGTCGTCTTGCCGGAACCGGACGCCCCCACCACGGCGATCCTGCGGCCCCGTTCCAGCGTGAGATCGAAGGCGGCCAGCGCCTCCTCCCGCTGCCCCGCGTGCCGCGCGGCCAGCCCCTTGATCACCACCGGGAACGGTGACGCGGGCGCCTGCCGGGGCTGCTCGGGCTCGCGTACGGGCTCGGGCGCGTCCAGCACCTCGTACACACGCTCGGCGCTGCGCCGCACCCGCTGCCGGTACCGCACGGCGAGCGGCAGCCCCAGCACGGCCTCGAAGGCGGCCAGTGGGGTGAGGACGACCACGGCCATGGCCACACCGCTGAGCCGGCCCGCGGCCACCGCCTGAGCGCCGAGCAGCGCGCCGGCCGTGACGGTGAGGCCGGAGACCAGCGCGGTCAGCCCGTCGCCGAGCGCGGTGACGGCGGCGGCGCGCGAGGCGATCCGGGTGAGGGTGCCGTCGGCCCTGCGGGTCGCGTCCCTACGGGCGGGCAGCGCACCGGCGACGGTCGACTCGGCGGTGCCGGTGAGCAGATCGGTGACGCGGGTCGCGAGCACTCCTCGGGCGGGCGCCAGCCGGCGCTCGGCCCGCCGGGCCACGGTCGCGGTGACGAGGGGAACGCCGACGCCGGCCGCAAGCAGACCCGCCGCAAGCGCGGCTCCGGCCTCGGGGAGCAGCCAGGCCGTGAAGCCGACGGAGACGACGGAGACGGCGACGGCTGCGCCGGCGGGCAGCAGCCAGCGCAGCCAGTAGTCCTGGAACGCGTCCACGTCCGCGACCAGTCGGGTGAGCAGATCGCCCCGGCGGGCGGTGCGCAGCCCGCCGGGGGCGAGGCGCTCCAGACGCTGGTACACGGCGACCCGGGTGTCGGCCAGCATCCGCAGTACGGCGTCGTGCGACACCAGCCGCTCCGCGTACCGGAACACGGCCCGGCCGATCCCGAAGGCCCGTGTGGCCGTCACGGCCACCATCAGATACAGCACCGGCGGCTGTTGCGAGGCCCGCGAGATGAGCCACCCGGAGGTCGCCATCAGCCCGACGGCGCTGCCGAGCGCCAGAGTGCCGAGCAGCGACGCCAGGACGAGCCGGCCGCGCTGGGCCCCGGCAAGTCCCCGAACCCGCGCAAGCACACGCCGGGAACCACCCGACGCCGCGTGCGCCGGACCGCTCTCCGGCCCGCGGGGCAGGTCCGGCAAGTCTTGTGCCGGCACGCCGAGGGGTCTCAGCCCTCTGGAGGGCCCGGTGTCCCGGCGCTGCGCCGTCGGCTCCTCCAGCCGCACCACCCGATCGGCCACCGACAACAACGCCGGCCGGTGCACCACGAGCAACACCGTGCGCCGGGCGGCCAGCCTCCGCACCGCCGCGACGATCTCCCCCTCCGTCGCCCCGTCCAGCGCAGCCGTCGGCTCGTCCAGCAGCAGCACGGGCCGGTCGGCGAGAAAGGCCCGCGCGAGAGCCAATCGCTGCCGCTGCCCCGCCGACAGCCCGGCCCCGTCCTCGCCGAGCACGGTCTCGGTTCCCTCGGGCAGCGCGTCCACGAACTCCAGCGCTCCCGCGTCCTCCAGCGCCCGGCGTACGGTGATGTCGTCCGCGTCGGGCCGGGCCAGCCGCACGTTCTCCGCGATGCTCCCGGCGAACAGATGGGGCCGCTGCGGCACCCATGCGATCCGCGACCGCCACTCCGCCAGATCGAGGCCGGACAGCTCGGCTCCCCCGATCCGGACCCGGCCCTCGGTGGGCTGGACGAATCCGAGCAGCACGTTCAGCAGCGTCGACTTGCCCACACCACTGGGTCCGACCAGTGCGACGGTCTCACCCGGCGCGACGGTGAAGGACACCTCGGATACTGCGTCCGCAGCACGGCCGGGGTAGCGGACGGTGACACCTTCGAAGGCCACCGCGCCCTCGGGCACCGCGCCGTTGCCGGACGCCGGGACCGGTGTCTCCAGCACGGTGAAGATCTCCTCGGCGGCGGCGAGCCCCTCGGCCGCCGCGTGGTACTGCGCGCCCACCTGGCGCAGCGGCAGATAGGCCTCCGGCGCCAGCACCAGGATCATCAGGCCGACGTACAGATCCATATCTCCGTGCACCAGCCGCATGCCGATCGTCACGGCGACCAGCGCGACCGACAGCGTGGCGAGCAGCTCCAGCGCGAAGGAGGAGAGGAAGGCGATCCGCAGGGTGCGCAGGGTGGCGTGGCGGTACTCGCCGGTGATCCTGCGGATGGACTCGGCCTGCGCCTTGGCCCGGCCGAACACCTTCAGCGTAGGCAGGCCGGCGACCACGTCCAGGAAGTGCCCGGACAGCCGGGACAGCAGCCGCCACTGCCGGTCCATCCGGGACTGGGTGGCCCAGCCGATCAGCATCATGAAGAGCGGAATGAGCGGCAAGGTGCCGACGATGATCGCCGCCGACACCCAGTCCTCGGTGACGATCCGCGCCAGCACCGCGACCGGCACGACCACCGCCAGTCCCAGCTGCGGGAGGTAGCGCGAGAAGTAGTCGTCGAGGGCATCGACCCCGCGGGTGGCCAGGGTGACCAGCGAGCCGGTCCGCTGGCCGCTCAGCCAGCCCGGGCCGAGCGCCGCCGCCCGGTCCAGAAGCCGCTGCCGCAGCTCGGACTTGACCGCCGCGCCGGCCCGGTGGGCAGCCAGTTCGGTGAGCCACGCGACAACCGACCGGCCCACGGCAACCGCCGCCAACAGAAGCAGGGGAGTGCGCAGTTCAGCGACCGACTGCCCGTGCTGGAAGGCGCCGACGACGATCTCGGCGATGAGCATCGCCTGGGCGATGACCAGGCCGGCGCCGACGGCTCCGAGGCCGACGACCGCAGCAAGGAAGAAGCGGGTGGCCCGGGCATAGCGCAGAAGGCGCGGATCGATGGGTTTCACGTGAAACATGCCCTTCGGTCCAGAGGGTGTGTTTCACGTGAAACACACCCTCGGCGGACTCAGTGTGCGGGTTCGGCGATGTGCTGCGTGCCGATCCGCTTGCGGAACACCCAGTAGGTCCAGCCCTGGTAGAGCAGGACGATCGGTGTGGCGATCGCCGCCAGCCAGGTCATGATCTTCAGGGTGTACGGGCTCGACGAGGCGTTGCTGACCGTCAGGCTCCAGCTTCCGTCGAGCGTGGACGGCATGACGTTCGGGAAGAGCGACAGGAAGAGCATCGCGACGGAGGCCACGATGGTGACGCCGGACAGCGCGAACGACCATCCCTCACGCCCCGCCTGATTGGCCACCAGCGCGGCCACCAGCGCGACCACCGCCACGACCAGAGCCACCATGCTCTTGCCGTCACCACTGTGGGCCTGTGTCCACAGCAGGAAGGCCAGAGCCAGGACGGCGGTGAGGACGCCGACCCGCAAGGCCAGCTTCCGCGCCCGCACCCGGATGTCCCCCACCGTCTTGAGCGCGGTGAACACCGCCCCGTGGAAGGTGAACAGGGTGAGGGTCACCAGGCCACCGAGCAGCGCGTACGGGTTGAACAGATCCCAGACGCTGCCGACGTACTCGAAGTGCTGGTCGATCTTCACGCCCCACGCGATGTTCCCGAAGGCCACGCCCCACAGGAACGCCGGGATCAGCGAGGTCCAGAAGATCGCGGTCTCCCAGTTGCGCTGCCAGTTCTCCTCGGGGCGCTTCGCCCGGTACTCGAAGGCGACGCCCCGGACGATCAGGCAGACCAGGATGGCCAGCAGGGGCAGGTAGAAGCCGGAGAAGAGGGTGGCGTACCACTCCGGGAAGGCGGCGAAGGTCGCACCGCCCGCCGTGAGCAGCCACACCTCGTTCCCGTCCCAGACGGGACCGATGGTGTTGATCAGCACCCGCCGCTCGGGCCGGTTGTGAGCCAGCAGCTTGGTGAGGATCCCGACTCCGAAGTCGAAGCCCTCCAGGAAGAAGTAGCCGGTCCACAGGACGGCGATCAGGACGAACCAGACGTCGTGAAGTTCCATGACTGTTTCCCTCGGCCTAGTACGAGAAGGCCATCGGCTTGTCGGCGTCACGGGTGTCGCCGCCGATCTTCGTGGGCGGATTGAGGTCGGCCTCGGTCAGCTCGGGCGGGCCGGCCTTGACGTACTTCGCGAGCAGCTTGACCTCGACCACGGCGAGGATCGCGTACAGCGTCGTGAAGACGGCCATGGAGATGAGGACCTCCCCCTGGGAGACACCGGGGGAGACCGCGTCGCGGGTCTGCAGGACGCCGTAGACGACCCACGGCTGGCGGCCCATCTCGGTGAAGATCCAGCCCCAGGAGTTGGCGATCAGCGGGAAGGCCATGGTCCAGGTCGCGATGCGCCAGAACCAGGGCGTCAGCTGCGGGCTGAGCGCCTTGTTCTTGAACAGCACCAGGTGCGGCACCTCGTCCTCGCCGACCCTCAGGGCTTGCGGCAGCATGAACTTCTTGCGGGTCAGCCAGAGCCCGGCGAGGCCGATGGCGAAGGAGGCCATGCCGAAGCCGATCATCCAGCGGAATCCCCAGAAGGCGACGGGGATGTTGGGACGGTAGTCGCCGGGGCCGAACTTCTGCTGCTCGGCCTTGTTGACGTCGTTGATCCCGGGGACGGACGAGGTGAAGTCGTCGTTGGCGAGGAAGGACAGCAGGCCCGGTATCTCGATGGCCACGGTGTTGTGGCCCTTCTCCACGTCGCCGTAGGCGAAGATCGAGAACGGCGCCGGCTTCTGGCCGTCCCACAGCGCCTCGGCGGCAGCCATCTTCATCGGCTGCTGCTTGAACATGACCTTGCCGAGGGTGTCACCGCTGATCGCGGTGAGCAGCCCGGCGATGACCACGGTGACCAGACCGAGCCGCAGCGAGGTCTTCATCACGCGGATGTGCTTCTTGCGGGCCAGGTGGTAGGCGGCGATGCCCACCATGAAGGCGCCACCCGTCAGGAAGGCCGCGGACAAGGTGTGGAAGGCCTGGCTGAGCGCGGTGTTCTGGGTCAGCACGGCCCAGAAGTCGGTCAGCTCTGCGCGCCCCTTGACCTTGTCGATCTTGTAGCCGACGGGGTGCTGCATCCAGGAGTTGGCCGCGAGGATGAAGTACGCCGACAGGATCGTGCCGATCGAGACCATCCAGATGCAGGCCAGGTGGATCTTCTTGGGCAGCTTGTCCCAGCCGAAGATCCACAGGCCGATGAAGGTGGATTCGAAGAAGAACGCGATCAGTGCCTCGAAGGCGAGCGGGGCACCGAAGATGTCGCCGACGAAGCGTGAGTAGTCCGACCAGTTCATGCCGAACTGGAACTCCTGCACGATGCCGGTGACCACGCCCATGGCGATGTTGATCAGGAAGAGCTTGCCCCAGAACTTCGTCGCTCTGAGGTACTTCTCGTCCTCCGTGCGCACCCAGGCCGTCTGCAGCCCGGCCGTGAGAGCGGCCAGGGAGATCGTCAGCGGGACGAACAGGAAGTGGTAGACGGTGGTGATGCCGAACTGCCAGCGCGCCAGTGTCTCCGGCGCCAGGGCCAAGTCCACGTCGTCACTCTCCTTACTACGCCGTGGTACAGCGGCGGTTTGCCCCGTTTTGTTGCGCACATACGGAGCAATCGGGACGCGCTTGTGAACGCGTTCACATTCACAAGCCATTATGACGCACTGATTTTCGGCAATAGAAGGGGGGTCCCCCCTTCGCCTTCTCGTCAAGGCCTTGGCAGCGACTTCAACATCTTGTTGAATTGCGCGCCATGCAGATACGTATTTCCTGGCCCGCGGGCAACATCACCGCGACCCTCGACGACAGCTCACCCACCACCGAGGCCCTCACCAAGGCGCTTCCGCTCACCTCCACCGCCCACACGTGGGGCGAAGAGGTGTATTTCGACACAGGCGTCTCTGTTTCACGTGAAACGGACGCCCGGCAGGTGGTGGAGCCGGGCACGGTGGCCTTCTGGACGGACGGCGACGCGCTCGCCCTCCCCTACGGGCCCACGCCGATCTCGCGAGGCGCCGAGTGCCGCCTCGCGAGTCCGTGCAACGTCCTGGGGCGTCTCGACGGAGACGCCCGCGCCCTGGCGACCGTGCGGGACGGCGACCCCGTCCGCGTGGAGTGCGTGGACGCCAGGGACTGATCCCTCAGCGGGGGGTCACAGATCCTTGTGGAACGCCTCCGCCACCTTCAGGAAGATGTCGTTCGCCTCGGTCTCCCCGACCGTCACCCGCACACCCTCGCCGGGGAACGGCCGGATCACCACCCCGTGCTCCTCACAGGCCTGCGCGAACGCGACCGTACGCTCCCCCAGCCGCAGCCAGACGAAGTTGGCCTGCGTCTCCGGCACCGTCCAGCCCTGGGACCGCAGCGCGTCGACCACGCGCGTGCGCTCGCACACCAGCGAGCCGACCCGGCCCAGCAGCTCGTCCTCCGCACGCAGCGAGGCGATCGCCGCCTCCTGCGCGAGCTGGCTCACCCCGAACGGCACCGCCGTCTTGCGCAGCGCCGCCGCGACCGGCTCATGGGCGATCGCGAACCCGACGCGCAGCCCGGCGAGGCCGTACGCCTTGGAGAACGTCCGCAGAACGCAGACGTTCGGCCGGTTCCGGTACAGCTCGACGCCGTCGGGCACCTCGACGTCGCGGATGAACTCCCGGTAGGCCTCGTCCAGCACCACCAGCACATGGCCGGGCACCCGGTCCAGGAACCGCTCCAGCTCGGCCCGCCGCACCACCGTGCCGGTCGGGTTGTTGGGGTTGCAGACGAAGATCAGTCGCGTCCGGTCGGTGATCGCGTCCGCCATCGCGTCCAGGTCGTGCACATCGCCCGGCGTGAGCGGCACCTGCACCGACCGGGCGCCGCTGATCTGGGTGATGATCGGGTACGCCTCGAAGGACCGCCAGGCGTAGATCACCTCGTCGCCGGGGCCGCTGGTGGCCTGGATCAGCTGCTGGGCCACGCCGACCGAGCCGGTACCGGTGGCCAGGTGGGAGATCGGCACGCCGAAGCGCTCCGCCAGCTCGTTCATCAGCCCGGTGCACGCCATGTCGGGGTACCGGTTGAAGTTGCAGGCGGCCGCGGTCACGCTCTCCATGACGCCCGGCAGCGGCGGATACGGGTTCTCGTTGGAGGACAGCTTGTAGGCCACGGGCCCGCCGGCCGCGGCGGGCTTGCCCGGCTTGTAGGTGGGGATACCCTCCAGCTCGGCGCGCAGCTTGGGGCTTGTCTCGCTCACCGCAGTCCTCCTCGCGACCACCGGCGGACCGTCGACGCCGCCGGCTTCCAATACTCCTCACCTTATGAGGATTCGGCCCCGCTGCGTACAGGTGCGCGACAGCAAGCCGGAGCCGGACCGGAGCCCGCCCCGCCACCGGCATCAGGGGCATCGAAGTACGAAGGCGTACGTTTCGGGGGGCGCGCCGTACATATATCTACGCGCCGGTGGCTCGCGCCGTGGCGCGCATCACCCGTGCAGGTGAGTTGAGACCTCTTCGAGACATCCGGCACTTGGCAGGCCCATGCGCGTCGACAAGCCACGTCGTGCCGTGGGAGCGCTCAACTGGCTTCATTTCTAAGGCAGTTGGCGCCTTCCGACCATGCAGAAACGTGCCTGTCAACGCGTGCATATGCGTCCGCACTACCCCACCGCATGAGCCCTACTATCGGCTCGCCATGACAGCAGCAGGGAAGCACCAGGTGAGCCGCGCGGAAACCTCACGGCGAGGCAGCCGGCCGGGCCGGGCGGGCATCAGAGACGTGGCCGCCGCCGCCGGGGTCTCCATCACGACCGTCTCCGACGCCCTCAACGGCAAGGGCCGGCTCCCGGACGCCACCCGGCGCCATGTCCGCGAGGTCGCCGACCGGCTGGGGTACCGTCCCTCGGCCGCCGCCCGCACCCTCCGGACAGGCAAGTCGGGACTGATCGGCCTGACCGTGACCACGTACGGGGATGAACCTTTCACCTTCACGGAGTTCGCGTACTTCGCCGAGATGGCACGGGCCGCCACCTCCGCCGCGCTCGCCCGCGGCTACGCCCTGGTCATCCTGCCCGCGACCTCCCGCCACGACGTGTGGTCCAACGTCGCCCTGGACGGCACGGTCGTCATCGACCCCTCCGACCAGGACCCGGTCGTCAGCGAACTCGTCCGGCAGGGTCTCCCGGTCGTCTCCGACGGCCGCCCGGCCGGCTCGCTCCCCGTCACCGCCTGGGTCGACAACGACCACGAGGCCGCCGTCCTCGGCATCCTCGACCACCTCGCCGACGCCGGCGCCCGCCGCATCGGCCTGCTCACGGGCACGTCCACCGATACCTACACCCACCTGTCGACCACGGCCTACCTGCGCTGGTGCGAGCGCGTCGGCCAGGACCCGGTCTACGAGGCCTACCCGGCGCACGACCCGTGCGCGGGCGCCGTAGCCGCCGACCGGCTGCTCGCCCGCCCCGACCGGCCCGACGCCGTCTACGGCCTGTTCGACCCCAACGGCACCGACCTGCTCGCCGCCGCCCGCCGCTACGGGCTCCGCGTCCCCGACGACCTGCTGCTGGTGTGCTGCAGCGAGTCCACGGTGTACGCCAGCACCGAGCCGCCCATCACCACGCTCTCCCTGAAGCCGCGCCGCATCGGCACGGCCGTCGTCCAGCTGCTCATCGACGCCATCGAGGGCGTCGATTCGGACCAGCCGGTCGAACAGGTGATACCGACCGAGCTGATCGTGCGCACGTCCTCGCAGCGGCGCTCCCCGCGCACGACGGTCAGCCCGCCACGGACACCGGACGACAAGTAGCGCCGGGGTGCGGAGCGGCTCGTGCGGGGCCCGGTCGCCCCGCACGGTCGGCTCACGGCCGGCCGAACACCTGCCCAAACGGGGCGAAAGCCGCGACGAGCCGGAGTCTTGTTCCGATTCACCACCCCTGGGTCATCACACGGCGCGACGCGCATTCCTATGATGGGCCCACGACACCGTGGACCGCTGCGACCAGGCAGTCCGAAGCGGTGCAGATGCGGCGCGATGGTGGAGGGGTCTGATGACTCAGGGGGCCGGTCAGGGACCCGAGGTGGAGCGGACGGCGACGCTGCGCGACTTCCGGGTACCCGCGTACGTCCACGAGACCGGTCCGTACGTCCACGACGCCCACCCGGGCGACGTGGTCCCGCCCGTCGCCGAGGCGTACCCCGAGGGCTACACGCCCACCCAGCGCGACCTGCCCGTCATCAACCGCGGTGACACGATCCAGGCCCCCGTCGAACCGGCGCCCGCCGCCCCGGCTCCCCAGCCGTCGGCCGGGCCGGGACCGCTGTTCGTCGTCGGGGACGTCCACGGCTACCTCGACGAACTGACGGCCGCCCTGCAGGAGCAGGGACTGATCGACGCCTCGGGCCAGTGGTGCGCGGGCACCACCCGGCTGTGGTTCCTCGGTGACTTCACCGACCGCGGCCCCGACGGCATCGGCGTCATCGACCTGGTGATGCGGCTGTCCGCCGAGGCCGCCGCGGCCGGCGGCTACTGCAAGGCGCTCATGGGCAACCACGAGCTGCTGCTGCTCGGCGCGAAGCGGTTCGGCGACACGCCCGTGAACTCGGGCGCGGGCACCGCCACCTTCCAGGCCGGCTGGCTGCTCAACGGCGGCCAGAAGACCGACATGGACCGCCTCCAGGACCACCATCTGCAGTGGATGGCCCGCCTCGACGCCATCGAGGAGGTCGACGGCTATCTGCTCGTGCACTCGGACACCACGGCCTACCTGGACTACGGCGACTCCATCGAGGCGGTCAACGACACCGTCCGCGAGACCCTCACCCGTAACGACGCCGACGAGTGCTGGGACCTGTTCCGCAAGTTCACCAAGCGCTTCTCCTTCCGCGACGAGGGCGGTGCCGACGCCGTGCGCTCCCTCCTCGATACGTACGGCGGGACCCGTATCGTTCACGGCCACAGTCCGATTCCCTACCTGCTCGGCGAGGTCGGCTCGGAGGACGACGACGAGGGCACCGGCCCGGTCGTCGACGGACCCCACGTCTACGCCGACGGGCTCGCCATCGCCATGGACGGCGGAGTGACCATGGCCGGAAAGCTGCTGGTCCAGCAACTTCCCCTGGATAACTGACCGTTCCCCGGGGCAGGCGTCCCCTGCGGAGTACGCGCAGGCCGGAACGCAATTTCCGGCATTCCCCTGTCACCGCGCGCCGTCACGGCTCTACCATCGGCTTATCCGTAGCAGGCTCCCCTCCGTTTCTGCCCGACGGCTCGCCGGCGTGCGAGCCCCCAGCCCTACGGAGCATCGGGGGATGCACATGAACAGCGTTCCGCAGCACCTGCAGAGCGAGGACCGCCAGGAGTTCGAGCGGGTCCTCGATGAGGCGCTGCGCTCCGCACCACACCGACCGGAACTGGCCGCTGTCGGACAGCGGCTCAACCCCGAGCAACTGCGCACCATGGCACTCAACGCCTCCGCCCTGATCACGGCGGCCGCGGCGGCCGAGTACCAGCACTATGTGAAGGTCCGTGAGGAACTTCGCCATCCGGCGATGTCCGCCCCGCCGACCACCGACACCTCCCCTGTGTCCGAATCCGGTTCCGCCGTGGCGGGACTCGCCGGCACCCTCGGCGAGGCCGCCGAGAGCACCGGCGCGGGCGCCATCGCGGTCATCGCCGTCCTGGCTCCCGTCCTCTCGGGCACCGCCGCGGCGATCTTTCTGCTCGTGGGCTACATCCTGAAGATGCTGGCCCCCGGACAGACCTTCGCCCAGACCATGCTCACCGCCGGCTGGGTGTTCGGCGGACTGACCGCGGCGGCGATTCTCGTCGCCGCCGTAGGGCTGCTCCTCACCGCGCTGCGCAACAGCGCCTCGGCGGAGGCGCGGTCGGTGGACGCGGCGCACCAGGAGCTGACGAGAGCCCGGGACGCCTGGCGGGACGCCCTGCTGGAGCGCGGCATCCTGCCGTTTCTCCGCGAGGCACTCGCCGAGCCCGGCACCACCGCCCTGCACCGCACGACCCCGTCGGCCCCGACCGGCCGCATGCCGCGCCTGGGCTACGACCGTCCCGGCTTCAGCAGCCCCGAGGACGGCACCGCCTCCGGCCGGCCGAGCTTCACCAGCCCGGACTACTCGAGCCCGGACTTCGGCGGTCCGGAGCACCAGCCCGAGTGACGGCTCGCGCCCCGGCACGGCAGGGGCCCCGGCCGGGCGTGCCCCGCGACCGGCCGGCAGGGCCCGCGCTTCCCGTCATGCCGTCACGCCGACCGGGAGACGCGGACCGCTTACGCCCGGGCCTCAGTCCGCGATCGGCAGGTAGACGCGGTTGCCCGCCTCGGCGAACTCCTTCGACTTCTGAGCCATGCCCGCCTCGATGTCGGACCGGCTACCGCCGTGCTCGCGGCGGATGTCCTGCGAGATCTTCATGCTGCAGAACTTGGGACCGCACATGGAGCAGAAGTGGGCCGTCTTGGCCGGCTCCGCCGGGAGCGTCTCGTCGTGGAACTCGCGTGCCGTGTCCGGGTCGAGGGCGAGGTTGAACTGGTCCTCCCACCGGAACTCGAAGCGGGCGTCGGACAGCGCGTCGTCCCACTCCTGGGCACCGGGGTGTCCCTTGGCGAGGTCGGCCGCGTGCGCCGCGATCTTGTAGGTGATGACGCCGGTCTTGACGTCGTCCCGGTTGGGCAGGCCCAGGTGCTCCTTGGGCGTGACGTAGCAGAGCATCGCCGTGCCCCACCAGGCGATCATCGCCGCACCGATACCGGAGGTGATGTGGTCGTACGCCGGCGCGATGTCCGTGGTCAGCGGGCCGAGCGTATAGAACGGAGCTTCATCGCAGATCTCCTGCTGAAGGTCGATGTTCTCCTTGATCTTGTGCATCGGGACGTGCCCCGGGCCCTCGATCATGGTCTGTACGTTGAAACGCTTGGCGATGCGGTTGAGTTCCCCGAGCGTCCTCAACTCCGCGAACTGTGCCTCGTCGTTGGCGTCCGCGATCGAACCGGGCCTGAGGCCGTCACCGAGCGAGTAGGTGACGTCGTAGGCGGCGAGGATCTCGCAGAGCTCCTCGAAGTTCTCGTACAGGAACGATTCCTTGTGGTGCGCCAGGCACCATGCGGCCATGATCGAGCCGCCGCGCGAGACGATGCCGGTCTTGCGGTTGGCGGTGAGCGGCACGTACGGCAGCCGGACGCCCGCGTGGACGGTCATGTAGTCCACGCCCTGCTCGGCCTGCTCGATGACGGTGTCCCTGTAGATGTCCCAGGTCAGTTCCTCGGCCTTGCCGTCGACCTTCTCCAGGGCCTGGTAGAGCGGCACCGTGCCGATGGGGACGGGGGAGTTCCGCAGCACCCACTCACGGGTCGTGTGGATGTTACGGCCGGTGGAGAGGTCCATGACCGTGTCCGCGCCCCAGCGGGTCGCCCAGGTCATCTTCTCCACCTCCTCCTCGATGGAGGAAGTCACCGCCGAGTTGCCGATGTTGGCGTTGACCTTCACCAGGAAGCGCTTGCCGATGATCATCGGCTCGATCTCCGGGTGGTTGACGTTGGCCGGCAGCACGGCACGGCCCGCCGCGATCTCGTCGCGGACCACCTCGGGGGAAACGTCCTCCCGGACGGCCACGTACTCCATCTCGGGTGTGATCTCACCTCGGCGGGCGTACGTGAGCTGCGTCACCGCCTGGCCGTCACGGCCCCGGCGCGGCTGACGCGGCCGCCCGGGGAAGACCGCGTCCAGGTTGCGCAGGCCGCCGCGCGGCGAGGTGTGCTTGATTCCGTCGTCCTCGGGACGGACGGGACGGCCCGCGTACTCCTCGGTGTCGCCGCGGGCGATGATCCAGTTCTCCCGCAGCGGCGGAAGACCCCTGCGGACGTCGGTGTCGACGAGAGGATCGGTGTACGGGCCCGACGTGTCGTACAGCGTGACCGACTGCCCGTTGGTGAGGTGCACCTGACGGACCGGCACGCGCAGGTCGGGGCGCGAGCCCTCGACATACGCCTTGTGCCAGCCGATGGACTTCCCGGCCTCCTGGGACATCTCGTCCTGAACAGAGGCAGGCGTGCGTGCGTCCTTGTTGGTCATCAGACCTACTCCCTACGCCGGCATTACCCGGTAACAGGTTCGGCGGTCGACGCAGCGGCTTCCGTCGGTCGATGTTTTTGCGTGGAACCGCGTGGGTTCCACGTGAAACATCGCGTCTACGGAGGTCAGCGCCCTCTCAGCCCGGTGCTCCGAGCTCCCGCGTGTGCAAAGGTGCCTCCACGCTAGCGTCATGTGCGGCGCGGTGAACAGTGGGCCCTCTGCCGTTGTTGCGATGATCTGGTGGTGACCAGGATGGAGCAGTACCCGTACCAGTCTCCCGAGCCGCGCCTTCGGGACGGCTCGGAACGGGGCGAAACCCACGGGCAGACGCACGGGCATCCGCACGGGCACAGCCACAGCCACAGCCACAGCCACAGCCACAGCCATGGGCCCGCAACGCCCGTCTCACGGCACCTCCGCAAGGTCATCGCCGCCATCCTGGTCCCGTTCACCGTGGCGGTGGTGGCCGGTCTGGTGGTGCTGTGGCCCGGTGGAGCGCCGCCCCACAAGCGCACCGGCGTCGGCTTCGACCGGCAGACGCAGCAAGCCACGGTCACTCGGGTGGTGGAGGTGAGCTGCGCGTCGGTGAACGCCTCCGGTGGCACCTCGACCGGTGACGCCTCCACCGCCGCGGGCGGGTCGGCCGGGCGGCAAGCCGGCGGCACCTGCAGGAAGGCGACCGTCCGGGTCGACACCGGCGGGGACCAGGGCCGTACGTTCACCGAGATCGTGCAGCCCGACCAGTCCCGGCAGCTGCACCAGGGCGAGAAGGTCGTGGTCGCCTACGAGCCCTCGGCGCCGAAGGACCTCCAGTACGCGGTGACCGACGTGAACCGGAAGTTCCCGATGGCGCTGCTCGCCGGGATCTTCGCGGTCGCCGTCGTCGTGGTGGGCAGGATGAGGGGTGTCATGGCACTCGTGGCACTGGCCGTGAGCTTCCTGGTTCTGACGCTGTTCATCCTGCCGGCGATCCTGCAGGGCTCGAACCCGCTTCTCGTGGCGGTGGTCGGATCGAGCGCCATCATGCTGATCGCGCTGTACATGTGCCACGGCCTGTCGGCCCGCACGTCGGTGGCGGTGCTCGGCACGCTGATCTCGCTGTCTCTGATCGGTCTGCTCGGCTCCCAGTTCATCGGCTGGGCCGCGCTGACCGGCAACACGGACGACAACACCGGGCTGATCCATGGCCTGTATCCGTCGATCGACATGAGCGGTCTGCTGCTGGCCGGCGTCATCATCGGTTCGCTCGGCGTCCTGGACGACGTGACCGTGACGCAGACGTCGGCCGTCTGGGAGCTGCACGAGGCCAATCCGGCGATGGGCCGGCGCGGTCTGTACCGGGCAGGCATCCGTATCGGCCGCGACCACATCGCGTCGGTGGTGAACACCCTCGTCCTCGCCTACGCCGGTGCCGCGCTGCCGTTGCTGCTGCTGTTCTCGATCGCGCAGAGCAGCGTGGGGACCGTTGCCAACAGCGAACTGGTGGCCGAGGAGATCGTGCGCACCCTGGTGGGCTCGATCGGCCTGGTCGCCTCGGTCCCGGTCACCACACTGCTCGCCGCACTGGTGGTGTCGGCCGACCGGCCCGGCCCGCAGGCCGTGGCGGCCGCCGGAGCCCCGCCGGTTCCGGCGCGGGGCGGCCGGGGCCGCCGCCGGAAGCGCTGAGCCGGGCGGGGCCGGCCTCCCGCGGAGACTGTGAAGAAGCGTTCCTGCACAGTTCCACACCGCACTCCGGAGCGCCTCGCGACGCGACCCCGCCGTAACGCTTCAGCCGGCGCTCTGTTCCTCCGCCAGGATACGGTCCAGGGCCTCCTCCAGATGGGCGTCGAAGTCGACCAGAGCGCCCTCCTGACCGAGCGGCACCAGCTTGTCCGTACGGTCCAGGAACGCCACGAGCGGCGGCGTCGAGGAGCGGAACAGGGCATGGTCGCCACCGACCTGAAGCCGGATCAGCACCTCACCCAGCACCTCGGAATCGGCGGGAGCGATGTGCACGTCCCCCTCCCCGCACGGGCGGCCGACCCCGTCGATCAGCAGCTCGCGCCCGAAGGCCCAGGTCACCGGGGCATCACCGGGCAGGTGGAAGGTGAGCCGCACGGCATAGGGATCACCGGTCTCATAGCGCAACTCCACCGGAATGCGGAAGGAGAGCTCCTCCGACACGAGAAAGCTCATCATGACTTCTGCCTGTACGGACTCGCGCATCGCCTACCCCGTCATATGACATCGACTGGCCGGGTTTGAACCCTCTGAACCTGGTCAAATCTTGCTGAAAGTACACGGCAGATCACAAGGAGTAAGTTTTCAGATACTGATAGAGAGCGTCAGCGACCCGAGATGGCGGCCGATCTCCGCCTGCAACCGCTGTGCCGCGGGCAGCAGCCGGTCGGCCTGGTGGGCGGGGAGTGAGATGGCCATGGTGGCCGCGGTCGTACCGACCGTGATCGGCACCGCCGCGCAGACCGTCCCGAGCGCGTACTCCTGGCGCTCCACCACCGGTTCCATCCGGCGCGTCCTGGCCAGCCGCCGCAGCAGGGCGTCGTCGTCGCGGACGGTGTACGGCGTGAGGGCCTGGACGGGGTAGCGGTCGAGATGGTCGCGCCGAGCCTCCTCCTCCAGCTGGGAGAGCAGGCACTGGCCGATGGCGTGCGCGTGGCCGGTCTCGCGGAAGTCGGCCCACTCCTCGACCGCCGGCGCCTCCCGGGAATCGGAGACGCACATGACCTCGATCTCACCGTCGCGGTACATGGCGTAGTACACCGGGACACCGATCGAATCGCGCCATTGCGCGAGCGTGTCGGCCACCGTGCTGCGACGTTTCTGCCGTGCTCCGCTGCGGGCCAGTCGCTCGGCGGCGTCACCGAGGAAGAACAGCCCCTTCTCGCGGCGCAGATAGCCCTCGTGCACCAGGGTGCGGAGCAGGTGGTAGGTGGTGGGCAGGGCGAGGCCGGTCTCGCGGGCGAGCTGCTTGGCCGGGGCGCCGTAGGCGTGGTCGGCGACGGTCTCCAGCAGGCGCATGGCGCGCTGGACGGAGCCGATGAGCGTCGCGGTGGCCGGCGGTCCGGAGGCGTTCGCGGGGTGCGGGGGTGCGGCGCCGTTCGCTGGATGCGGTGGTGCGGGGAGATCAGCGCCGTGCGGCTGTCCGGGGACGGCCACGGTGGGCGGTCGCTGGACGGGGGACGCACAGGAGCGCGATGGGCTGGGGGGTGCGTGGGGTTCTGCCGGAGCGGTGTCAACCGTGGCCAAGGGTCACTCCCGAAGCGCGAGGGGCAGCCCGTGCGGAGGAAGAGCACGGAGGGGTGTCTGCGCCGCCCACGGGGTTCGGCCCCGCGGGGAGTTCCGGACTCTAACGGCCCCCCACCGCGCGCAGACCGCCTCACGGGGAAACTTCCCTCCCCCGAGGGAACCGGTGATCCCCCGGGGTCACCGGCCCCGCGCCCTCACCAGTCGCTGCGTGAGGAGGAGTTCGACATGAACTTGCGCACGATGTAGATCAGTCCGCCGACCAGGGCGACGAAGACCAGCGCCTTGAACAGCAGGCCGATCACGAACCCGACCACGGTCGCTATCAGGCCGCCGAAGACGACCAGGGCGATGACCGGCACCGCGACCCACTTCACCCACCACGGCAGTCCCGCGAAGATCTCTCGCATCGCCCTCGTCCTTTGCGTTCTTGTGCGCTGTCGATGTTCTGCACTCGATGCTAGGGCCGCGCAGGGGGTGGGCGGGGGCCTCGCGTCCCTTGTCCTCCCCTGACCCGTCCCCTAGGGAACCCGGGGGTCCGGGCTCACGCCTCGGGCGGAGAGAAGACCACCAGGACCCTCAGGTCCTCGCTGATGCGGTGGAACTTGTGCGCGACTCCGGCCCGCACGTAGACGACGCTGCCCCGCGCCACCTCGGTCGTCTCCAGACCGACCGTGATCGACGCGCGGCCGCTGACGACGAAGTACACCTCGTCCTGGTTGTGCGGCTTCTGCGGGTCGTGCTCGCCCGCGTTGAGCGCGTACAGGCCGACCGACATGTTCCGCTCCCGCAGGAACTGCAGATACGCACCCTCGTTGGCGGCGCGCTCCGCCTCCAGTTCGTCCAGCCGGAATGCCTTCATCGTCACTGCCGCCCTCGCCCCACTGCCCGCTCGTCTTCTGGTCTGCCACGATCAGACACATGAAGAATTTCGTAGTCAAGACGATCGCCAACGCGGGCGCCCTGGCGGTCGCCGTCTGGCTGCTCGACAAAATCACCCTGACCGGTGACAGCACGGCCAAGAAGGCCGGCACCCTCATCGTCGTCGCGTTGGTCTTCGGCCTGGTGAACTGGCTGGTCAAGCCGATCTTGAAGGTGCTCACCTTCCCGCTGTTCATCCTCACCCTCGGGCTGATCACCCTTGTGGTGAACGCGCTGATGCTGCTGTTGACCTCCTGGGTGTGCGGCAAGCTCGATCTGAGCTTCCATGTGGAGGGCTTCTGGACGGCCGTCCTGGGCGGTCTGATCGTCTCCGTCGTCTCCTGGGCGCTGCACATCGTCCTGCCCGACGAGGACTGAGCGCGCCATGACGTACCGCGTCTGCTTCGTGTGCACCGGCAACATCTGCCGCTCCCCGATGGCCGAGTCCGTCTTCCGCGCGCGCGTGGCGGAGGCCGGACTCGACGAGCTGGTGGAGGTCGACAGCGCCGGCACCGGCGGCTGGCACGAGGGGGAGGCCGCCGACCCGCGCACCGTCTCGGTCCTGGACGAGCACGGCTACGGCACCGCACACGTCGCACGCCAGTTCCATCCGTCGTGGTTCGCCCGCCTCGACCTCGTGATCGCCCTCGACACCGGCCACCTCAAGGCCCTGCGCCGCCTCGCGCCCACCGAGGAGGACGCGCGCAAGATCCGTCTGCTGCGCTCCTACGACCCCGCCGCCGGCGATGACCTCGAGGTACCGGATCCGTACTACGGACACCGGGCCGGCTTCGAGGAGTGTCTTGAGATGGTGGAGGCGGCGAGCGTCGGTCTGCTCGCCGCTGTACGCGAGCATCTGGAGGGACGGGCCGCATGAGCGATGCCACCAAGGACGAGGAGCGCACCGGCGAAGGCACGCGCGCGGTACGGGCCGGGCTGCCCGAGCCGGTCAAGCACGAGCCGACCCTTCCCGGACCGGTGTTCGCCGCGCACTTCCATCTGCCGGGCGAGGTGACGGGCCCGTACTCCTACGGCCGTGACGACAACCCGACGTGGACGCTGCTGGAGCGTGCCATCGGCGAGCTCGAGGCGCCCGGCCGGGACGACGTGGAGACGCTGGTGTTCGCCTCCGGCATGGCCGCGATCTCCTCGGTGCTGTTCTCGCAGCTGCGCGCCGGAGACGCGGTCGTGCTGCCGTCCGACGGCTACCAGGTGCTGCCGCTGGTCCGCGCCCAGCTGGAGGCGTACGGCGTCGAGGTGCGCACCGCGCCGACCGGCGGGGACGCCCAGCTGGAGGTCCTGGACGGCGCCCGGCTGCTGTGGATCGAGTCCCCGTCGAACCCCGGGCTCGACGTGTGCGACATCCGGCGGCTGGTCGAGGCGGCACACACCCAGGGCGCCCTGGTGGCCGTCGACAACACTCTCGCCACCCCGCTCGGGCAGCGCCCGCTGGAACTGGGCGCCGACTTCTCCGTGGCCAGTGGCACCAAGCAGCTCACCGGGCACGGTGACGTCCTGCTCGGTTACGTGACCGGCCGGGACGCCGAGGCGATGGCCGCCGTACGCCGCTGGCGCAAGATCGTCGGGGCGATCTCCGGGCCCATGGAGGCCTGGCTCGCGCACCGGTCCATCGCCACGCTGCAGCTGCGCGTCGAGCGGCAGAACGCCACCGCGCTCACGGTCGCCGAGGCCCTGCGGCAGCGGCCCGAGGTGGCCGATCTGCGCTACCCCGGGCTGTCCGACGACCCCTCGCACAAGATCGCCGCGCAGCAGATGCGCCGGTACGGCTGTGTCGTCTCCTTCACGCTGCCCACGCGCGCGCGTGCCGAGCGTTTCCTCGAGGCGCTGCACCTGGTGGAGGACGCGACCAGCTTCGGCGGGGTGCGCTCCACGGCCGAGCGCCGCCGTCGCTGGGGCGGGGACGCGGTCCCGGAGGGCTTCATCCGGATGTCCGTCGGCGCCGAGGATCCCGAGGACCTGGTGGCGGACATCCTGCGGGCTCTGGACGAGTCCGCCGAGTGAGCGCGCTCTCAGCGCGGTGAACGACGGTCCGAGCCTCCCCCCTCGTGGCTCGGACCGTCTTCGGTTCCGCGCGAAGAACCGCGCCACCAAGGCTAGTTGACTCTCTGTCAGTGTCCAATCACGGTAGCGACAGAGACCTATCGACTTATTTAGAGTTGGTTCCTGCCTGGGGGGGCCGGAGGAGGGCAGGGATAGGGGAGGGCACGCCATGGATCTGGCCTTGCTGCGCACCTTCGTCACCGTGCACCGGGCCGGCTCCTTCACCCGCGCCGCCGCCCTGCTGGGCCTCTCCCAGCCCGCCGTCACCTCACAGATCCGCACCCTGGAACGCCAACTGGGCAGACCGCTCTTCCTGCGTCAGGCCCGCGGGGTGACCCCGACGACCATCGGCGACGAACTCGCGCACAAAGCCGCGCCGCATCTCGACGCCCTGGTGGAGATCACCGAGAGCGGGCTCGACGACGAGTCGTCCGTGCGCACCCTCCATCTGGCGGGCCCACCGGAGTTCACCGCCGAACGCGCCCTGCCCGCGCTCACGGAACTGACCGGTGAGGAGGGCCAGGGCTTCGCGCTGCGCGCCTCCTTCGGCACCGCCGAGGAAGCGCTGGAGGGACTGGCCGCCGGACACCACGACCTGGCCATCAGTACGGCCCGCCCGCGCGGTGCCCTGCTCACCGCGACCCCGCTCTGCGACGAGGAACATGTCCTGGTCGCCGCTCCCCGCTGGGCCGAGCGGATCGGCGCCGACGCGCTGCGCCTGAAGGGGGCACCCGCCCTGGAGAATCTGCCGGTCGTCGAGGTGCACGAGTCGCTGCCCTTCGTCTCGCGCTACTGGGCCTCCGTCTTCGACTCCCGCCCGTCCGCGTCCGGCACGGTCATCGTCCCCGATCTGCGGGCGGTGCTCGCGTGTGCGAGCGCGGGCGCCGGACTGGCGGTGCTGCCCCGCTATCTGTGTGCGCCGGCCCTCGACCGCGGCGCGATCGTCACCCTGCACGATCCCGCGGTGCCGCCACTGCGCACCTACTTCCTGGTGGTCCGTACCGGCACCCTCGCCATGGCCCATATAGCGCGCGCCCACGAGTGGCTCCAGCGGGCGGCCGCGGCATGGTGCTGAAGCCTCCGGTCAGGAGGGGTGTACGTCCTGCGTTCACACCGTGCCGCTGTGTGATGTTTCACGTGGAACCAGCCGGGCCACATTTCTCCCATGACCGTCCGACCCGTGGTCAAGCGCACCGCCCGTGCCGTTCTCCTGGACGGTGACGACCTGATCCTGATCAAGCGCACCAAGCCCGGCGTCGATCCCTACTGGGTCACTCCCGGTGGCGGGGTCGAGCCCGGGGACTCGACCGTCGTGGACGCCCTGCACCGAGAGGTGTACGAGGAACTCGGCGCCAAGATCACCGATGTGGTGCCCTGTTTCGTCGACACCGTGGAGCACATCGGTGAGGACGGCGGCGCGACCGGCGTGAAAGTGCAGCACTTCTTCGTCTGCCGGCTGGAATCCATGGACCCGTCCCTGCGGCACGGCCCGGAAGTGGACGAGCCGGCCGGTGAGTACGAGATCGTCAGGGTCCCGTTCACCCGTGTCGGCATCGCCTCCGTCCACCTCGTCCCGCTGTCCCTGCGGCACTACCTGGACGGCAACATCGAGGGCGTGCGCGCCATGCACGCTCCCGACCTCGGCTAGCGGGCCTTCAACCGGCGACCTTGGCCACCAACTCGTAGGCGTGCCACAGATCCCGTCCGCTGTACGAGTGCGTCGCGAGCCCGGCCAGGTGGCCGTCCGCGTTGACCGCAACGGAGACGGGGACGACAGCGAACAACTCCGTGTCCGACGACGAGTCGCCGTACGCGACGCACTCCGCCCGGGTCACCCCGAACTCCGCACAGAGCCGGTCCGCGATGATCACCTTGGCCGCGGCGCTGAGCACCCCGGACGGATCGACGGGCTCGGTGAACGGCACGGCCGGGAAACGCGACCCATGGGCCGCATGCGCACCCCAGTCGAGCAGCCGCTCCACGAAGAAGGACGGCGACAGCGACACCACCGCGCAGTAGTCACCCGTGCTTCTGATCTCGGCCCAGACCTCGCGGATCCTGGCCAGCCAGGGTGCCGCCTCGAACGCGGCACTCACATGCGCCTCGGTCAGGCCGGCCCACAGGTCGTACACCTGCGCCGCGTATTCCGGCGGACCGATCCGTCCCTCCGCGATCGCCAGGTCCAGTGCCACGGCCTCGGCCTCCAGCCCCAACTGCCGGGAGATTTCCACCGGGGCCGTGCTGCCGTGCAGCAATGTGCCGTCGAGATCGAAGAGATGCAGTCTCGCCATGGGCCTGAGGCTAAACGGAGCTCGATGTTTCACGTGAAACACCCCCTGTCCACAGGCTGTGCGGCCGGGTACGACATGGCCAAAAGCACGTGCGTTGACCCCGAAACGGGTGGACGCCGAGGGTGCGCTTCGGCCAGCCTGACCTGCGTGCCAACTCCTTCCCTCGCCGCTCTGCCCATCCGCCGTCTGACACTGCGCGATCTCACTGCCTGCGCCGACCTGTCCGAGGACCGGGGGTGGCCACGCGAAGAACACAAGTGGGGCTTCCTCCTCACGGCCGGAAAGGGCTTCGGTATCGACGATCCCCAGGGGGGACTCGTCGCCGCCTGTGTCGTCACGGAGTACGGCGCCTGGGGGCAGCCGGATCTCGGTGCGATCGGCATGGTCCTGGTGGCCGAACGCCATGCCCGCCAGGGTGTCGGGCGCCGTCTGATGCGGCATGTCGTGTCGACCATGGGGACCACCCCACTGACGCTGCACGCCACGCCCCACGGCCGTCCGCTCTACGAGGAGCTGGGGTTCAAGGTGACGGGCCGCGCAGAGATGCTGAGGGGCCGCTTCGTTCCCGCCGGGCCGGAACCCGGGGTGAGCACGCGCGCCGCCACCGCGGAGGACCTTCCCCGGATCCTGCGCCTCGACGAGGAGGTCTTCGGCGCCGACCGCACGCCTCTGATCACCCGGCTCCCCGCGTTCGCCGACCAGTTGCGGGTGGCCGAGGAGAACGGCCAGATCATCGGTTACACGGCCGCGTGGCCCAATATGGACACCCATGTCGTCGGTCCGCTGATCGCCCGCGACTCAGAGACCGCCAAGGCCCTCATCGCCTCGCTCGCGGCCCATACGGACCGTCCGCTGCGCACCGACATCGACGTGCGCCATGAGGAGCTGCTGGCATGGGCGAAGGCCCAGGGGCTGGCGTCCGTGGCCTTCAACGCGGTGATGACCTACGGGATCACGGACCTCCCGGGGGACTGGTCGCGACGGTTCGCGCCACTGACGGTGGCGGCGGGCTGAGCGGCCGTACGACGAACGCCGGCCCCACCCCTGTGCGAGGCGGGGCCGGCGATTCCGGTGCGGCCCGTGGATCAGGCGAGTGCCTGCACGGCCGTGGCGGCGAATCCGTGGTCCTGCTCCGGGGCGCCGCCTCCGACCCCGATGGCGCCGATCAGCCGGCCGTCGCGGTGGACGGGCACACCGCCCGCGATGAACAGCAGCGGCCGGTCGAGAGCCGTGGGCAGCGTGTGGAAGAGGCCGCCCGGCTGGACGGCGTCGACCAGGTCCACGGTGGGTGCGTTCAGTTGGAGCGCGGTGTAGGCCTTGCGGGTGCTGGTCTCGCCGGAGATCAGCACGGCCCGGTCGTCCCGGCGGAAGGCGAGCAGATGGCCCCCTGCGTCGAGGACGGTGACGCTGACGGTGACTCCGGCGTCCTCGGCCGCTCGGCGGGCCGTGGCGACGAGCAGCTCGGCGTCCTCGATGGTGAGCGGGGCGACAGCGGTGGTGCTCATGGAGGTTTCTCCTCAGGTGGTGCTGGGGCGGATGCCGGCCGTACCGGGTCACAGGCCGGTCCGGGGTTCTGTCGGGTGCGAGTGAGCCAGGTGGCTCAGTGGTGGACGGGCGCCCGCTGCTCGGCGGACGTCCCGGCGGCGATCGAGGTGTGGTGTGCGTGGCCGCGGCGCTCCAGAGCCGACGAGAGGACGGCGAGGACGAGTGCGGCGGCGGCGAGGACGGCACCGACCCAGTTGGGGGACGTGTAGCCGAAGCCGGCCGCGATGACCAGGCCGCCGAGCCAGGCGGAGAGGGCGTTGCCCAGGTTGAAGGCGCCGATGTTCACGGCCGAGGCGAGCGTCGGGGCGCCGTGCGCCTGGTCGAGGACGCGCTTTTGCAGCGGCGGCACCGTGGCGAACCCCAACGCGCCGATCAGGGTGATCGTCACGGCGGCCGCGATCTTGTTGTGGGCGGTGAGCGTGAAGAGGGCCAGGACGAGAGCCAGGGCGCCGAGGGAGACGTACAGCATCGGCATCAGGGCGCGGTCGGCGAACTTGCCGCCGACGAGGTTGCCGCCGACCATGCCGAGGCCGAACAGGACCAGCAGCCAGGTCACCGAGCCGTCGGCGAAGCCGGCGACGTGGGTCATCATCGGCGCGATGTAGGTGATGGCCGCGAAGACCCCGCCGAAGCCGAGGACGGTCATCGCCATGGCGAGCAGGACCTGGGTGTTCTTGAAGGCGGCCAGCTCGTGCCGCAGGTGCACTCCCTCGGGTCGCGGCAGGTCGGGCACCAGCTTGGCGATGCCGGCCAGACCGACCAGACCGAGGGCGGCGACGATGCCGAAGGTGACCCGCCAGCCGACGTGCTGGCCGATGAGCGTACCCAGCGGGACGCCGACGACATTGGCGACGGTGAGACCGGTGAACATCATGGCGATGGCGCCGGCCTTCTTCTGGGGTGCCACCAGCTCCGCTGCGACGACCGAGCCGATGCCGAAGAAGGCACCGTGAGCGAGGGAGGCGATCACGCGGCCGATCAGCATGACCACGAACCCGGGCGCCACCGCGGAGAGCAGGTTCCCGGCGATGAAGAGACCCATGAGCAGCATGAGCATGCGCTTGCGCGGGACCTTGGTGCCGAGCACGGTCATCAGCGGCGCGCCGATGACCACGCCGAGCGCGTAGCCGGTCACCAGCAGACCCGCCGTGGGGATGGAGACCCCGAAGTCACCCGCGACCTCGGGCAGCAGCCCCATGATCACGAACTCGGTCGTTCCGATTCCGAAGGCCCCGATCGCGAGGGCCAGAAGCGCGAGAGGCATGGAGGAGTACACCTTCCAGACGATTGCAGGAGCGCTTTGCGTGCGTTCACAATAATTGCAAACGCGGGCTAAATGCAACCGCCGACTATTTCAGATGTGCTCTACCCTGGATGCAGCCGCTCCGGGACGGAGGAGAACGCCAATGACAGCGACGGATCCCGCGCTCACTGCCCTTGCGCAGGGCTGGTGCGCCCTCTCTGCGCTGCACGGGAGGATCGAGGCGCACATCGAGCGCGCCCTGCAGGCGAAGCACGATCTGAGCGTGCGCGAGTACTCCCTGCTCGACGTGCTCAGCCGGCAGCACGACGGGGAGGGCGGACATCTGCAGATGAAGCAGGTCGCCGACGCGGTCGTACTCAGCCAGAGCGCCACCACCCGCCTGGTGACCCGCCTGGAGGACCGGGGCCTGCTGGAGCGCTACCTCTGCCCCACCGACCGGCGCGGCATCTACACCAACGTCACCGAGGCGGGCCTGCGACTGCTGGAAGAGGCCCGGCCCACCAACGATGCCGCTCTGCGGGAGGCCCTGGACGAGGCCTCCCGGAATCCGGAACTGGCGCCGCTGGTTCGAGTCGTGGAGTCCCTCAACGTGCCCGCGTAGGGTGCGGTCATGGGAGATCTTGAGATACGCGATGCGATCGCCGACGACCTTCCGGCGATCGTCGCCATGCTCGCCGACGATCCGCTGGGCGCCCGGCGCGAGTCCCCCGGCGACCTGACCCCGTACCAGGCGGCCCTGGAGCGCCTGGCCACGGACCCGAACCAGCACCTCGTCGTCGCCGTCCGCGAAGGCCGCGTGATCGGCACCCTCCAGCTCACGATCATCCCGGGCCTCTCCCACCAGGGGGCGACCCGCGCCCTCATCGAGGGCGTGCGTATCCACGCCGACGAGCGGGGCAGCGGTCTGGGTAGCCGGCTCATCGAATGGGCCGTCGACACCTCCCGGAAGCTGGACTGCCAGATGGTCCAGCTGACGTCCGACAAGAGCCGTACCGACGCCCACCGCTTCTATGAGCGGCTGGGCTTCAGCGCCTCCCACCTCGGTTTCAAGCTGAAGCTCTGAGCGAACCGTGCCGCGGCCGCCGTCCAGGGCGGCGGTCGTGGCACGACAGAGCGGCCTGTTTCACGTGAAACAGGCCGCCCGTTCTCCGCAGCTCAGGACTGGCCGATCCCCCGCCATCCCTCCGCGTCCACTCCGCCCGGCACGGGAGCCTCGGTGTCGTACGGCTGCCGTGTGAACACGAACGAGCCGAGATCGAGATGGCTCACGGACCCGTCCGCGCGCCGCACCGCCCGCAGCAGCTCGCCGGCGTAGTACCCCTCCAGTCCCGTCCAGGTGCCGTCGCCGTTCGGCCGGAAGCGGGCACGGCGCCCCCCTCCGGCCAGCGGTCCCAGCGCGAGAAGGCCGTCGGCCGTCCCACGCAGGCCGAAAGCATGGGTGCCCCAGTACCACTGCCCCACCAGCTCCAGGACCGCCGTGTCGACCTCGTGCAGCGGCCGCCAGGGCTCGGGGATCCGTGGTTCCGCCTCGGCGACGATCCGGACCAGGTCGGCCCCCACCGCGCCCAGCAGCGGGCCGCTGGTGCAGTTGGCGAGCACCACCGCCGCCACGTCGTCCTCCACGCTGATGGAGAGGTTCGCCAGAAAGCCCGGCAGCGAACCGGAGTGCCCGACCAACAGACGCCCGTCACGGCGCTGGATCTGCAGACCGAGGCCGTAGGCGGCCCCGTCCAGCACGTCCGCCGCCTCGGCGGGTGCCGCCGGCGTACGCATCTCCTGGACCGATTCCGCACTCAGCACCCGGTCGTCACCCGCGGCCAGGAACGCGGCGAACCGCGCCAGATCCCCCGTGGTCGACCAGAGCTGACCGGCCGGCGCCATTCTGCCCAGGTCCTCCAGCGGCTCCGGCAGCAGCGCGTCCGCCCACGGGTGCACCGCCCATCCGCCGGCATGCGGATCCTGCGGCTGTGCACTCGTACGGTGCAGGCCGAGCGGCTCGAGGATCTCGCGGCGCAGCACCTCCTCCCAGGGAGCACCGCGCAACTCCTCCACCAGCGCACCGAGCACCGTGTAACCGGGGTTGGAGTAGTGGTGGCGGCGGCCGACCGGGTGCAGCAGGGGCTGCTCGCCGAGCACATCGCTCAGCTCAGGGCGGAGGGTGCCGGGGGTCCGCTCCCACCACGGCGCGGGCGACTCGGCGGCCAACCCAGCCGTGTGCGCGAGCAGTTCGGCGATCGTCGCCTCCCCCGCACCGGTGCCCGGCAGATGCTTCTCCAGCGGATCACCGAGGTCGAGCAGTCCCTCGTCGCGCAGCCGCATCACCAGCACGGCGGTGAAGGTCTTGGTGATGGAGCCGATCCGGTACTGCACGGTCTCGTCCGGCCCGTGCCCGTCCAGGCAGGTCCGCGCCCCGTGCCACACGGCCCGGCCGCCCCGCACCACGGCGGCGACCAGCGAGGGCGCCCGGCCTTCGGCCTGGGCGACGGCGATCCGGTGCAGCAGCGCACGGCGCGTTGCGGGAAGCAGCTCTTGCTGAGATGACGTCATGGGCCCAGTTCACCTGCTGGGACGGCGGACGTCGAGTTCATTCTCCACCAGCGCAGGACGCCCCTGTCGAGCCGGACTCGATCAGGTCTGGGCCATGTCCACAAAACGGGAGTAGTGGCCCTGGAAGGCGACCGTGATCGTGGCCGTGGGGCCGTTTCGGTGCTTGGCCACGATCAGGTCGGCCTCACCCGCGCGCGGGGACTCCTTCTCGTAGGCGTCCTCGCGGTGCAGCAGGATGACCATGTCGGCGTCCTGCTCGATGGAGCCGGACTCACGCAGGTCGGAGACCATCGGCTTCTTGTCGGTGCGCTGTTCGGGGCCACGGTTGAGCTGGGAGAGCGCGATGACCGGGATCTCCAGCTCCTTGGCGAGCAGCTTGAGGTTACGGGACATGTCCGAGACCTCCTGCTGACGGCTCTCGGCGCGCTTTGAGCCGCCGGACTGCATCAGCTGGAGGTAGTCGATGACCACCAGCTTCAGGTCGTTGCGCTGCTTCAGGCGCCGGCACTTGGCGCGGATCTCCATCATCGACAGGTTCGGGGAGTCGTCGATGTAGAGCGGCGCGGCCGAGACGTCCGGCATGCGGCGGGCGAGCCGGGTCCAGTCCTCGTCGGTCATCGTGCCCGAACGCATGTGGTGCAGGGCGACCCTGGCCTCGGCGGACAGTAGACGCATCGCGATCTCGTTGCGGCCCATCTCGAGCGAGAAGATCACGCTCGGCAGGTTGTTCTTGATCGAGGCCGCCCGGGCGAAGTCCAGCGCGAGCGTCGACTTACCCATGGCGGGACGGGCGGCGATGACGATCATCTGACCCGGGTGCAGGCCGTTGGTGAGGGAGTCGAAGTCCGTGAAGCCCGTGGGCACACCCGTCATCTCGCCGCTGCGCGAGCCGATCGCCTCGATCTCGTCGAGCGCGCCTTCCATGATGTCGCCGAGCGGGAGATAGTCCTCGCTGGTGCGCTGCTCGGTGACGGCGTAGATCTCGGCCTGGGCGCTGTTGACGATCTCGTCCACGTCGCCGTCGGCCGCGTATCCCATCTGCGTGATGCGCGTGCCGGCCTCGACCAGGCGGCGCAGCACGGCCCGCTCGTGGACGATCTCCGCGTAGTACTCGGCGTTGGCAGCCGTCGGCACGGTCTGGACGAGGCTGTGCAGATACGCGGCGCCGCCGACCTTGTTGATCTCGCCGCGCTTGGTGAGCTCGGCGGCGATGGTGATCGGGTCTGCCGGCTCGCCCTTGGCGTAGACGTCCAGGATCGCCTGGTAGATCGTCTCGTGTGCGGGCTTGTAGAAGTCGTGGCCCTTGAGGATCTCGACGACGTCGGCGATGGCGTCCTTGGACAGCAGCATGCCGCCCAGCACCGACTGCTCGGCGTCCAGGTCCTGCGGCGGTACCCGCTCGAAGGAGGAACCGCCGCCGTCCCAGGAGGCGCTCTCCCGGCCCCGGTCGTGCTGCTCGTCACGACCCCGGCCGCCGTCACCGCGTCGACGGGAGGCGGGCAGACGATCACTGGGTCCGGTGTCGGCCCACGGATCGTCCAAGGGCTCGGAAATGCTCACCGAGCCACCTCCTCCCGTCCGCGCGGCGGACCTCGCCGTGTCCTCAGTTGTACGGCACGACACTGACAAATAAGAGGCCCAACTCCGGTTCTGGCGCGTCGGTTTTATGACGGTTCCAGGGCCTCGGGAAGGACGTCTCCCGGGCCCGGAGAAGGAGCGGGCGCCGGACCACGGTAGGCCCCTCGGCACCGTCAGCCAATCTGGTTATCCACAGGCCATGTGGACGACGGCCCGGATGCTGTGGAGAACTTGCCGAAACCTGTGCACGACCCGGTGGACAGCCCTGTGAACAAGCCCTCCTTCACTTCCCGAACAAGCCTCTGAGCTGGGACTTTGAGATCCACCGGCTGTGCAGAAGAAAAACTTTCCCAGTCGGGCCAAGATCGCTTCGAACGGTGCACGAAAGGAGACGACCCTTATCCACAGGTAAGGGTCGAAAGCTAGTTGCATCTCTTACCTGTGGACGATTAGATTGGTGCTCATGACACAGGCTCCCGCGATACCCGAGGCCACCGGACGGCGGCACGACCGAGAGATCGTCGCACTGGCCGTTCCAGCCTTCGGCGCCCTCGTCGCCGAGCCTCTCTTCGTCATGGCGGACAGTGCGATCGTCGGCCATCTCGGCACGGCTCAGCTCGCCGGTCTCGGCGTCGCCTCGGCCCTCCTCACAACAGCCGTGAGTGTCTTCGTCTTCCTCGCCTACGCCACCACCGCCGCGGTGGCCCGCCGCGTCGGCGCCGGTGATCTGCAGGCGGCCATCCGACAGGGCATGGACGGCATCTGGCTGGCGCTGCTGCTCGGCATCGCCGTCATCGCCGTCGTCCTGCCCCTGGCCCCCGGCATCGTCGACCTCTTCGGCGCCTCCACGACAGCGGCCCCCTACGCCACGACCTATCTGCGGATCTCCGCACTGGGCATTCCGGCGATGCTCATCGTCCTGGCTGCCACAGGAGTGCTGCGCGGACTGCAGGACACCAGGACCCCGCTCTACGTCGCCGTCGCGGGCTTCGTCGCCAATGCCGGGCTCAACGGTGCACTCGTCTACGGCGCCGGGCTCGGCATCGCCGGATCCGCCTGGGGCACGGTCATCGCACAATGCGGCATGGCCGCCGTCTATCTGACCACGGTCGTACGCGGGGCGCGTCGGCACGGGGCATCCCTGCGGCCGGACGCCGCCGGGATCCGCGCCTCTGCTCAAGCCGGCGTCCCGCTGCTGGTCCGCACGCTCTCGCTGCGGTCGATCCTCATGATCGCCACGGCGGTCGCGGCACGTCTCGGTGATGCAGACATCGCCGCCCATCAGATCATCCTGTCCCTGTGGAGCCTGCTGGCCTTCGCTCTCGACGCGATAGCGATCGCCGGGCAGGCCATCATCGGCCGCTACCTCGGGGCGGACGATGCCGAAGGCGCCCGCGAAGCCTGCCGGCGGATGGTGCAGTGGGGCATCGCGACCGGGATCGTGCTCGGTGTGCTCGTGGTCGCCGCCCGACCGCTCTTCCTCCCGCTGTTCACCAGCGACTCCATGGTCAAAGACACCGCTCTGCCGGCGCTGTTGATGGTGGCGCTGTCCCAGCCGATCTGCGGCGTGGTCTTCGTCCTCGACGGCGTTCTGATGGGCGCCGGTGACGGGCCCTACCTCGCTTGGGCGATGCTGCTCACCCTGGGAGTCTTCGCACCTGTCGCCCTGCTGGTCCCGGCCTTCGGTGGCGGTCTCACCGCGCTGTGGGCGGCCATGACGCTGATGATGGCCGTCCGCTTGCTGACCCTGTGGCTCCGCGCGCGGTCCGGACGGTGGATCGTGACGGGCGCGACCCGCTGAAAGGGCCGCCGAGGTCTCACGGGCCCGGTTTCACGTGAAACATGCCGCGCCGACGCGCAGCGAACGCCTCCACCGCATACGAAGAGGGGCCGCCCCAGCAGGGACGGCCCCTCTCTCAGCTGTTCAAGCCGAGCGCAGCGTCACGCCGCGACGACCTCGATGTTGACCTTGGCGGCAACCTCGGGGTGCAGACGCACGGACGTCTCGTGGGCGCCCAGGGTCTTGATCGGAGCGGTCAGCTCGATGCGGCGCTTGTCGACCTCGGGGCCACCGGAAGCCTTGATCGCGGAAGCGATGTCGGCCGGGGTGACGGAACCGAAGAGACGACCGGCGTCGCCGGAGCGGACGGCCAGACGGACCTTCACGCCCTCGAGCTGGGCCTTCACCTGGTTGGCCTGCTCGATGGTCTGGATCTCGTGGATCTTGCGAGCACGACGGATCTGCTCGACGTCCTTCTCGCCACCCTTGGTCCAGCGGATAGCGAACTTCCGCGGGATCAGGTAGTTGCGAGCGTAACCGTCCTTGACGTCGACGACGTCGCCAGCGGCACCGAGGCCAGAGACCTCGTGGGTCAGGATGATCTTCATGAGTCGGTCACCCTTCCCTTAGCGCGCGGTGGACGTGTAGGGCAGCAGCGCCATCTCACGGCTGTTCTTCACGGCCGTGGCGACGTCACGCTGGTGCTGGGTGCAGTTGCCGGTCACGCGGCGGGCACGGATCTTGCCGCGGTCGGAAATGAACTTCCGCAGCATGTTCGTGTCCTTGTAGTCCACGTACGTGACCTTGTCCTTGCAGAACGCGCAGACCTTCTTCTTCGGCTTGCGCACAGGCGGCTTCGCCATGGTGTTTCTCCTGTGTGATCAAGAAGTTTGGGTACGACCCACCCTTGGTCCGAGGACCTAGAAGGGGGGCTCGTCCGAGTAGCCGCCACCGCCGCCGGAGCCACCGCCCCAGCCGCCGCCACCCTGGTTGCCACCGGCGGGAGCGCCGGTCGCCCACGGGTCGTCGGCCGGAGCGCCGCCGCCCTGCTGGCCGCCACCGGGGCCTCCGCCCCAGCCGCCGCCCTGCTGGCCGCCACCGCCACCGCCGCCGTAACCACCCTGGCCACCGCGAGCGCCACCGGCGGTCTTGGTGACCTTGGCCGTGGCGTTACGCAGGCTGGGGCCGACTTCCTCGACATCCAGCTCGTAGACCGTGCGCTTGACGCCCTCACGGTCCTCGTAGGACCGCTGCTTCAGCCGGCCCTGCACGATGACGCGCATGCCTCGCTGGAGCGACTCGGCGACGTTCTCCGCCGCCTGACGCCAGACCGAGCAGGTCAGGAAGAGGCTCTCGCCGTCCTTCCACTCGTTCGTCTGGCGGTCGAAGGTGCGGGGAGTGGACGCGACACGGAACTTCGCGACCGCCGCACCGGACGGGGTGAAGCGCAGCTCGGGGTCATCGACAAGATTGCCGATGACCGTGATGACGGTCTCGCCTGCCATGGGGAACCTCTCGGCGGGTTTGCTGCTCTGGCTGCTTGCTTGCTACTCGAATCCCGAGATCAGCTGAGCTGGGAGGCTCAGTGGGTCTCGGGGCGGAGGACCTTGGTCCGGAGGACCGACTCGTTCAGGTTCATCTGGCGGTCGAGCTCCTTGACGACCGCAGGCTCGGCCTGCAGGTCGATGACCGAGTAGATGCCCTCGGGCTTCTTCTTGATCTCGTAGGCGAGACGACGACGGCCCCAGGTGTCGACCTTCTCAACCTTGCCGCCACCGTCACGGACGACGGACAGGAAGTTCTCGATCAGCGGGGAGACAGCACGCTCCTCGAGATCGGGGTCGAGGATGACCATCACCTCGTAGTGACGCATGTGGAACCCACCTCCTTCGGACTCAGCGGCCACGGTCGTTCCGTGGCAGGAGGGTTGTGATGCGTACGCAACGGTATCGGCTGCCACTGACAATCGAGGGTCCGCGGGAGATCCCGCAGTGTGACCCGTCCAGGTCTGGGCAGACACCGGTGCAGACGGTACAGACTACCCGCACACCTGCTTCCGGTTGAAATCCGGCGGTGGAGGCCGTCAGTCTGTACACATCGGGTGTGTATGGCGCTACAGTGCGCCGCGATCCGCAGGAGGTGCCTCATGGCACAGCAGGCATTGCGACCCAACACCGCCGGATCCCTCTTCGCCACGGACGGCAAGCCCCATCCGCTCCAGGACACCCTGATGGCCGTGACACTGGTCCTGGGCGTACTGGCATTCATCACCGGCTTCTTCCCCGGCCTCCACCTGCTCGCTTCCTGGGCCGGGGTGATCGGACTCGTCGTCGGGGCGTACGGACAGTGGATCTCGGTGACCACGCGTGAGCGGTTCGGTCTGATCGTGGGTCTCGGCGCCTCCGGTGTCGGCTTCATGCTCGGCATGGCCAACGGCGGACTGTTCGGCGGACTCATCGGCTGATCCACCCGCCCCCCAGATCGTCCCTGTTGACCCCATACAGTGCCCGGCGGCCCATGAGCGGGGGCCGGGTGCCCGTACGCCCCAGTCGGGGCGCTCGCAAGGCGCAGTAGGCTTCGGCGCGAGAGCCGGAGCCCCTGAACCCATGGGGACACACCAGCCCGAGGAGCGCCCCGAATGAGCCTGACCCTGAGGACCATCAGTCGCGAGCAGCATCTGGCCTACATCCAGAGCCTGCCGTCGGCGAGCCACATGCAGGTCCCGGCCTGGGCCGATGTGAAGGCGGAGTGGCGCTCGGAGAGCCTCGGCTGGTTCGACAAGAGCGGCCAGCTGGTCGGTGCGGGCCTGGTCCTCTACCGCCAGCTGCCCAAGATCAAGCGCTACCTCGCCTACCTCCCCGAGGGCCCGGTCATCAACTGGTACGCGCCGAACCTGGACGACTGGATCCAGCCGATGCTGGCGCACCTGAAGCAGCAGGGCGCCTTCTCCGTGAAGATGGGCCCGCCGGTGATCATCCGGCGCTGGAACGCCGAGACCATCAAGAAGGGCATCCAGGACCAGGACGTCAAGCGCCTGCGCGACCTGGAGGCCGACTACATCGAGCCGCGCGCCTTCGAGGTGGCGGACAAGCTGCGCCGCATGGGCTGGCAGCAGGGCGAGGACGGCGGCGCCGGCTTCGGTGACGTGCAGCCGCGCTACGTCTACCAGGTGCCGCTGGCCAACCGCTCCCTGGAAGAGGTCCACAAGAACTTCAACCAGCTGTGGCGCCGCAACATCAAGAAGGCCGAGAAGGCAGGCGTCGAGGTCGTCCAGGGCGGCTACCAGGACCTGGCCGAATGGCAGCGGCTGTACGAGATCACGGCTGTCCGCGACCACTTCCGGCCCCGCCCGCTGTCGTACTTCCAGCGCATGTGGACGGCCCTCAACACCGAGGACCCCAACCGCATGCGGCTGTACTTCGCCCGGCACAACGGCGTGAACCTGTCCGCGGCGACGATGCTGATCGTCGGCGGCCACGTCTGGTACTCCTACGGCGCCTCCGACAACATCGGCCGCGAGGTCAGGCCCTCGAACGCGATGCAGTGGCGGATGCTGCGCGACGCCTACGCGCTCGGCGCCACCGTCTACGACCTGCGCGGCATCTCGGACTCGCTGGACGAGACGGATCACCTGTTCGGCCTGATCCAGTTCAAGGTCGGCACCGGCGGGCAGGCCGCCGAGTACCTCGGCGAGTGGGACTTCCCGCTGAACAAGCTGCTCCACAAGGCGCTCGACATCTACATGTCGCGCCGCTGAGCCGCGGGCGTCTGATTCGATAGCCTTCGACGCTTTCACACCTCTGATACACCGCAGCTGATACACCGAAGCCACCAGAAAGGTTCCAGGTCCGGCCATGGCGCTCACGCTCTACGTCGACACCGCGCGCTGGCGGGCGCACCACAAGCACGTGCAGGAGCAGTTCCCGGGCCTCGTCCCGGTCTGCAAGGGCAACGGCTACGGCTTCGGGCACGAACGGCTGGCGGAGGAGGCCACGCGGCTCGGTGCCGACCTGCTCGCCGTCGGCACCACGTACGAGGCCGCGCGCACCAAGGACTACTTCAGCGGTGACCTGCTGGTGCTGACGCCGTACCGGCGCGGCGAGGAGCCCGTACCGCTGCCCGACCGGGTGGTGCGCTCGGTGTCGTCGATCGACGGCGTGTACGGCCTCGTCGGCGCCCGCGTCGTCATCGAGGTGATGTCCTCGATGAAGCGGCACGGCATCAGCGAGCAGGACCTGCCGCAGCTGCACCAGGCCATAGAGAACGTCCGGCTGGAGGGCTTCGCCATCCACCTGCCGCTGGACCGCACGGACGGCTCGGACGCCGTCGAGGAGGTCATCGGCTGGATGGACCGGCTGCGGGCGGCCCGGCTCCCGCTGCACACGATGTTCGTCAGCCACCTCAAGGCCGACGAACTCGCCCGCCTCCAGCAGCAGTTCCCGCAGACCCGGTTCCGTGCCCGCATCGGCACCCGGCTGTGGCTGGGGGACCACGATGCCACCGAGTACCGCGGTGCCGTCCTGGACGTCACGCGGGTGTCGAAGGGCGACCGGTTCGGCTACCGGCAGCAGAAGGCGGCCTCCGACGGCTACCTGGTCGTCGTCGCGGGCGGCACGTCGCACGGCGTGGGCCTGGAGGCCCCGAAGGCCCTGCACGGCGTCATGCCGCGCGCCAAGGGCGTAGCCCGGGCCGGCCTCGCCACGGTCAACCGGAACCTTTCTCCGTTCGTCTGGGGCGGCAAGCAGCGCTGGTTCGCCGAGCCCCCGCACATGCAGGTGTCGATCCTGTTCGTCCCCTCGGACGCACCGGAGCCGAAGGTCGGTGACGAGCTGGTGGCCCATCTGCGGCACACCACCACCCAGTTCGACCGGATCATGGACCGGTAGGCAGGGTTCACACGGGAACAGTCCCTCGGAACAGCGGAAAGGCCGTACACGCATCGCGCGTGTACGGCCTTTCCTCATGCCCCTGCCGGGGTCATTCGCTCAGAGCGAACGCTCCTCGTGGGACATCAGCTCGGGTCGGCCCCAGTCCACCTGAGGGCCTTCGAAGTGGGAGGCATGCCGCGGCGGATGGGCCGCCGCACCCAGTACGAAGACGTCCTCCGCCCCGTTCAGCACCCCGCCCGACGGATCGTCGTCACCGGAGCGCCGCACCACGTCGCGGTCCGGCATGAGGATGTCCCGTACGACGACTGCGCACAGGTAGAGCGTGCCCAGCAGATGCAGCACGACCGTCCAGTGGTAGCCGTGCGTCGGCAGGCCCTTGTGGGCGTCTCCGCTGGTCGTGTAGGCGAGGTACATCCAGATCCCCAGGAAGTACGCCACCTCGCACGCCTGCCAGATCAGGAAGTCCCGCCACTTGGGCCGGGCGAGCACCGCCAGCGGCACCAGCCACAGGACGTACTGCGGTGAGTAGACCTTGTTGGTGAGGATGAAGGCCGCGACCATCAGGAAGGCCAGCTGGGCGAAGCGCGGCCGGCGCGGTGCGGTGAACGTGAGCGCGGCGATGGCGACGAAGCTCAGCAGCACCAGAACCGAGGCGGCGGCGTTCACGAAGCCGGTGGTGGGCGGGTTGCTGGAGTTCTGCGCCCAGATCAGCCAGAAGGATCCGAAGTCGACGCCGCGCTCCTGGCTGAACGTGTAGAACTTCGCCCAGCCCTCTCGGATGTGGAAGCCGGTCGCGTCGTGGGCGATCATCACCGGCAGGTTCACCACGAGCCACGCGCCCACCGCGCCACCGACGGCCTGGAAGAACTCCCGCCATTTGCCGGCCCGCCAGCACAGCAGGAGAAGCGGCCCGAGCAGGAAGACGGGATAGAGCTTGGCGGCCGTGGCCAGCCCCAGCAGGACGCCGAAGGCGAGGGCCCGGCCACGCGACCACATCAGCATCGCGGCGGCGGTGAGGGCCACCGCGAAGAGGTCCCAGTTGATGGTCGCGGTGAGCGCGAAGGCGGGCGCCAGCGCCACCAGCAGGCCGTCCCAGGGCCGCCGGCGCTGTGTCCGGGCCACGCAGACGGCGATGACGGTCGCGCACACCATGAGCATGGCGGCGTTGACGAACCAGTACCACTGCTCCTGGTGCTGCATGGTGCCGCTGTGCGGGGTCAGCCAGGAGGCCACCTCCATGAAGACGCCGGTCAGAACCGGGTATTCGAGGTAGCCCATGCCGCCGGACAGGTCGTCCGGGAGCTTGTCGAAGTACGGCACGAGATGGTCGGCGAACCCGCGCCCTTGATAGAGGTGCGGAATGTCCGAATAGCAGGCCTTCGTGTACTGGCTGCTCGCACCGAAGAACCAGGCGCTGTGGTAGCAGGGCGCCTTCTGGACCATCCCGAGGGCGAACATGCCGATCGCCACGAGCGCGACCACCCGTACGGGGGTCCACCAGGACATTCCGAGCAGGGCGCGCCGCCCGAGGGGGCCGCCGATCAGCTCACTGCCGGCCGCGGCGATCTCGTCCTCGCGAGTCGGCCGCACCGGTTCTGCCGCGGCGGGCCGCACGGGCTCGGGCTCGTGCCTGCTCGCGGGCGTCATCTCTGCACTGGGCATGGGCCACATCCTGCCGTACCTGTCTAGGAAAACGCCGAGGGCCGCCGCACCTCGAGGGTGCGGCGGCCCATGTTTCACGTGAAACACCCTTGGCGGGCGATATGGTCGCCAACCGGTCAGGCGTTCCGTCTAGCCCGTCTGACCACCGAAGAAGCCTCCTCCTCCGTTGCCGTTGCCCCGGGTGGTCCCTCCGGTCCCGGTCGTATCCGTGACAGTGGGTGTCGGGGTGGTGCCTCCGTCGGCGCCACCCGTGTTCGTGCCGCCGGTGGTGTCGCACTTCCAGCCCCAGTTGTTGCAGGTCTGGCTCGGCGTCGGCGTGGGCGACGGGGACGTCTGGCTGGGTGACGGGGTCGGGGACGGACTCTGCGTCTGGCTCTGGGTGACCGAGGGAGTCGGCGTCGGAGTCGGGGCGTTGAGCACCTCACCAATGGGCTCCGGCGTCGGGAACGTCATCACCGGAGCGCCCTTCAGCGCTGCGGCCATGTAGTCGTGCCAGATCTCCGCCGGGAACGAGGCACCGTGGATCTTCTCCTGGCCGCCCGTTCCGTACATCTCCAGGAACGTCCGCTTCTTGTTGCTCGCATCGTCGTCGAGGCGGAACATGCTGATCGCGGTGGACAGCTGGGGCGTGTAGCCGACGAACCAGGCGGACTTGTTGCCGTCCGTGGTACCGGTCTTACCGGCCACCTCGCGACCGGGGAGCTGGGCGTTGGTACCCGTACCCTTCTCGACCACCGTCCTCAGGACGTCGGTGACGTTGTCCGCCACCTTCGCCTCGAAGGCGTCCTTGGGCTGCGCCTCGTGCTTGAAGACCTCCCCGTCCTTGCTCTCGACCTTCTCGACCGAGTACGGGTCGTTCTGCTTGCCGCTGGCGGCGAAGGTGGCGTAGGAACCGGCCATGCGGATCGCGCTCGGGTCGGAGGTGCCGATCGAGAACGACGGGTAGTTGGCGCTGGCGAGGCTGCTCTTGAGGAGGCCCGCGTCCAGCGCCGTCTCCTTGACCTTGTCCAGGCCGACGTCCATGCCCAGCTGGACGTACGCGGAGTTGACCGAGTACTGCATGGCCTCACGCAGGTCGATCTTGTAGGTCGGCGGGTTGACCGACTCGTTTCCGTCGTTGGTCTGGAGCCACTCCTTGCCGTCCTTGTCCGTCCAGACGGAGCGGTCGTAGTTCTTGATCTTCAGCTTGTTCTGTCCGCTGTAGAAGCTCTTGGGGGAGACCGGCGTGCGCTCGTCCTGGGCCTGCTCCGGCCCCAGGTCCGGGTTGCGCACGCCCCACTTCATGGCCGCCGCCAGGACGAACGGCTTGAACGTCGAACCCACCTGGGCACCGGTGGCGTCGGCGTTGTCGGTGAAGTGCTTGGTCGCGTCCTCACCGCCGTAGATGGCCTTGATGGCTCCGGTCGCCGGGTCCACCGAGGCGCCACCGAACTGGACGTGGGTGTCGGTCTTCGGACGCTGCTTGGGCTTGATGTTCGCCTTCTGGACGTTCGTGACCGCGGCCTCGAGCGCCTTGACCTTCTTCTTGTCGAAGGTCGTGTGAATCCGGTACCCGCCCTGCTGCAGCTTGTCCGCGGTGACGTGGGTCTTGTCGCTGTTGTTGACCAGGTAGGACTTCGCGAGGTCGACCAGGTAACCGATCTGGCCGCTGAGCCGGCTGTTGGACCTCGGGTTCTGCACGTTCGGAAGCGTCTTGTAGCGGGCCCGCTCGGCAGGGTCGAGATGGCCGTACTTGACCATCTTGTCGAGAGTGTCCTGCATCTGCGCCAGGGCACGCTTCTTGTTGTTGTCGGGCGTGGCGGCGGGGTCGAGCGAGGTCGCGCCCGCCGGGTCGTAGTACGTGGCGCCCTTCAGCATTGCCGCCAGGAAGGCGCACTGGCCCGGGTCCAGGTCCTTGGCGTCCTTGTTGAAGTAGGCGCGGGAGGCCGCCTGAAGACCGTAGGCCCCACGGCCGAAGTAGGCCGAGTTGAGGTACCCGGCCATGATCGTTTCCTTCTTCTGCGTGGCGCCCACCTTGATCGCGACGAAGATCTCCTTGAACTTGCGGGAGATCGTCTGCGACTGGTCGTCCAGCATGGCGTTCTTGACGTACTGCTGGGTGATCGTCGAACCACCCTGGGTCTGACCGCCACGGGCCATGTTGAAGACGGCGCGCGCGATGCCGTTCGGGTCCACGCCGCTGTCGGTCTCGAAGGTCTTGTTCTCCTGGGAGATGACGGCGTAGCGCATCTCCTTGGGGATGTCGGCGTAATTGATGATCTGGCGGTTGACCTCACCGCCGGTGGCGACCATCACCGAACCGTCGGACCAGTAGTAGACGTTGTTCTGCGCCTGGGCGGTCTTCGCCACGTCGGGCACGCTCACCATCGCGTACCCGATGCCCGCCACGGCCACCAGGCTTCCGATGAAGCCGATGAACATGCCGGACACGAGCTTCCAGGAGGGGACCCAGCGCCGCCACCCGTATTTCTCGGACCGGGGGTAGTCGATGATCCGCTTCTTGCCGGGCGCCGCCGTGGCGCGGCCCCTGCCGCGTCCGGGACCGGCCGGTCCGCCCGGGCCACCGCGTCGGCCGCCCGGACCTGTGTTGTCGGCCGCCTTGCGGCGGCTGCCTCTCTGCGCTGCCCGGCGGGCCTCGGCTCGGCTGCCGTAGGCACGCTCTTCACCTCCCGAGCCGGCAGAGCCCGTCCCATAGGAACTGGACCCATAGGAGTCGGCAGGAGACCCGGTGGCGCCTCGCGGTGCCGCACGGCGGCCGGGGGACGAACCGGGCTGGCCGCGTCGGGCCGCGGCACGTCCGCCTCCCTGCGGCTGCGGCGGTTTGCGACGGTGCTCGCTCATCGAACGATTACTCCTCGGGCAGGCGCACCCTTGCGCGCCTGGAACGGCGGCTGATTTCCGGTCCCCCCGGAATACGGATGTGGTCGGTCCTGCATTCACCCGTACTGCACCGGGGACGACGACGCTCCCCGGGCGCCACTTGGTTCCCGGTGCTGTGCATGCCGCACAGACTACGCACCGCCAAAACCACCCGATCCCTAAAGTTCACCCCAAAACAGGCAACTTGCATCGTATGAATCGGTGATGTGATCCCGTTCACCGCCGTCCCCCTTGTCGCTCGCGGACGGCCGTTCTATCGTCGTGATGTATCGAGTCGATACATCAGCGCGAGATAAAGACGCTGAGGAGCACTGCGAGACCTGCGGGACCGACCCGCGGGCCGAGAGGAGGCGACCATGAGCCGGCGTTCCGGCATCCTTGAGTTCGCCGTGCTCGGCCTGCTGCGTGAGTCCCCGATGCACGGGTACGAGCTGCGCAAACGACTCAACACGTCTCTGGGTGTGTTCCGTGCGTTCAGCTACGGGACGCTGTATCCCTGCCTCAAGACGCTGGTCACCAACGGCTGGTTGATCGAGGAACCCGGAAGCACCCATGAGGACGCGCTCGCCGCTCCCCTCGCCGGCCGCCGCGCCAAGATCGTCTACCGGTTGACGGCGGAGGGCAAGGAGCACTTCGAGGAGCTGCTCTCACAGACCGGCCCCGACGCGTACGAGGACGAACACTTCGCCGCACGGTTCGCCTTCTTCGGGCAGACGTCGCGCGATGTGCGCATGCGCGTGCTGGAAGGCCGGCGCAGCCGCCTCGAGGAGCGCCTGGAGAAGATGCGCGCCTCACTGACGCGTACGCGCGAGCGCCTCGACGACTACACACTCGAGCTCCAGCGCCACGGGATGGAGTCCGTGGAGCGCGAAGTGCGCTGGCTGAACGAGCTCATCGAGAGCGAGCGGGCCGGGCGGGACCTGAGGGGTTCCGCGTCCGGGGGGTCCGCTCAGCAGGACAACACCAATGGATCGACGGGCGGCCTGCCCCGTCCCGGGGAAACCCCCCGGACGGATACGCCCGGCGACACCGCCACGTGAGTCCCACTCAGGGCCTCACTCGTACACACAGGGAGCAACCGGAATGGGTTCGGTTCGCGTAGCCATCGTCGGCGTGGGCAACTGCGCCGCGTCGCTGGTGCAGGGAGTCGAGTACTACAAGGACGCCGACCCGGCGTCGAAGGTCCCCGGCCTGATGCACGTGCAGTTCGGTGACTACCACGTGCGTGACGTCGAGTTCGTCGCCGCGTTCGACGTGGACGCCAAGAAGGTCGGCCTCGACCTCGCGGACGCGATCGGTGCCTCCGAGAACAACACCATCAAGATCTGCGACGTGCCCTCCACCGGTGTCACCGTGCAGCGCGGCCACACTCTCGACGGTCTCGGCAAGTACTACCGCCAGACCATCGAGGAGTCCGACGCCGAGCCGGTCGACGTCGTGCAGATCCTGAAGGACAAGCAGGTCGACGTCCTGGTCTGCTACCTGCCCGTGGGCTCCGAGGACGCGGCGAAGTTCTACGCCCAGTGCGCCATCGACGCCAAGGTCGCGTTCGTCAACGCCCTCCCGGTCTTCATCGCCGGCACCAAGGAGTGGGCGGACAAGTTCACCGAGGCGGGCGTCCCGATCGTCGGTGACGACATCAAGTCCCAGGTCGGCGCCACCATCACGCACCGCGTGATGGCGAAGCTGTTCGAGGACCGGGGTGTCATCCTGGACCGCACGATGCAGCTGAACGTCGGCGGCAACATGGACTTCAAGAACATGCTCGAGCGCGAGCGCCTGGAGTCCAAGAAGATCTCCAAGACGCAGGCCGTCACCTCCCAGATCCCCGACCGGGACCTCGGCGAGAAGAACGTCCACATCGGCCCGTCCGACTACGTGGCCTGGCTGGACGACCGCAAGTGGGCCTACGTCCGCCTCGAGGGCCGTGCCTTCGGTGACGTTCCGCTGAACCTCGAGTACAAGCTCGAGGTCTGGGACTCCCCGAACTCCGCGGGTGTCATCATCGACGCCCTGCGCGCCGCGAAGATCGCCAAGGACCGCGGCATCGGTGGCCCGATCCTGTCGGCGTCCTCGTACTTCATGAAGTCCCCGCCGGTCCAGTACTTCGACGACGAGGCCCGCGAGAACGTCGAGAAGTTCATCCGCGGCGAGGTCGAGCGCTAACTCGCCCTCACCCGGTGGTCCGAGCGGCCACCGCTCGCACCAGAACGCTCCTGCCAGGGCTGTGAAGGTCCCCGGGTTCCATGACCCGGGGACCTTCCGCATGTGTGAGGCTGTGCCTCATGCCCGTCGTCCGTGACCTGCGCGTCCTGCTACGTCTGCGGTATTTCCGACGCCTGCTGTACATCCGCCTGCTGTCCCAGGGTGCCGACGGGGTCTACCAGGTCGCGCTCGCCGCGTACGTCGTCTTCTCCCCGGAGAAGCAGACCTCGGCCGCCGCGATCGCCTCGGCGATGGCCGTCCTGCTGCTTCCCTACTCACTGGCGGGTCCCTTCGCGGGCGTGCTGCTGGACCGCTGGCGGCGTCGGCAGGTCTTCGTCTACGGCAATCTGCTGCGCGCCCTGCTGGCGGCGGCCACCGCCGTGCTCATGGTCAGCCAGGTACCGGACTGGCTGTTCTACGTCTCCGCGCTGTGCGTCACGGCCGTCAACCGCTTCATCCTCGCCGGGCTCTCCGCCGCCCTGCCCCGGGTCGTCGACACCGAGCGCCTGGTGCTGGCCAACTCGCTCTCACCGACGGCGGGGACGCTCGCCGCCACCGCCGGCGGCGGCCTGGCCTTCGCCGTCCGGCTTGTGGCGTCGGGTTCCGATGCCGCGGTGGTGCTGCTGGGCGCCTTCCTCTACCTGTGTGCGGGCCTCACATCCCTGAGCCTGGCTCCCGCACTCCTCGGCCCCGACCGGCGTCCGGCCCAGCCGCATCTGCGGAGGGCGCTCTCCGCCACCGCTCGCGACCTCGTCGCAGCGGTCCGGCATCTCGCCGCTCCCTCACGCAGGGAGGCGGCCTGGGCCCTGGCCTCCATGACGCTGATGCGCTTCTGCTACGGGGCGCTTCTCGTCATGCTGCTCATGCTGTGCCGGTACGCGCTGTCGACCAGCCCGGACGACGGACTGCGGCTGCTGGGTCTGGCGCTGGCCGTGTCCGGGGCGGGCTTCTTCGCAGCGGCCGTGGTGACCCCCTGGGCGGCCGGCCGGCTCGGTCCCGGCCGCTGGATCGCGGTGTGCGCCGGGGCCGCCGCTCTGCTGGAGCCCGCTCTCGGTCTGCCGTTCGCCACCGTCCCGCTGCTGACCGCGGCCTTCCTGCTGGGCCTGATCACCCAGGGCGCCAAGATCTCCACCGACACGGTCGTGCAGGCGTCCGTCGACGACGGCTTTCGCGGCCGGATCTTCTCCCTGTACGACGTCCTCTTCAATGTCGCCTTCGTGAGCGCTGCCGCGGTGGCCGCGCTGATGCTCCCGCCGGACGGCCGCTCAGTGGTGCTCGTCGTTCTCGTCGCCTTGATCTACGCCGCGGTCGCCGTGGCCATGGTGCGCATCGAACGACAGTGAGGACACGAAAAGGGCGATGTTTCACGTGAAACATCGCCCTTCGTGGTGTCCGGAGGGTCATGTTTCACGTGAAACACGACCCTGCCGCCAGGATCAGTCCTGTTCGGTCCACCACTCCTTGAGCGCGGCCACCGCGGCGTCGTGCTCCATCGGCCCGTGTTCCAGCCGCAGCTCCAGCATGTGCTTGTACGCCTTGCCGATCACCGGGCCAGGGCCGACGCCCAGGATCTCCATGATCTGGTTGCCGTCGAGGTCCGGGCGGATCGAGTCCAGCTCCTCCTGCTCCTGCAGCTGGGCGATGCGCTCCTCCAGACCGTCGTAGGCCCGGGACAGCGCGGCCGCCTTCCGCTTGTTGCGGGTGGTGCAGTCGGAGCGGGTCAGCTTGTGCAGACGGTCCAGCAGGGGCCCGGCGTCACGGACGTAACGGCGGACCGCCGAGTCGGTCCACTCACCGGTGCCGTAGCCGTGGAAGCGCAGGTGAAGTTCGACCAGCCGTGCGACGTCCTTCACCAGCTCGTTGGAGTACTTCAAGGCCGTCATGCGCTTCTTCGTCATCTTGGCGCCGACGACCTCGTGGTGGTGGAACGAGACCCGGCCGTCCTTCTCGAAGCGGCGCGTGCGCGGCTTGCCGATGTCATGCAGCAGCGCAGCCAGGCGCAGGGTGAGGTCGGGGCCGTTCTGCTCCAGCGCGATCGCCTGCTCGAGGACGATCAGCGTGTGCTCGTAGACGTCCTTGTGGCGGTGGTGTTCGTCACTCTCCAGCCGCAGCGCCGGCAGCTCGGGCAGCACATGGGCGGCGAGGCCGGTCTCCGCGAGGAGGGTGAGGCCCTTGCGCGGGTGTGTGGAGAGGACCAGCTTGTTCAGTTCGTCCCTGACTCGCTCGGCGGAGACGATCTCGATCCGCCCGGCCATGTCCGTCATGGCGGCGACGACCTCGGGGGCCACCTCGAAGTCGAGCTGAGCGGCGAAGCGGGCGGCCCGCATCATCCGCAGCGGGTCGTCCGAGAACGACTCCTCGGGCGTGCCCGGCGTACGCAGCACGCGTGCCGCGAGGTCCTCCAGGCCGCCGTGCGGGTCGATGAACTCCTTCTGCGGCAGGGCCACGGCCATCGCGTTCACCGTGAAGTCGCGGCGGACCAGGTCCTCCTCGATCGAGTCGCCGTACGACACCTCGGGCTTGCGCGAGGTGCGGTCGTACGCCTCCGACCGGTAGGTGGTGATCTCGATCTGGTAGCCGTCCTTGTGCGCGCCGACGGTGCCGAAGGCGATCCCCACCTCCCAGACGGCATCCGCCCAGGGCCGGACGATCTTCAGTACGTCCTCGGGGCGGGCGTCCGTGGTGAAGTCCAGGTCGTTGCCGAGCCGGCCGAGCAGCGCGTCGCGGACCGATCCGCCGACCAGGGCGAGTGAGAACCCGGCCTCCTGGAATCGGCGGGCGAGGTCGTCGGCGACCGGGGCCACCCGCAGCAGCTCGGTGACCGCGCGCTGCTGCGCCTGGCTCAGGGCAGAGGGAGTGTCTTCGTTCGGGTTCGGCACAACAGAAGAGGGTACGTGCCCCGGCGGCCGAGGGGCGCGCCGATTGAGGTCCAGGCCGAGCCGGGGACGCCGCCTTCGGCGGGGCCGGGGACAGCTTCCGGCATACCCGCGCAACCGCTGCTCTTGCGGCGTACGGCTGCTCTCCCCTCGATACTGGATATAGAGGACGGGCCGCCGCCGCTCTTCGATCTTGTGATGGAGACCGCGGCACTTCCTCTCCGCGCGCATCGTTACCATGCGTGGACGCACATTCCGACGACCACTGAGACGACGAGGGACGGGCGAGCGCGTGGCCGAGGCGGCTGACTTCCAGGGGACCAGTGCCTCACCTGCCCGCCGGTGGCTGCGGCGCACCGGAGCGGTGCTCGCCGCGGCGCCCCTGCTGGCGGGTCTGCTGCAGCTGCCCGGCGCGAGCCCCGCCCAGGCTGCCTCCTCGGACTCGGTGGCCGTGGCGCTGGACTCGCTGACCCCCAGTGCCCCGACGGACGGCGACACCCTGACCGTGTCGGGCACGGTGACCAACAACGGCAAGCAGACCGTCACCGGCGCCCACGTGGATCTGCGGGTCGGGCCGATGCTGAACACCCGCTCGGCCATCGATGCCATCGCACAGCACTCCGACGATCCGCAGGGCGGCACGGGCTCCGAGGTCGGCGGCAAGTACGTGGAGAAGTTCGCCAAGCTGTCCCCCGGCGTGGCGCAGCACTTCAGCATCTCCGTCCCGGTGGACAAGCTGGACCTCGGCGGGGACGGCGTCTACGCCTTCGGGGTCTCCGCCTCCGGCCAGACGGCCTCCCAGCCCTGGGACCAGATGCTCGGCATCCAGCGGACGTTCCTGCCGTGGCAGCCGTCCGATGCCGACACCAAGACCAAGACGACCTTCCTGTGGCCGCTGATCTCCACGGTCCACATGACCGCCAAGACCGGCGCCGGTGAGCACCAGACACCGGTGTTCCTCGACGACGACCTGGCCAAGGAGCTCGCGCCGGGCGGCCGGCTGGCCCAGATGGTGAGCCTCGGCAAGGACCTGGACGTCACCTGGGTGATCGATCCGGACCTGCTGGCCTCCGTGGACGCGATGGCGACCGGGAACTACCGGCTGCCGGGCGACAACGGCACCACCACGCCGGGCCCCCGGGATCACCAGGCGGTCGCCAAGCAGTGGCTGGCGAGCCTGCAGAAGGCGGTGGCGGGCAAGGAGGTCGTTGCCCTGCCCTTCGCCGACCCCGACCTGGCCTCGCTCGCACACAACGGCACCAGCGTCGCCGGCTCGCTCAGCCATCTCAAGGACGCCACCGACGTCGCCGCCACGACCGTCAAGACCGTGCTCCAGGTCACGCCCAGCACCGACTTCGCCTGGCCCGTGAACGGCGCCGTGGACCCGTCGATCATGAAGGTCGCGACCTCCGCCGGAGCCGACCGGGTGATCGCCCGCAGCGACAGCCTCCAGGAGACCGCCGGGCTGCCGTACACGCCCTCCGCCGCCCGCCCGGTCGGCGGTGGCACCACGGCGGTGGTCGCCGACGCGCGGCTGTCCACGGCCTTCGAGGACGATCTGAGCAAGGCGGACTCCGCCACCCGCGCCGTGCAGCAGTTCCTGGCCCAGAGCCTCGAGGTGAACGCGCAGACGGACAAGCAGCGCAGCATCGTCGTCGCCCCGCAGCGCATGCCCAGCGCGAGCCAGGCGCAGGCGATGGCGACGGCCCTGAAGGCGCTCCAGGGCGGCACCTGGGACCAGTCCCAGGACCTCGCCGCGGCGGCCAAGGACAAGCCCGACCCGAACGCCACCACCCGCATTCCGTCGACGTCCTCCTACCCCTCCTCGCTGCGCAGGCAGGAGATGCCGGGCGCTGCCTTCGGGCAGATCGCCCGCACCCAGGAGAAGCTCGACAACTTCCAGGTGATCCTCGCCGACCAGTCCCGGGTCGTCACGCCGTTCGGGCGGGCCATAAACCGTGAGATGTCGACGTCGTGGCGCGGCCGGAGCGGTGCCGCGGACGGCTTCCGGGGTGGCGTGGAGGCGTGGCTCGACGAGCTGACCGACGAGGTCAAGCTGATCGACAAGTCGGAGACCAAGCTCTCCGGCCGCAGCGCCACGATCCCGGTGACCGTCCAGAACAACCTCGTCCAGCCCGTCGGCCACCTGGTCCTGCGCCTCACCTCGACCATGCCCACCCGGCTGAAGATCGGCGGCAAGGCCTACTCCGAGCAGCGCGTCGAGGTCTCGGGCGGCCACAGCCAGTCCGTGAAGTTCACCACCTCGGCCAATGCCAACGGCCGGGTCGGGCTGATCGCCCAGCTGTACACCGAGGACGGTCAGGAGTACGGCGACCCCGTCAGCTTCGATGTGAAGGTCACCGAGGTCACGCCCACCGTGATGCTGGTCATCGGCGGCGGTGTGCTCCTCCTGGTCCTCGCGGGCTTCCGGATGTACACCCAGCGCAAGCGCGCGGCCGCGCGTCAGGCCGACGAGGACGGTCCCGGCGGCGCGGGGGAGGACACCGACGAGCCCGGGAACCCCGACGCGCCCGCGGACCGTCTCCCGGAGGAACCGGAGGAATCCGGTCCCGCCTCCGGGGCAGGCGACCCGGAGCAGCCGAGTGACCCTGCACCGGACACCGCACCGGAAAACGCCGACCCGTCCGGCACGGGTGAGAGAGTGGACCGTTGAGCGATGTCGTGGCCGGTGGGCCCGGGACGATGAGGTGGGGTAAGCATGAACGCGCCGTACGACGGTGACCGCGGCCAGGGCGCGGCCGGCTCGGGCTACCCCGAGCCGCCGCCCGAGCCCGGCCAGGTGCCGCCGCAGCACGCTGCGGACATGTACCTCCAGGACGCCTACGACCAGGACCCCTACCGGGCTCAGGACCTGACCGCTCAGGACCCGGTCGCCGAGGCGCTCTACGACCGTGCCGCGCACCCCCCGCCGCCTCCGGGTAGCTACGAGCAGCAGCAGCCGCTGTACGGCCAGCCCGCCCAGTCGCCGTACGCCCCCGACCCGCGCGTGTGGGCGCAGACCCCGGCGCCCGAGCCGGACGGCACCGCCCCGTACATGCCGTACGGGGACGACCCCCGCACGACCCGTTTCGTGGGGGTGGACGACCTGGTCACGAACTCCGGCGAGGAGTACCACGAGCCGGACGCCTTCGCGCACCTCTTCAAGGACCAGCAGCAGAGCGGCGGCCACACGCCGATGAACTCCCCGGGCGCACCGTCCGCCGTCCCCGGCATCGGATACGGCCCCGCGGGCGGCCAGTACGCGCCGGTGCAGGGGCAGGGTCCGCAGCAGACCGCCCCGTACGCCGCGGCCTCCTACCCGGCCGCCTCCGGGAACCCCGTGCCGCCCCCGGTGCCCGCACCGGCGGCGGCGCCCGATCCCGCCGGCCCGTCCGGCACCGCGGAGACCGAGGCAGCCGCCGCACCGGCGAAGAAGGGCGGCAAGGCCGCAGGCCTGCTGAAGTCCAGTGCCGTGATGGCGGCGGGCACCATGGTCTCCCGCCTCACCGGTTTCGTCCGCTCCGCACTGATCGTCTCGGCGCTCGGCCTGGGCTTCCTCGGCGACTCCTTCCAGGTCGCCTACCAGCTGCCGACCATGATCTACATCCTCACCGTCGGTGGCGGCCTCAACTCCGTCTTCGTGCCCCAGCTGGTGCGGGCGATGAAGGAGGACGACGACGGCGGCGAGGCCTTCGCCAACCGGCTGCTCACTCTGGTGATGGTGGCCCTGGCCGCGCTCACCGGTCTCGCCATGTTCGCGGCGCCGCTGCTGGTGCGGATGCTGTCCAACCCGGTGGCGACCAACCCGGCGGCCAACGACGTCGCGGTCACCTTCACCCGCTACTTCCTGCCCTCGATCTTCTTCATGGGCGTCCATGTGGTGATGGGTCAGATCCTCAACGCGCGCGGGAAGTTCGGCGCGATGATGTGGACGCCGGTCCTGAACAACATCGTCATCATCGTGACGCTCGGCATGTTCATCTGGGTCTACGGCACCTCGGCCAACTCCCACATGGCGGTCACGAACATCCCGCCGGAGGGCCAGCGCCTGCTCGGCGTCGGCGTGCTGCTCGGTCTGGTCGTCCAGGCGCTGGCGATGATCCCGTACCTGCGCGAGACGGGCTTCCGCATCCGGCTGCGGTTCGACTGGAGGGGCCACGGCCTGGGCAAGGCGGCGATGCTCGCCAAGTGGACGGTCCTGTTCGTCCTCGCCAACCAGGCCGGCGCCATGATCGTCACCCAGCTGTCCACGGCGGCCGGAAAGGATGCCGGCGTCGCCGGCACCGGCTTCGCGGCCTACGCAAACGCCCAGCTGATCTGGGGCCTGCCGCAGGCGATCATCACGGTCTCCCTGATGGCCGCCCTGCTGCCGCGTATCTCGCGCTCGGCCGCCGAGGGCGACGGAGGCGCGGTCCGTGACGACATCTCCCAGGGCCTGCGGACCACCGCCGTCGCCATCGTCCCGATCGCCTTCGGCTTCCTCGCGCTCGGCATCCCGATGTGCACGCTGATCTTCGGCTCCTCGGGCACCGACGAAGCGACCAACATGGGCTACATGCTGATGGCCTTCGGCCTCGGCCTGATCCCGTACTCGGTGCAGTACGTCGTCCTGCGCGCCTTCTACGCCTACGAAGACACTCGCACGCCCTTCTACAACACCGTCATCGTCGCCGCGGTCAACGCGGGCGCCTCGGCGCTCTGCTACTTCCTGCTGCCGGCCCGCTGGGCGGTCGCCGGTATGGCCGCCGCGTACGGCCTCGCCTACGCGATCGGCGTGGGGGTCGCCTGGCGGCGGCTGCGCAAGAGGCTGAACGGTGACCTGGACGGTTCCAGGGTGCTGCGCACGTACGCGCGCCTGTGCATCGCGTCGGTGCCCGCCGCCCTGCTCAGCGGCGCGGCCTGCTACGGCATCGGGCACACGCTCGGCCAGGGCGTCATCGGCTCCTTCGCCGCACTGATCGCCGGCGGTGCCGTCCTGCTCGGTATCTTCTTCGTCGCCGCCCGACGGATGCGCATCGAGGAACTCAACTCGCTCGTGGGTATGGTGCGCGGGCGTCTGGGTCGCTGAGGCGGGGGTAGGCGCACAACCATCGTCGGCAGCTGTGTGTCGTGCATAGCGGCAGACTGTGGGCACAATTGGTTTCGGCGTCGACAGCGTGCAACGGATGGGGAGGCAGGGACGACGGTGGCAGAACGGAGCACAGCTGCCGTCGACGTGGCAGACAACAGCGGCGAGCAGCCGCTGACCGCCAAGGCGGAGCAGTCCACGGCCGACGGGGTGGCCAAGAACCCGGAGCGGGACACGGACAGCGACGAGGCGCAGGGGGGCGGCGGGACCGAGGGTTCCGCGAAGAAGGCCTCGTCTCCCGAACTGCACAGCGGTCACAAGCTCGCCAGACGGTACCGGCTGGAGGAGTGCGTCACCCGTCTGGACGGATTCAGCAGTTGGCGTGCGGTCGACGAGAAACTCCGTCGTGCCGTCGGCGTCCACGTGCTGCCGGCGGACCATGCCCGGGCCCGGTCGGTCCTGGCCGCCGCCCGTTCCTCCGCGCTGCTCGGCGACCCGCGTTTCGTGCAGGTCCTCGACGCCGTCGAGGAGAACGACCTCGTCTACGTCGTGCACGAGTGGCTGCCCGATGCCACGGAGCTGACCACGCTGCTCGCGGCCGGACCTCTGGAGCCGCACGACGCCTACCAGATGGTCAGTCAGATCGCCTCCGCCATGGCCGCCGCCCACCGCGAGGGCCTCGCCCATCTGCGGCTGAACCCCAACGCCGTCCTGCGCACCTCGAGCGGTCAGTGGCGCATCCGCGGCCTGGCCGTGAACGCCGCGCTGCGCGGCATCAGCTCCGACACCCCGCAGCGCACGGATACCGAGGCGATCGGCGCCCTGCTGTACGCGGCACTCACCCAGCGCTGGCCGTACGAGAGCGACGCGTACGGCCTGTCCGGCCTGCCCAAGGACGTCGGCCTCATCGCACCGGACCAGGTGCGGGCCGGTATCCACCGCGGCCTGTCCGAACTGGCCATGCGCGCCCTCGCCAACGACGGTGCCACCGCCTCCCGGCACGAGGCTCCGTGCACCACGCCGGAGGAGCTGGTGAAGGCGATCGGCGAGATGCCGCGCATCCGCCCGCCGGAGCCGGCTTTCACGGCACCGCCGGAGTACCAGCGCACCACCTACCAACAGGGCACGTACGGCCGTCCCGCCTCGCATCCCGGCGCCAGTCAGCCGATCGCACCCCCGCCGCCCCCGCTGCAGAGCCGCACCGGCAAGGCCCTCAAGTGGGCCGTGTCGGCGCTTCTCATCGCGGCCCTCGGCCTCGGCAGCTGGCAGTTGGCGGACGCGCTGATGGACCGAAGTGGCAAGTCGGACGACACCCACAAGAGCCAGGGGACGGACGACGGCGACAAGGGGGCCGCGAAGCCGAAGCCCCAGCCCATAAAGATCCAGGACGGCAGGGAGTTCGCCGCCGAGGGCAGCCTCCAGCATCCCCGTGACGTCCCCAAGACGTACGACGGCGATCCCTCGACGTACTGGAAGACCATGTCGTTCGCCCAGGGCCCCGTCATCGCGCCGTACAAGCCGGGCGTCGGCATCGTCTACGACCTCGGCTCCGCCAAGGAGCTCAGCACCGCCACCCTCGACCTGCGCTACGGCAGTGACCACACCACGGTCGAGCTGTACGCGGCGGACTCGCTGGCGCCGTCCTCGCTGGACTCGACGACCCAGATCGGCAAGCTCACGACGACGGACAAGACCGCCACGGTGAAGGTCACCAAGTCGGTGAAGACTCGGTACGTCCTCGTCTGGCTGACGGCCGTGCCCTACTCGGGGTACGACTCCACGCTGTACGCCAGTGAGGGCTACAAGCAGGCCATCGGCGAAGTGAAGTTCACGGGCTGACATCTCACCCGGACCGGAGGGGGCAGATGGCGGAGGGCGCCGGATACGGCGGGGTGAGCGACAAGGATCTGCTCGCCCGCCATGTGGAAGGCGATTCCGATGCCTTCGGTGAGATCGTGCGGCGGCATCGGGACCGGCTCTGGGCAGTCGCGCTGCGCACGCTCGGGGACCGCGAGGAGGCCGCTGACGCCGTCCAGGACGCGCTGGTGTCGGCCTACCGGGCTGCCCACACCTTCCGGGGGCAGTCGGCCGTCACGACATGGCTGCACCGCATCACGGTGAACGCCTGCCTGGACCGTGCCCGCAAGGCCGCCTCCCGGAAGACCTCCCCGGTCGATGACACGGAGCGTCTGGAGCAGCTGCTGGAGCCGCACGAGTCGGCCTCGGCGCCGGCCGAGCGCAATGATGTGCACCGCCAGCTCCTCGAAGCACTCGGCACGCTTCCCCATGATCAGCGTGCTGCTCTGGTCCTCGTGGACATGCAGGGATACCCCGTCGCGGAAGCCGCTCGCATCCTCAACGTGCCCACGGGAACGGTGAAGAGCCGATGCGCGCGGGGCAGAGCACGACTGCTGCCTCTACTCACTCATCTACGGCCCGAGGGCACCGGGGGCGGAAAAGAACCCGGCGCGGGACGGAACCGGATGCAGGGGACATCCGTCCCACCGGCAACGGAGCCTCCCAGCGGAAGCCCCGGAGACACCGGACCGAGCGATTCAGCCGTAGTGAAGGGCGGAGGTGGGCGAGCGTGACTTCCACGACGGACACGGCCGGGCACCCGGACGTCGAGGAGATCTCCGACCTCACCGAAGGCCTTCTCCCGCCGGACCGCACCGCGGACGTAAGGCGCCATCTGGACGCCTGCGAGCTGTGCGCGGACGTCCATGCCTCGCTGGAGGAGATCCGCGGGCTGCTGGGCACCGTATCGGGAGCGGAGCGCATGCCGGCCGATGTGGCCGGTCGTATCGATGCCGCCCTCGCCGCCGAGGCGTTGCTGAGCGCCACCGCCCCCGATACGGGGGAGCCACGAATGCCCGTCCGTGAAACGACGCATGTTTCACGTGAAACATCGCCCCCCTCGGACCGGCCCGCCGGGCGTCCGCAGGCGGCGTCCGGGCCCGGACGCCAGGGCCGGGAGCGAGGCCGACGTCGCAGGCGTGCGGTTCTGGGGGCTGTCCTCACCGCCGCCGTGCTGGGCGCGGGGTCGCTGGTGCTGCAGTCGCTCGGTGACCGCTCCTCCGACACCACCGCCCACACGAAGCCGACTCCTTCGGTGGGTCCCTTCTCCGGCACCAGCGTGCAGAGCCAGGTGAAGGGGCTGCTCGCCGGCCAGAGCAAGCCGCAGCCGGGATCCACCAGCCAGCGCCCCCGGTCGGGTGTCGAGTCCCAGCAGAACACCCCTGGCTCCTCCGAGAGCGCGAACACCCTGATCCAGAGGAGCGCCGCCGTTCCTGACTGCGTCCGGCAGACGCTCCCCCCGGGAGGCGATGTCCTGGGCGCCAAGGCGGGAACCTACGACGGGAAGTCCGCCTACCTGGTCGTGGTGCCCGATGCCGACGACACCGCCCGTGTCACGGCCTACGTCGTCGACGCGTCCTGCGTCCGTCAGCAACCCGCCTCTGCCGGCAAAGTGCTCCTGAAACACTCCTACGCCCGGTCCTGAGTCTGCTGGGCCTCTCTGTCAGTCACACCCGTGCGTGTGCCCGGACACAACGGGAATGCGCGCCCCGTAGGATCCGTTGGGTGGGGTGAGAGTCCTGAAAGGGACTCCCACCGGTCGACTGACACAGACCAGAGACGAGGAATCAAGCCGTGAGCGACGTCCGTAACGTGATCATCATCGGCTCCGGGCCCGCAGGCTACACGGCGGCGCTCTACACCGCCCGTGCGTCGCTGAAGCCCCTGGTGTTCGAGGGCGCCGTCACCGCGGGTGGTGCGCTGATGAACACCACCGAGGTGGAGAACTTCCCGGGCTTCCGCGACGGCATCATGGGCCCCGACCTCATGGACAACATGCGGGCACAGGCCGAGCGCTTCGGCGCCGAGCTCATCCCGGACGACGTCGTCTCCGTCGATCTGAGCGGTGAGATCAAGACCGTCACCGACACCGCCGGCACGGTCCACCAGGCGAAGGCCGTCATCGTCACCACCGGCTCGCAGCACCGCAAGCTCGGCCTGCCGAACGAGGACGCCCTGTCCGGCCGTGGTGTCTCCTGGTGCGCCACCTGCGACGGGTTCTTCTTCAAGGACCAGGACATCGCTGTGATCGGCGGCGGTGACACCGCGATGGAGGAGGCCACCTTCCTCTCGCGGTTCGCCAAGTCCGTGACGATCGTGCACCGCCGCGACACGCTGCGCGCCTCCAAGGCGATGCAGGAGCGCGCCTTCGGCGACCCGAAGATCAAGTTCATCTGGGACAGCGAGGTTGCCGAGGTCCAGGGCGAGCAGAAGCTCTCCGGCCTGAAGCTGCGCAACGTCAAGACCGGCGAGCTGTCCGACCTGCCGGTGACGGGCCTGTTCATCGCGATCGGCCACGACCCTCGCACCGAGCTGTTCAAGGGCCAGCTGGACCTGGACGAGGAGGGCTACCTGAAGGTCGCCTCCCCCTCCACCCGCACCAACGTGACCGGCGTCTTCGCCGCCGGTGACGTGGTCGACCACACGTACCGCCAGGCGATCACCGCCGCCGGCACCGGCTGCTCCGCCGCCCTGGACGCCGAGCGGTTCCTCTCCGCCCTCGCGGACGAGGACAAGGCGGAGCCCGAGAAGTCCGCCGCCGTCTGATCTTCCCCGTTCCCCGCCCCACCGTACGATCAAGGTAAGGAGCCCGCTGTGGCCGGCACCCTGAAGCATGTGACCGACGACTCCTTCGAGCAGGACGTCCTCAAGAGCGACAAGCCCGTCCTGGTGGACTTCTGGGCCGACTGGTGCGGCCCGTGCCGCCAGATCGCTCCGTCCCTCGAGGCGATCGCCGCCGAGCACGGCGGCAAGATCGAGATCGTCAAGCTGAACATCGACGAGAACCCGGGTACGGCTGCCAAGTACGGCGTCATGTCCATCCCGACCCTGAACGTCTACCAGGGCGGGGAGGTCGTCAAGACGATCGTCGGCGCCAAGCCGAAGGCTGCGCTCGTCCGCGACCTCGAAGAGTTCATCGCTGAGTGACGTTTCACGTGAAACACGAATGGGTCAACCCTCAAGGGGTTGGCCCATTCGCTTATGCCCGTGCGCTGACGCACCCGCTACAGCGGCCTCAGTGCCGGTTCCTTCTGGACAGCCCCGAGAAGCCGGTCGAGGGCCATCTCCACGTCTTCCTTCCAGGAGAGCGTCGACCGCAGTTCCAACCGCAGCCGGGGATGCGTCGGGTGCTGTCGGACCGTTTTGAAGCCCACGGACAGGAGATGGTCTGCGGGCAGGAGACAGGCGGGCTCCTTCCAGCGGGCGTCACCGAAGGCCTCGATCGCCTTGAAGCCACGGCGCAGCAGATCCTTGGCGACGGTCTGCACCAGCACCCGGCCCAGCCCCTGCCCCTGATACCCGGGCATCACGAAGGCCGTCATCAGCTGAACGGCATCCGGCGACACCGGGCTCGTGGGGAAGGCCGTGGAACGCGGGACGTAGGCCGGAGGAGCGTAGAGCACGAACCCCACCGGCACGTCGTCGACGTACACGAGCCGACCGCATGAGCCCCAGTCCAGCAGGACGGCCGAGATCCAGGATTCCTTCTCCAGGGCCGCCCTGCCCGCCTTCACCGCCGCTTCGCCGCTGACAGGATCCAGCTCCCAGAAGACACACGAGCGACAGCGCTGGGGAAGGTCCTGAACGTTGTCCAGCGTGAGCGGCACAAGCCGACGCCCCATGAAGGCTCTTCCTCGCTTCCCTCGCCCGTCGTATCGCGGGCTGCAGTCAGAGCGCTTCGCTCCCTGAGCAGGCTGCCGACGAATCCGCCGACCGCTCCCAGGCTCAGGCCCGCGCTCACCAGTCCGGTCCGGCTCATCGATCGCATGGCCCCCGTCTCCCCACTCAGAGATCCAGATGCTGTCCGGTGGATGCGCCATACCCGTTCGCATCGTATCCACGATGCGATTCACTCGATACTGCCTCAAAGCAAAGAGCGGGCCGTGTTCCGGTACACACCGGACACGGCCCGCTCCCCGCACGGCCGAGTGGACTCGTCCGTGGCTCAGTCTTCCTGCTCGTCCGTCGCGCTCAGCGCGTTCTCCGAGCCGTCCTCGAACTCCTGCTGCAGGACCCGGCCCTCGCCCGGAGCGAGGGTGCCCAGGATGCGCTCCAGGTCCTCCACGGACGCGAACTCGACGGTGATCTTGCCCTTCTTCTGCCCGAGGTCGACCTTCACCCGGGTCTCGAAGCGGTCCGACAGACGGGTCGCCAGTTCGTTCAGTGCCGGGTTGAGCCGGGACCCCGCACGCGGGCCCTTGGAGCGCTGAGGCTTCTGGGGCCGCGAGCCCATGAGGGTCACGATCTCCTCGACGGCCCGCACCGACAGCCCCTCGGCGACGATGCGATGGGCCAGCCGGTCCTGCTCCTCCGAGTCCGCCACGGACAGCAGGGCCCGGGCGTGGCCGGCAGAGAGCACGCCGGCAGCGACCCTCTTCTGCACCGTCGGCGACAGCTTCAGCAGACGCAGCGTGTTGGAGACCTGCGGACGGGAACGCCCGATCCGGTCGGCCAGCTGGTCGTGCGTGCAGTTGAAGTCCTTCAGCAGCTGGTCGTAGGCGGCCGCCTCTTCGATCGGATTCAGCTGCGCCCGGTGCAGGTTCTCCAGCAGGGCGTCCAGGAGGAGCTTTTCGTCGTCCGTGGCACGGACGATGGCCGGGATGGCCTCCAGGCCGGCCTCACGGCAGGCCCGCCAACGCCGCTCACCCATGATCAGCTCATAGCGGGCGGGGCCGAGCTGCCGCACCACGACAGGCTGCAGAAGACCGACCTCCTGGATGGAGGTCACCAGTTCGTGCAGCGCATCCTCGTCGAAGATGTCGCGGGGCTGCCGGGGGTTCGGCGTGATGGCATCGAGGGGGATCTCGGCGAAGTGGGCACCCATCGGAGGCGCGGGCGTCTCCGCGACCGGGCTTGCCGGAGGCTCCTCGGTTTCATGTGAAACAGGCGGCAGGGTCGCCACCTTCGCCGCGGCGATTCCCCGCTCGCTCGTCAACACCGGGACGGCCGCGGGGGAGGTGGATGTTCCTCCCCCCGTCGCTGCCTGCGCCGGGGGCTTGTCGGTCGGGGTCGGGGCAGCGGGGATCAGTGCGCCGAGACCACGGCCCAGCCCCCTCCGTCGCTCGCTCACTGGATGCCCTCCACCATGCTCGGGTCGTTCTGGGCGCCGATATGGGCCTGGCTCGCGTCGTAGCTGATGCCGATGCCCTTCAGCGCGATTTCTCGGGCCGCCTCAAGGTACGAGAGGGCACCGCTCGAACCAGGATCGTAAGTCAGCACCGTCTGCCCGTAGCTCGGCGCCTCGGAGATACGGACCGAACGGGGAATGCTCGTCCGCAGCACCTCGTCGCCGAAGTGGGTGCGCACCTCTTCCGCGACCTGGGAGGCAAGGCGCGTCCTGCCGTCGTACATGGTGAGCAGGATGGTCGACACGTGCAGCGTGGGGTTGAGGTGCCCCCGCACCAGGTCGACGTTCCGCAGCAGCTGGCCCAGACCCTCCAGCGCGTAGTACTCACACTGGATCGGGATGAGGACCTCCTGGCCGGCAACCAGGGCGTTGACGGTCAACAGGCCCAGTGAGGGCGGGCAGTCGATGAGGATGTAATCCAGCGGCTGCTCGTACGCCTGGATCGCCCGCTGGAGCCGGCTCTCCCGAGCCACCAGGGACACCAACTCGATCTCCGCACCGGCGAGATCGATGGTGGCAGGGGCGCAGAAGAGGCCTTCGACGTCGGGGACGGGCTGGACGACCTCGGCCAGGGGCTTGCTCTCCACCAAGACGTCGTAGATGGAGGGAACTTCGGCGTGATGGTCGATCCCGAGTGCCGTGGACGCGTTGCCCTGCGGGTCGAGGTCGATCACCAGGACACGGCCACCGTGCAGAGCCAGCGAAGCGGCAAGGTTGACGGTCGTCGTCGTCTTGCCTACACCGCCCTTCTGGTTGGCCACCACGATGACGCGGGTCTGCTCCGGTCGCGGAAGGCCTTCGCCGGCGCGGCCGAGAGCCTCGACCGCCAGTTGGGCCGCACGGCCGATCGGAGTGTCGTCCATCGGAGGCGGTGTTTCACGTGAAACATCCGCCCCCATCGACTCGGTACGGGGACCGGGGACCGGATCGGCCATCGGTCCCGCGATGTTGGCGTCGGACCGCACGGATTCACTCTCCTCGACTTCAGGCTCGCAATGAACAGAGCCTCCCATGCCTTCGGGGTCGTGAACCAGTGAGGCCTGGTGTTCTGTGGAGAAATCCACCTCTGTGGACAACTCGGTACCCCTCGCAGGGGGTGGATTCTCCGGGGTTTCGGGGTCCTCTCCCAGGGAGCCGAGGGGCTTTCGGTCGCGGGGTTCGGCCGCAGCCCGGCCGCGACTGATGATGCCGTGAAGCAGTGAGCGACGTTTCACGTGAAACACGATGCACAGCGTCGGCGACCGGATCTCCGCGACACTCCGACTCGCGTGGGTTTGGAAGCTTGTGTGGAGTACGTCTCGTCGTCAGGACGGATCAGCGGCGCTCGAAGCGCCGCCGTCCCTGGTCATCCTCGACGCCTGCGCGCCCGCCCTGTCCGTGCTGCCTTGGCACGCTTCGCCGCGAAGCGCACACCGCCCGGGCTCTCGCCGACCTCAACCCGCACGACGGTGGACTGCGGGTCCACGACGCCCTCGCCCACATGCAGGATGGACGTCTCCACCGCACCGAGCTTGGCGAGCGCGGTGGCCGCCGCCTTCAGCTCCTCCTCGGCGGTGTCGCCCTTGAGGGCGAGCATCTCGCCGTACGGGCGCAGCAGCGGAATCCCCCAGGTGGCCAGGCGGTCCAGCGGCGCCACGGCGCGGGCCGTCACCACATGCACCGGCGGCAGCTTGCCCATGACCTCCTCGGCACGCCCACGCACCACGGTGACATGGTCCAGGCCGAGCAGCTCGACGACCTCGGTGAGGAAATTGGTGCGCCGCAGCAGGGGCTCCAGCAGAGTGATGTTCAGGTCCTCCCGGACCAGGGCCAGCGGGATCCCCGGAAGCCCCGCGCCGGACCCGACGTCGCAGACCGTCACTCCCTCGGGGACCGCCTCCGAGAGCACCGCGCAGTTCAGCAGGTGCCGCTCCCACAGGCGGGGCACTTCCCGCGGGCCGATCAGGCCACGCTGCACGCCCGCCTCGGCGAGCAGCTCCGCGTAGCGGACCGCATCGGCGAAGCGATCACCAAACACTTCCCGCGCCTGTTCGGGCGCGGGGGGAAGCTCCGCTGCCTCCGTCACGGGGACCGTCCTTCCGTACCGCGCCGGCGCTTCGCGCACCGGCCACCAGAACTACCAGGCTGACAAAGTTCGGCCCCGCCTGCTCTACAGACGGGGCCGGTGAAACGTGGGGCCGATCAGGCGGGCAGCACGACGACGAACCGCTGCGGCTCCTCGCCCTCGGACTCGCTGCGCAGTCCCGCGGCCTTGACCGCGTCGTGCACGACCTTGCGCTCGAACGGGGTCATCGGCTTGAGCTTGACGGGCTCGCCGGAGCTCTTCACCTCGGCGGCGGCCTTGGCGCCCAGCTCCGACAGCTCGGACCGCTTCTTGGCCCGGTATCCCGCGATGTCCAGCATCAGCCGGCTGCGGTCGCCGGTCTCCCGGTGCACGGCCAGGCGCGTCAGCTCCTGCAGGGCCTCCAGCACCTCACCGTCCCGGCCGACCAGCTTCTGCAGGTCACGGCCGCCGGTGTCGCTGATGATCGACACGGAGGCGCGGTCGGCCTCGACGTCCATGTCGATGTCGCCGTCGAGGTCGGCGATGTCCAGCAGACCCTCCAGGTAGTCCGCCGCGATCTCACCCTCCTGCTCCAGGCGGGTGAGGGTGTCTGCACCCTCGGCAGCGGCGGAGGTGGTGCCTTCCGTCACGGGATGGGCTCCTTCTTACTTCTTGGACGGGGACTTGGGCCGCTGCGGACCACCCTTGCGCTGGCCGGACTGGGCCTTGCTGCGGGTGCCGGAGCCGGGCTTCTGGGGCTGCTTGGCAGCGGCGGGCTTGGCGTCCTCGGGCTCGACGGACTCATCCAGCGCGTCGGACTCCTCCAGCGCGTCGGACTTCTCCAGCGAGGGGGAGTCGCCCGCCTGCTTGGCCGCACCGGACTGACGCTGGGCCTTGCTCTGGCGCTTGGGCTGCTGACGCCGTGCGGCGGCGGTGCCGGCGGCACCCGTGGTGGTGGTCGCGCCGTCCTCGGTCTGTGCCGCGGCCTGGGCCGTGCTCTGCAGCACGTTGCCGTCGGCCTGGGCGGCGAGGCCGGCCTTGTTCAGGGCGTTGATGAACTTGCGCTCGAACTCGTTGCGGTCGCGGCCCTTGGCGACGATCGCCTTGACGATCGTCTTCTCGCTGCGGCGACGGACCTTTCCGTGGTGCGTGACGTGCTTCGTCAGACGCTCCAGGTAGGCGGCCTGAGCCTTGGAACCCGGGGTCGGGTTGTTGTGGATCACGTACATCTGCTGGCCCATGGTCCACACGTTGGTGGTCAGCCAGTAGACGAGGACACCGACCGGGAAGTTGATACCGAAGACGGCGAACATCACCGGGAAGACGTACATCAGCATCTTCTGCTGCTGCATGAACGGCGTCTTGACCGTGGTGTCGACGTTCTTCGTCATCAGCTGGCGCTGCGTGTAGAACTGCGACGCCGACATCAGGACGATCATGAGCGCGGTGACGACCCGCACGTCGGTGACCGTGGCGCCCAGCGCGTGGACGGTGTCGGCACTGTCCTTGAACTTCGCGGCGAGCGGGGCACCGAAGATGTGCGCCTTACGGGCGCTGGCCAGCAGCGACTCGTTGATGACGCCGATGGTCGTGCCCGAGGCGATGCCGTTGAGCACGTGGTACAGGGCGAAGAAGAACGGGGACTGCGCCAGGATGGGAAGGCACGAGGAGAGCGGGTTGGTGCCCGACTCCTTGTACAGCTTCATCATCTCTTCGGACTGACGCTGTTTGTCGTTCTTGTAGCGCTCCTGGATCTTCTTCATCTCGGGCTGGAGCGTCTGCATGGCCCGGGTCGCCTTGATCTGCTTCACGAAGAGCGGGATCAGGCAGATGCGAATCAGAATCACGAGGGACACGATGGACAGGCCCCAGGCCCATCCGGTGTCGGGGCCGAAGATGGCGCCGTACACCGCGTGGAACTGGACGATGACCCAGGAGACGGGTGTCGTGATAAAGCTGAAGAGGCTGGCAATCGTGTCCACTAATCATGCTCCTTGGGCATGGGACGAGGTCTCTGCGGCCGGGCTCGAAGGAAGCTCGGAAGTGAGCCTGTCTTCGGTGGCCGGTTCGGCGGCGGAGGACCCGCCTCTGCGTGCGCGCCAAGCGTTGCGCAGTATTTCGTGCCACCGCGGGCGCTTGCGCGGCGGAACATGGTCCACACCGCCCAGCGACCACGGATTGCACCGGAGGATGCGCCAGGCGGTGAGTGCCGTGCCCTTGATCGCACCGTGCCGGTCGATGGCCGTGTAGCCGTAGTGGGAGCACGACGGGTAGTACTTGCACACCGGCCCGAGCAGTGGACTGATCGTCCACTGGTACAGCTTGATCAGAGCCAGCAGTGGGTACTTCATCGCGCGCCCCCTCCCAGCAGCCGCTGAAGGGCGGCGTCCAGGTCTCGGGCCAGCTGTGCATGGTCTGCGTCGCCCGATCCGGGCAGCGCTCGTACGACTACCAGGCTACCGGGGGGAAAAAGGGCGACTCGGTCACGCATCAGATGACGCAGTCTGCGCTTCACTTTGTTGCGCACGACCGCTCCACCCACAGCCTTGCTCACGACGAAACCCGCACGCGTCGGGGGAGCGCTCTCCCCTGGCGCGTGCGGGTCCGTTGCACCGCTACGAAGGTGGACGACGAGGGTCGGGCGACCTGCCCGGCGACCCCGTCGTACCGCGGTCGCGAAGTCCTCGCGCCGCCTCAGCCGATGCTCGGTAGGCAGCACGACGTCATGACCTGATCAGGATCAGGCGGACAGGCTGGCGCGACCCTTGGCACGACGGTTCGCGAGAATCGCGCGGCCGGCACGGGTGCGCATCCGCAGGCGGAAGCCGTGGGTCTTGGCGCGACGACGGTTGTTCGGCTGGAAGGTGCGCTTGCTCACTCGGGGGCTCCAGAAAAGAATCGGTAGTGGCGGGGTGCCGTCCTGGCTGTCACCGTGCGCCCACGAGTAGCTCGCGTCACGCCCGATTGCACCGCTTCCCGATCACCTGACGTGACCTGTGCCCATCGGTAGGCAGGCGGCAGCAGCCATCGACAACTCGACCTGGTTACGGTACGCGGGGCTGAGCCATGCGGTCAAACCGGCGTCCACGGGGGACACTATCCACAGGCTGGGGACAACAACTTGAACCGTACCCGCCGCGCTGACTACCGTGGCTGGACTCCGATTCGTTCCTTTATCCCCGGCCGACCCGATATTCATCCTGACCCGTCCCCGAACCACACGTTCGAGGGACCTGTGAGAGAGCGTGCCCTGTGGCTGACGTACCTGCCGATCTTGCCGCAGTGTGGCCACGAGTACTGGAGCAGCTCCTCGGAGAGGGCCGCGGTCAGGGCGTCGAGTCGAAGGACGAGCACTGGATCCGGCGCTGCCAGCCCCTCGCGCTGGTCGCGGACACCGCCCTGCTCGCCGTACCGAACGAATTCGCGAAGAACGTACTGGAGGGCCGGCTCGCGCCGATCGTCAGCGAGACCCTGAGCCGTGAGTGCGGCCGCCCCATCCGCATCGCGATCACCGTGGACGACTCCGCGGGCGAGCCGCCGGCCCCCGCCGCGCCGCCCGCGCACCAGCAGCCCAAGCCTCGCTACGAGGAACCGGAGCTGCCCTCCACGCCGTACGAGGGCTACGGTCGCCACCGCGCCGGCGACCAGCTGCCGGGCGGTGAGCCGCCGTCCCGCGCCGACCAGCTGCCCACCGCACGCCCGGCCTACCCGTCCGAGTACCAGCGCCCGGAGCCCGGCGCCTGGCCGCGCTCCGCGCAGGACGACTACGGCTGGCAGCAGCCGCGGCTCGGCTTCCCCGAACGCGACCCGTACGCGTCGCCGTCGTCCCAGGACGGCTACGGCTCCGGGCCGGACGCCTACGACGCGCCGTCCCAGGACTACCGCTCGAAGGGCATGGACCGGCCGGGGTACGACAAGCAGCGCGGCGAGTACGACGGACCGCGCGGAGAGTACGAGCCGTCCCGGTCCGACTACGACTCCGGCCGTCCCGACTACGACACGGGACGTCCCGACTACGGCTCCGGCCGCTCCGACTACGACGCGAAACGTCCGGACTACGAGACGGGCCGTCCCGACTACGAGACGGGCCGTTCCGAGTACGACTCGTCACGGACCGAGTACGACCAGCGTGATCCCGTCCGCCGTGAGCTGCCCGAGCAGCCGACGGGCGGCGGTCCGTCGCACCGCGGCGGGCCGGGCCGCCCGGACCTGCCCGGGGCCCCCGGCCCGCTGGCCTCGAAGCCGGCGCCGGCGAGCGGTCCGGCCGAGCCGACGGCACGGCTGAACCCGAAGTACCTCTTCGACACGTTCGTCATCGGCGCCTCCAACCGGTTCGCGCACGCGGCCGCCGTCGCCGTCGCCGAGGCACCGGCGAAGGCGTACAACCCCCTGTTCATCTACGGGGAGTCGGGGCTCGGCAAGACGCACCTGCTGCACGCCATCGGGCACTACGCGCGCAGCCTCTACCCGGGCACGCGTGTGCGGTACGTGAGCTCGGAGGAGTTCACCAACGAGTTCATCAACTCCATCCGCGACGGCAAGGGCGACAGCTTCCGCAAGCGCTACCGCGAGATGGACATCCTGCTCGTCGACGACATCCAGTTCCTCGCGGACAAGGAGTCGACGCAGGAGGAGTTCTTCCACACCTTCAACACGCTCCACAACGCCAACAAGCAGATCGTGCTCTCCAGCGACCGGCCGCCCAAGCAGCTGGTCACGCTGGAGGACCGGCTGCGCAACCGCTTCGAGTGGGGACTGATCACCGACGTCCAGCCGCCCGAGCTGGAGACGCGTATCGCGATCCTCCGCAAGAAGGCGGTGCAGGAGCAGCTGAACGCCCCGCCGGAGGTCCTGGAGTTCATCGCCTCCCGGATCTCGCGGAACATCCGTGAGCTGGAGGGCGCGCTGATCCGGGTGACGGCGTTCGCCTCGCTCAACCGGCAGCCGGTGGACCTGGGCCTCACCGAGATCGTCCTGAAGGACCTGATCCCGGGTGGGGAGGACTCCGCGCCCGAGATCACGGCCACGGCGATCATGGCGGCGACCGCGGACTACTTCGGGCTGACGGTGGAGGACCTGTGCGGGACCTCGCGCGGCCGCGCGCTGGTCACCGCTCGGCAGATCGCCATGTACCTGTGCCGTGAGCTGACGGATCTGTCGCTGCCGAAGATCGGGGCGCAGTTCGGCGGCCGTGACCACACGACCGTGATGCACGCCGACCGGAAGATCCGGGCGCTGATGGCTGAGCGGCGGTCGATCTACAACCAGGTGACCGAGCTGACGAACCGGATCAAGAACGGCTGAGGCAGGGCTGAGGCACGGCTGGGCGCGGCTGAGGCCGGCTCTTCGCAGACGCCTAGGGCGCCTTCGGGACACGCATCCCGGGGCGCCCTTCGTGCTTCCGGTGCTCCCGGTCGCCGGCCCGTCCACGCGCCGCCTCACGGCCCACGCGCTGCCGTACGTCATGACCGGTCGCTGCCAGGTGGACGCCTTCCCAGGGTCGTGGACGACGTCCCAGGGTCGTGGACGAGGGCGCCGGGAGTCCCGCGAGCGCCGGCCGGCGTTCCCCGTCCGCTCCCGCTCCCGCTCCCCGGTGTTCGATTTCCTGGTGGGTTACGGCCACTCTCCACAGATTCGGTGACTTTCTTCCTTCCACATCCTGGGGACTGCGAAGTTGTCCCGAACGGCGTCCACAGGGACCCTGTTCATACCGAGTTCGCCCAGCTCAGGTGCCTGTGGAATCGTGGACGAACGATCTCCACAGACTGTGGACAACGCGGAGATCCACAGGCTGTGCACGAAGTTGTCCACGGGCAACCCACAGGCTGGGGGCGGTTGTCCCCAGCGATCGCTCGCTTCTCCACATGGCTGTCCACTGTTCGGCAACCCGACGCACCCTCTCACCGCGTCGAGTGAAAGGCGTCACACGAAGGTGCCGGATTGGGGTGTGGGAAACCCGGGTAAACCTGGGGACGCAGCTGGGGAGAACTGCCCTCAGGCTGTGGGCGAGGTGTGCAGAACTTTCCGTTCTCCACAGACAGCCCCAGTTGTCCACCGGCTCCACCCACAGGGGCAGTGGACAAAATTTCCGTGCTGAGCTGGGCAAACGTGGTTATCCACGGTATCCACAGGCCCTACTACTACTCCCGACTAGAGAGAGCTCGGCAATCGTTTGGAAGCGGGGCCTGTGCACAACTCGGCCTCTCGGGCCCGGCTGCCCCTCTGAGCGACTTGACCCCGACAGGCGCCTACTGTCAGTGCGGTGCGTCAGACTGGTCCCCGGTGTCCTGCCCGTCGCAGTGGGCGGTGACACCGAGTCGGAGGACTCAGAAGCAACAGCAGCAGGAGGCGGCTTACGGTGAAGATCCGGGTGGAACGCGACGTACTCGCGGAGGCAGTGGCGTGGGCGGCACGCAGCCTCCCGGCCCGTCCGCCGGCGCCTGTCCTCGCCGGCCTGCTGCTGAAGGCCGAGGACGGCCAGCTGAGCCTGTCGAGCTTCGACTACGAGGTCTCCGCGCGGGTCAACGTCGAGGCGGAGGTCGAGGAGGAGGGCACCGTCCTCGTCTCCGGCCGTCTGCTCGCGGACATCTCGCGCGCCCTCCCCAACCGTCCGGTGGAGATTTCCACAGACGGTGTACGGGCGACCGTGGTCTGCGGCTCCTCGCGATTCACACTCCACACCCTGCCTGTGGAGGAGTACCCGTCGCTGCCGCAGATGCCGAACGCGACCGGCACGGTGCCCGGCGAGGTCTTCGCCGCCGCCGTCTCCCAGGTGGCCATCGCGGCCGGCCGTGACGACACGCTTCCCGTCCTCACCGGTGTGCGCATCGAGATCGAGGGCGACACGGTCACCCTGGCCTCCACCGACCGGTACCGCTTCGCGGTCCGCGAGTTCCTGTGGAAGCCGGAGAACCCGGACGTCTCCGCCGTCGCCCTGGTGCCCGCCAAGACGCTCCAGGACACCGCCAAGGCGCTGACCAGCGGCGACAGCGTCATCCTCGCGCTGTCCGGCTCCGGCGCGGGCGAGGGCCTGATCGGTTTCGAGGGCGCCGGGCGGCGTACCACCACGCGTCTGCTCGAGGGTGACCTGCCGAAGTACCGGACGCTGTTCCCGACCGAGTTCAACTCCGTCGCGGTGATCGAGACGGCGCCGTTCGTGGAGGCCGTCAAGCGCGTGGCGCTGGTCGCCGAGCGCAACACCCCGGTGCGGCTGAGCTTCGAGCAGGGCGTGCTGATCCTGGAGGCCGGTTCCAGCGACGACGCACAGGCTGTGGAAAGGGTGGACGCCCAGCTGGAGGGCGACGACATCTCGATCGCCTTCAACCCGACGTTCCTGCTGGACGGTCTGAGCGCGATCGACTCGCCGGTGGCGCAGCTGTCGTTCACGACGTCCACGAAGCCGGCGCTGCTGAGCGGGAAGCCGGCGGTGGACGCGGAGGCCGACGAGGCCTACAAGTACCTGATCATGCCGGTGCGGCTCAGCGGCTGACGTCGTCCACAGGTGTGCACAGTGCCGGGTGCCTTCTGTGGGTGCCCGGCGCCGTGGTTCGGCGGGGACAGGTCGCGCCCGCGGTCACGGTGGCAAAGCCGCAGGTCAGGCGGGTCACGTATGAGCGCGTATGCCCACAGCTGTGCGTGACGGTGCGGGTTTAGGCTCGGCGGGGCACGTCGTGCCTCTCACGCCACACAGCGACCTTAAGGAACACCACTGATGGAGCTCGGTCTCGTCGGCCTCGGCAAGATGGGCGGCAGCATGCGCGAGCGGATCCGCCGCGCGGGCCACACCGTCATCGGATACGACCGCAACGCGGACCTCGCGGATGTCCACAGCCTGGAAGAGCTTGTGGGCAAGCTCAGCGGGCCCCGCGTGGTCTGGGTGATGGTCCCGGCCGGTGAGCCCACCCAGTCGACCGTCGACCAGCTGGCCGAGCTGCTGGAGCCCGGCGACGTGGTCGTGGACGGCGGCAACTCCCGCTGGACGGACGACGAGAAGCACGCCGAGGAGCTGGCCGCCAAGGGCATAGGCTTCGTCGACTGCGGCGTCTCCGGCGGCGTCTGGGGCTTGGAGAACGGGTACGCGCTGATGTACGGCGGCGACGCCGAGAACGTCGCCAAGGTGCAGCCGGTCTTCGACGCGCTGAAGCCGGAGGGCGACTTCGGCGCGGTGCACGCCGGCAAGGTCGGTGCGGGCCACTTCGCCAAGATGGTCCACAACGGCATCGAGTACGCGATGATGCAGGCCTACGCCGAGGGCTGGGAGCTGCTGGAGAAGGTCGACTCCGTCACGGACGTCCGCGAGGTCTTCCGTTCGTGGCAGGAGGGCACCGTCATCCGGTCCTGGCTGCTCGACCTCGCGGTCAACGCGCTCGACGAGGACGAGCACCTCGCCGGCCTGCGCGGTTACGCACAGGACTCCGGTGAGGGACGCTGGACTGTGGAAGCCGCGATCGACAACGCGGTACCGCTGCCCGCGATCACCGCGTCGCTGTTCGCGCGGTTCTCCTCGCGCCAGGAGGACTCGCCGCAGATGAAGATGATCGCCGCGCTGCGCAACCAGTTCGGCGGCCACGCCGTAGCGAAGAAGTAGGCCTTCAGCAGGCCGCAGGAAAGCAGGGAGGGTCGGCGAACGACCATGCACGTCACGCATCTTTCGCTGGCCGACTTCCGCTCGTACGCCCGGGCCGAGGTTCCGCTCGACCCGGGCGTCACCGCCTTCGTCGGTCCCAACGGGCAGGGCAAGACCAATCTCGTCGAGGCCGTCGGCTATCTCGCCACCCTCGGCAGCCACCGCGTCGCCTCCGACGCCCCCCTGGTCCGCATGGGCGCCGAGCGGGCGATCGTCCGGGCCCAGGTCCGGCAGGGCGAGCGGCAGCAGCTGGTGGAGCTGGAGCTGAACCCCGGCAAGGCGAACCGTGCCCGCATCAACCGGTCCTCGCAGGTCAGACCGAGGGATGTGCTGGGCATCGTCCGGACCGTGCTGTTCGCGCCCGAGGACCTCGCGCTGGTCAAGGGGGACCCCGGGGAGCGGCGGCGGTTCCTCGACGAGCTGATCACCGCGCGTTCCCCGCGCATGGCGGGGGTGCGCTCCGACTACGAGCGCGTCCTCAAGCAGCGCAACACGCTCCTGAAGACCGCCGCGCTGGCCCGTCGGCACGGCGGGCGGTCCATGGACCTGTCCACGCTCGACGTGTGGGACCAGCATCTCGCGCGCGCGGGCGCCGAGTTGCTCGCCCAGCGGCTCGATCTGATCGCCACGCTGCAGCCGCTCGCCGACAAGGCGTACGAACAGCTGGCCCCCGGCGGCGGCCCTGTCGCGCTGGAGTACAAGCCGTCGGCGCCCGGTGAGGCGCACACGCGCGAGGACCTGTACGTCCAGCTGACGGCGGCCCTCGGTGAGGTGCGCAAGCAGGAGATCGAGCGCGGTGTGACCCTCGTCGGCCCGCACCGGGACGACCTCGTCCTCAAGCTGGGGCAGCTGCCCGCCAAGGGGTACGCCTCGCACGGCGAGTCCTGGTCCTACGCCCTCGCGCTGCGGCTGGCGTCGTACGACCTGCTGCGCGCGGAGGGCAACGAGCCGGTGCTGGTCCTGGACGACGTCTTCGCCGAACTGGACGCCCGCCGCCGGGAGCGGCTGGCCGAGCTGGTCGCGCCCGGCGAGCAGGTGCTGGTCACCGCCGCTGTGGACGACGACGTGCCGCACGTACTGGCCGGGGCGCGCTACGCCGTGTCCGGCGGGACGGTGGAGCGCGTATGAGCACCGACGAGCCCGGCCCACAGACCCCGAAGGCCTCGCAGACCCCGAAGACCCCGAAGGATTCGAGGAAGCAGCCCGAGCCCTCCGGTGTCGACCTCGCGCGCGTGGCGTTGCGCGCGGCGAAGGAGCAGGCACGCGCGCGTGGGGACGCGGCTCGGCAGAAGAAGCAGGCCCGGCGCGGCGGTGGCCTGCGCTCCGGTGCGCGCGCCGACGGCCGCGATCCGATGGCCCTGGGTGCCGCGATCAACCGGCTGCTCACCGAGCGCGGCTGGGAGACCCCCGCGGCGGTGGGCGGGGTGATGGGCCGCTGGCCGCAGATCGTCGGCGAGGACCTGGCGAAGCACTGCGTGCCGCAGAGGTACGACGAGGACGAGCGGGTGCTGACCGTGCAGTGCGACTCGACGGCCTGGGCGACGCAGCTGCGGGTACTCGCGCCCACGCTGGTCGCCCGCCTCAACGAGGACCTGGGGCACGGCACGGTGCGGTTGATCAAGGTGCTCAATCCCGGTGGCCCCGCCCGTCGCTACGGCCCCTTGCGCGCCCCTGGCAGCACCGGTCCCGGCGATACCTATGGGTGACGTACATCACGTGACGGCGAGGGCGGGCGGTGCCGTCGTACCCCTGCGCCGGGCCGTGGAACAGCCCCGCGCGACGGCGTGGATCGGCTTCTGACCCCTCAGTAGCCAAGGGTTGACGGCTCGAAGCGCTGAGTGCCGCTGTGAGCCCCTTGGAGCCCCCATCCGTATATCGGGACCCGGCAGAGGCCGGTTCAGGGCGGCACATGGGGACTCAGGTACCGGCAAACCCCCATCGATGTCAGCGCTACCGGTAGACTGGAAGGCAATCCCGCCCCAACGTGGGGACCGCCCGGGAAAAGCTGAGCAACGCTGATCAAGGCTTACCAACGCAACATGCCGCAGCCGCTCCGGCAATCCGCCGACGAGCCCGGCTCGTGCTGTGCCAGAAAGGGCGCTTCGTGGCCGATTCCGGCAACCCCAACGAGAACATCCCGTCCACCGACGCCGGCGTGAACGGCGAGGCTGCTGCCTCCGCCTCGTACGACGCCAGCGCCATCACCGTGCTCGAAGGGCTGGACGCGGTCCGCAAGCGGCCCGGCATGTACATCGGCTCCACGGGCGAGCGCGGCCTGCACCACCTGGTGTACGAGGTCGTCGACAACTCGGTCGACGAGGCGCTGGCGGGCTACGCGGACACCATCGACGTGACGATCCTCGCCGACGGCGGGGTGCGTGTCGTCGACAACGGCCGTGGCATCCCGGTCGGCATCGTGCCCTCCGAGGGCAAGCCGGCCGTCGAGGTCGTGCTGACCGTGCTGCACGCGGGCGGCAAGTTCGGCGGCGGCGGTTACGCGGTCTCCGGCGGTCTGCACGGTGTCGGTGTGTCCGTCGTGAACGCCCTGTCGTCCAAGGTCTCCGTCGAGGTGAGGACCGACGGCTACCGCTGGACGCAGGACTACAAGATGGGCGTCCCGACGGCGCCGCTGGCCAAGCACGAGGCGACCGAGGAGACCGGCACGTCGGTCACCTTCTGGGCCGACCCGGACATCTTCGAGACCACCGAGTACTCCTTCGAGACGCTGTCGCGGCGTTTCCAGGAGATGGCGTTCCTCAACAAGGGTTTGACGATCAAACTCACCGACGAGCGCGAGTCGGCGAAGGCCACCGCCGGGGCGGACGAGGCGGGTGCGGACGAGAAGGACGAGGTCAAGACCGTCACGTACCACTACGAGGGCGGCATCGTCGACTTCGTGAAGTACCTCAACTCCCGCAAGGGAGAGGTGGTGCACCCCACCGTCATCGACCTCGAGGCCGAGGACAAGGACAAGAGCCTGTCCCTCGAGGTCGCCATGCAGTGGAACAGCGGCTACAGCGAGGGCGTGTACTCCTTCGCGAACATCATCCACACGCATGAGGGCGGTACACACGAGGAGGGCTTCCGCGCGGCCCTCACGAGCCTGATCAACAAGTACGCGCGCGACAAGAAGCTGCTGCGCGAGAAGGACGACAACCTCACCGGTGACGACATCCGTGAGGGTCTGACCGCGATCATCTCGGTCAAGCTGAGCGAGCCGCAGTTCGAGGGTCAGACGAAGACCAAGCTGGGCAACACGGAGGCCAAGACCTTCGTGCAGAAGGCGGTCTACGAGCACCTCAACGACTGGCTGGACCGCAACCCGGTCGAGGCGGCGGACATCATCCGCAAGGGCATCCAGGCGGCCACCGCGCGCGTGGCGGCCCGCAAGGCCCGCGACCTGACGCGCCGCAAGGGCCTGCTGGAGTCGGCCTCCCTGCCGGGCAAGCTGTCCGACTGCCAGTCGAACGACCCCACCAAGTGCGAGATCTTCATCGTCGAGGGTGACTCCGCCGGCGGCTCGGCCAAGTCCGGCCGCAACCCGCAGTACCAGGCGATCCTCCCGATCCGCGGCAAGATCCTCAACGTGGAGAAGGCCAGGATCGACAAGATCCTGCAGAACCAGGAGATCCAGGCGCTGATCTCGGCCTTCGGCACGGGCGTGCACGAGGACTTCGACATCGAGAAGCTCCGCTATCACAAGATCATCCTGATGGCGGACGCCGACGTCGACGGCCAGCACATCAGCACCCTGCTGCTGACCTTCCTGTTCCGCTTCATGCGGCCGCTGGTCGAGGCCGGGCACGTCTACCTCTCCCGCCCCCCGCTGTACAAGCTCAAGTGGGGCCGGGACGACATCGAGTACGCGTACTCGGACCGTGAGCGCGACGCCCTGATCGAGATGGGCCGCCAGCGCGGCAAGCGCGTCCGCGAGGACTCGATCCAGCGCTTCAAGGGTCTCGGCGAGATGAACGCCGAGGAGCTGCGCGTGACCACGATGGACCAGGAGCACCGGGTCCTCGGCCAGGTCACCCTCGACGACGCCGCCCAGGCCGACGACCTGTTCTCGGTCCTCATGGGCGAGGACGTCGAAGCCCGCCGCGCGTTCATCCAGCGCAACGCCAAGGACGTCCGCTTCCTCGACATCTGAGTCGGTCTCAGCTGACCGCACCAGGAAGGATCTTCACCAGCAATGGCCGACGAGAACACTCCAGAGACTCCTGAGACCGAGGGCGAACTCGCCATGCGCGTCGAGCCCGTCGGGCTCGAGACGGAGATGCAGCGCTCGTACCTGGACTACGCGATGTCCGTCATCGTGTCCCGTGCGCTGCCCGACGTCCGGGACGGCCTCAAGCCCGTCCACCGGCGGGTGCTGTACGCGATGTACGACGGCGGCTACCGCCCCGAGCGCGGCTTCTACAAGTGCGCCCGCGTGGTCGGCGACGTCATGGGCAACTACCACCCGCACGGCGACTCCTCGATCTACGACGCCCTGGTGCGCCTCGCCCAGCCGTGGTCGATGCGGATGCCGCTGGTGGACTCCAACGGCAACTTCGGCTCTCCCGGCAACGACCCGGCGGCCGCCATGCGGTACACCGAGTGCAAGATGGCGCCGCTGTCGATGGAGATGGTCCGCGACATCGACGAGGAGACCGTCGACTTCACGGACAACTACGACGGCCGCTCCCAGGAGCCGACCGTCCTGCCGGCCCGCTTCCCGAACCTGCTGATCAACGGCTCGGCCGGTATCGCGGTCGGCATGGCGACCAACATCCCGCCGCACAACCTGCGCGAGGTCGCGGCCGGCGCCCAGTGGTACCTGGAGAACCCCGAGGTCTCGCACGAGGAGCTGCTGGACGCGCTCATGGAGCGCATCAAGGGCCCCGACTTCCCGACCGGCGCGCTCGTCGTCGGCCGCAAGGGCATCGAGGAGGCGTACCGCACCGGCCGCGGCTCCATCACGATGCGCGCGGTGGTCGAGGTCGAGGAGATCCAGGGCCGGCAGTGCCTGGTGGTGACCGAGCTGCCGTACCAGGTGAACCCGGACAACCTGGCGCAGAAGATCGCCGACCTGGTGAAGGACGGCAAGATCGGCGGCATCGCGGACGTCCGCGACGAGACGTCGTCCCGTACGGGCCAGCGCCTGGTGATCGTCCTCAAGCGGGACGCGGTCGCCAAGGTCGTGCTGAACAACCTGTACAAGCACACCGACCTGCAGACGAACTTCGGCGCCAACATGCTGGCGCTGGTGGACGGCGTTCCGCGCACCCTCTCGCTGGACGCGTTCATCCGTCACTGGGTGACGCACCAGATCGAGGTCATCGTCCGCCGTACGCGCTTCCGGCTGCGCAAGGCCGAGGAGCGGGCGCACATCCTGCGTGGTCTGCTGAAGGCCCTGGACGCCATCGACGAGGTCATCGCGCTGATCCGGCGCAGCGAGACCGTCGAGATCGCGCGCAACGGCCTGATGGGCCTGCTGGAGATCGACGAGATCCAGGCGAACGCGATCCTCGAGATGCAGCTGCGCCGCCTGGCCGCCCTGGAGCGGCAGAAGATCGTCCAGGAGCACGACGAGCTCCAGGCGAAGATCAACGAGTACAACCAGATCCTGGCCTCCCCGGTGCGCCAGCGCGGGATCGTCAGCGAGGAGCTGGCCGCGATCGTCGAGAAGTACGGCGACGACCGCAAGACCAAGCTGATCCCGTACGAGGGCGACATGTCCATCGAGGACCTGATCGCCGAGGAGGACATCGTCGTCACCGTCTCGCGCGGCGGCTACGTCAAGCGGACCAAGACGGACGACTACCGGGCGCAGAAGCGCGGCGGCAAGGGCGTGCGCGGCACGAAGCTGAAGGAAGACGACATCGTCGACCACTTCTTCGTCTCCACCACGCACCACTGGCTGCTGTTCTTCACCAACAAGGGCCGGGTGTACCGGGCGAAGGCGTACGAGCTGCCCGAGGCCGGCCGGGACGCGCGCGGCCAGCACGTGGCGAACCTGCTGGCCTTCCAGCCGGACGAGGCGATCGCCGAGATCCTGGCGATCCGTGACTACGAGGCGACCCCGTACCTGGTGCTGGGCACCAAGTCCGGCCTGGTCAAGAAGACGCCTCTGAAGGATTACGATTCGCCGCGCTCCGGCGGTGTCATCGCGATCAACCTGCGCGCGCGGGAGGACGGTACGGACGACGAGCTGATCGGCGCCGAGCTGGTCTCGGCCGACGACGACCTGCTGCTGATCAGCAAGAAGGCACAGTCGATCCGGTTCACCGCCTCGGACGAGTCCCTGCGCCCGATGGGCCGCGCCACCTCCGGTGTGAAGGGGATGAGCTTCCGCGAGGGCGACGAGTTGCTCTCGATGAATGTGGTGCGACCCGGTACGTTCGTGTTCACTGCCACCGACGGTGGGTACGCGAAGCGGACCGCCGTCGACGAGTACCGTGTCCAGGGCCGCGGCGGCCTCGGCATCAAGGCCGCCAAGATCGTGGAGGACCGTGGTTCGCTCGTCGGCGCGCTGGTGGTCGAGGAGAACGACGAGATCCTCGCCATCACCCTCTCCGGCGGTGTGATTCGTACGCGAGTCAACGAGGTCAGGGAGACGGGCCGTGACACCATGGGCGTCCAACTGATCAACCTGGGCAAGCGCGATGCCGTGGTCGGTATCGCACGTAACGCCGAGGCGGGGCGCGAGGCGGAGGAGGTCGACGGCGAGCTGTCCGTCGACGAGGCCGCCGAGTCCGCCGCGACCACCGGCACGGACGAGGGTGAGGCGCCCTCGGCCGAGTAGGCACGAGGAGTGAGTCATCGTGAGCGGAGCCACGGGCGCCGGATCGGCCGGTACCCCCACGGGTACGGAAACGGACGGCGGCGGCCGTGGCTCCGCCGCGCGTGCGGGGAGTGCCAACGACCCGCACACGACCAACCTGAAGCCGGTCAAGGCGTCCGAGAAGGATTCCCCCGGCACGTCTGGACCCCAAGGGGGAACTGTGACGGACACCCGAGGCCAGGCCGCGTCCGGGGAGGCGCAGCAGGCGTCTCCGCTGCCCGGTGAGCGGCGTCCCGAGCAGCCCGCCGGGCCCTACCACCCGCCGCAGGCCTATCCCGCGCAGCCGCCCGCCGGCGCGGTACGCCGGCCGCGCACCGGCGTCCGGACGGCGCCGCGCACCCGCAAGGCGCGGCTGCGGGTGGCCAAGGCCGACCCGTGGTCGGTGATGAAGGTCAGCTTCCTGCTCTCCATCGCGCTCGGCATCTGCACGGTCGTCGCCTCGGCGGTGCTGTGGATGGTCATGGACGCGATGGGCGTGTTCTCGACGGTCGGCGGCACGATCTCGGAGGCGACCGGCTCGAACGAGGCGAACGGCTTCGACCTGCAGGCGTTCCTGTCGCTCCCCCACGTCCTGATGTTCTCGACGATCATCGCGGTCATCGACGTGGTCCTGGCCACGGCCCTCGCGACGCTCGGCGCGTTCATCTACAACCTCTCCGCGGGCTTCGTGGGCGGCATCGAGCTGACGCTGGCGGAGGACGAGTGAGGCCTGCCGGGCCCCTGACCTGACGGTCCCCGGACAACCGATTTTGGGACTGCCGTGGTCGTGCGCTAATCTTCAGGAGTCAGCGCGCGGGACACACACCGCAGAGCGCGGCGGGGCTATAGCTCAGTTGGTTAGAGCGCATCCCTGATAAGGATGAGGCCACAGGTTCAAATCCTGTTAGCCCCACCAGCGAAGAGACCCCCAGTCAATACCGGCTGGGGGTCTTTGACATCCAGCTCGGCGAGCATGCCGAAAATCATTGTCGGACTGTCGTCACGCGGTGGTAGAGAGTCCCTGTGACGACGACATCTGGCGGAGCACATCGGCGAGGGGCGCCGCGCCTGGGCCGCCACCGTCGCCGCAGGGCCTGCTCCGGCCAAGTCCGTACCGGAGGACGCCCCGGGTGCGCCTCGGGAGCGCGAGGCCGTGCCGGCCTGGTTGGCCGCGTCGACGCAGGAGTTGGTGGACGCACTGCGGGAGGCCGGCCCGGATCGCGGTTGCTGGACGTGGTGGGGTGCGTCCCAGTCGCCGCAGACCTGTGGCGCCGTCGCCCGGCACCAGCTCCAGCAGATCGCGGTGCACACCTACGACGCCCAGGTCACTGTGGGTGCGCCGGAACCGCTGCCGGGCGAGGTGGCACTCGACGGTGTCGAGGAGTTCCTGTTCACCTGCGTCGCCACGACGAGTGCCTGGCCGCACAAGCCCACTGCCTTCGACTTCCACGCCACCGAGGGCCACTCCTGGCGCCTCACGGTCGACGGCGACGGCGCACGCACCACCCGTATCCCCGCGCCCGGCACGACGCCGGTCGCCGCTGCCGACGAGGGCCCGGACGCGGCCGGCGTCTCCGTTCGCGGCACGGCCAGTGAGCTGGTTCTCTTCGTGTACGACCGTATCCCGGCGGACTCCCTGCAGATCGAGGGAGACGCAGGTCTGTTCGACCTGCTCCGCGCGTGGGAGCCGGAGGAGTAGGGGTCTTCGCCACTCGCTGTGCCCGACTGGTGGCCTTGGAACGGGGCGGGGCGGGGCGGGACGGGGTGTCCCTCAGGGCATGAGAAAAGACCCGACCGCTGGCGACGGGGGATGCACCAGCGATCGGGCCATGGCCAAGGGTAACAAGGTTGGGCGCCCAGCGGGGCCAAGTCGGCCGGGATCACGCCAGGTTGGCCGATCAGTGATCACAGGGAGGGTCGTAGGAGAGGCGGGGCAGGTACTCGTGCCACGTCTGCGGGGTCACCACGCCCCCGGTCACCGAGCAGATGTGCGCGATCGCCGCGTCGGCGTCCAGGTTCCACAGCCGGACCGTGTCGGTGCCGCTGGAGACGCCGAGGACGTTGCTCCCGGAGCTGAACGACAGGAACGTGCCCGACCTGGCGTTGGGGCTCATCGACTGGCCGATGGGGTTCGCCGAGGCGGGGTTCCCGACGTTCCACAGCCGGATCGTGTTGTCGCTGCCGCCGCTGGCCAGAACATGGCCGTCCGGGCTGAAAGTCAGCAACTTGACCGCCTCGGTGTGGCCGGTGAGCGGCGCACCCAGCGCGGTCGCCGAGGCGGGGCGGCCGACGTTCCACAGCCGGACCGTGTCGTCGTCGCTGCCGCTGGCCAGAACTCGCCCGTCCGGGCTGAAGGCGAGCGTGTTGACCGCACCGGAGTGCTTCGTGAGCCGGCCGAGTCCGGCCGCGTGGGCCGGGTCGGTGACGTTCCAGAGCCGGACGGTGCTGTCCGCACTGCCGCTGGCCAGGGTGTGCCCGTCGGGACTGAACGCGAGGGCGTTGACGTAGCCCCGGTGGCCGGTGAGCGGGCTGCCGACCCGGACGGGGTGCGCCGGGTCGGCGACGTTCCACAGTTGCACGGTGTCGTCGTCGTAGGCGGTGGCCAGGGTGCGGCCGTCCGGGCTGAAGGCGAGCGCGGGCCCGGCGAAGCGCGTCCGCAGGTGGATGGGCTTGCCGGTGACCGGGTGGGACGGATCGCCGATGTTCCACAGGTACACCGAGTGGTTGTTGGTGAGGACGGCGAGGGTGCGGCCGTCGGGGGAGAACACCAGAGGTGCACGGTGTCCGCCGTCGGCCTGCATGAACGGTTTGCCCAGTGGCACGGGCCGCCCGGTACGCGTCACACGCCACAGCCGGAGCCTGCCGTCCCGCGCCCCCGTGACCAGCACCCGTCCGTCCGGCCGGAACGCGCCGGTGCGGCCGACGATGTCCGACGTCGGCAGCGACCACAGGCGCACCTTGCTGTCACCGCTGCCGGTGGCCAGGGTCCGTCCGTCGGGGCTGAACGCCAGGGCGTACATCTCCCCGCTGCTCCCCGCGAGCGGCGCCCCGACCTGGGAGGGGGCCGTCGGATCGGCCACGTTCCACAGGGTGGCCGTGCTGTCCGCGCTCGCGGCGGCGAGCCGGCCGCCGTCCGGGCTGAAGGCCACCGACCAGATCGGGCCGGTGTTCCCGGTCAGCGGTGCGCCCAGCGGGGCGGGACGGGTGGGGTCGGTGACGTTCCACAGGCGGATCGTGTCGTCCGCGCTGCCGGAGGCGAGGGTGTGCCCGTCGGGACTGAAGGCCACCGAGTGCACGAGGTCCGTGTGGCCCTTCAGCGCCGTGGGGTACGGCTTCGCGTGCCGCGGGTCGGCCGTGTTCCACAGCCGGACCGTGTCGTCGTCACCGCCCGCCGCGAGGGTGCGGCCGTCGGGGCTGAACGCCACGCTGCGCACCGCGGCGGTGGGGCCGGTCAGCACCTGGAGCTGTTCGGCCCGGCCCGGGTCGCGCACGTTCCACAGCCGTACCGTGTGGTCCTCGCTCGCCGAGGCCAGCGTGTGTCCGTCCGGGCTGAAGGCGATCAGGTAGATCGTGCCCCGGTGACCGGTGAGCGGCTTGCCCAGCAAAGACGGGTGGGCGGGGTCCCGCACGTCCCAGAGCCGGATCGTGCCGTCGTCGCCGGCGCTCGCCAGGGTGTGCCCGTCGGGGCTGAAGACCGCGCTGCTCACCCAGCTGGTGTGCCCGGTCAGCGGCCTGCCCAGCGGCTTCGGCCGGTGCGGGTCGGACACGTCCCACAGCCGGACGGTCCGGTCGTAGCTGGCCGTGGCCAGGGTCTTGCCGTCCGGGCTGTAGGAGGTGAGGTAGACGGCACCGGTGTGCCCGGTCAGCGAGGTGGCCAGCGGCGCGTTCACGATCGAGAGCAGCCTGCTGTACGTTCCCTCGTCGTGCGGGCGCAGACGGTGGGCGACCAGATCGAGCTGGGCGGCCAGCGACGGATCCGAGCGCTGCACCCGGTCGGCCTCGGCGAGGACCTGCTCGAACACGGCGTCGTCCCGCTGCTGCCGGGCGATCAGCGCCGAACCGCCCGCGACCAGGGCCAGCACCACCAGTGCCGCGACCGCGGCCCGGCTGATCCACACCGAGCGCTTGCGCAGCCGCACCGAGGCGGCCAGGAACTCCACCGCGCTCCGCGTCAGATACGTGTCCCCGGCCGACTTCGCCCAGGTGCGGGCCTGTTCGAGCCGCGACCCCCGGTACAGCAGCGAGCTGTCGCGTTCCGAGTCCTCCCAGGCCCGGCCGTCCTCCTCCAGCCGCTGGCGCAGCAGTTGGTCGCCCCGGTCGTCGTCGATCCAGTGCCGCAGCCGCGGCCAGGCGTGCAGCAGCGCCTCGTGGGTGATCTCCACGGTGTCCGCGTCCAGCGTCACCAGCCGCGCCTGTACGAGGGCCTCCAGCGACTCCTCCGTCTTGCCCGGGTCCGCCGACTCCGCCGCCAGCTGGCGGCGGGTGCCCCGCCGCCGGGTGGCCTGGGTGTCCTCACCCAGCCGGACCAGCCGCAGCAGGAGCAGCCGGGCCGCCGTACGGGCCGCGGGGTCCAGCCCCGACCAGGCACGCTCGGCGGTCGCCGCGACGGCCCCCTGGATCCCGCCCGCCGCGCGGTAACCGGCCAGCGTCAGCCGGCCGGCCTTTCGGCGCTGCCAGGTGGCGAGCAGGGCGTGTGACAGCAGGGGCAGCACGCCCGCGTGGTGCGCCCCGCGCGGGCCGTCGGCGCTCACCTCGCGGACGATCAGCTCGGCCAGCCCCGGCTCCAGTTCCAGTCCCACCGCCTTCGCCGGTCCGGTCACCGCCTCGCGCAGCTCCGCGCTGGTCAGCGGGCCGAGCACCATGTGCCGGTACTGCAGCGCGTCGGCCAGTTCGGGGTAGCCGAGGCACTGCTCGTAGAAGTCGGCGCGGATGCCGAGGACCACGCGGACGGGGGCGGGGTCGTCGGTGCCGGGAGGCGGGGTGCACGCGGCGTGCAGCAGCTGGATGAAGGTGCGCCGGTCCGCCTCGTCGGGGCAGAGGGTGAACGCCTCCTCGAACTGGTCCACGATGACCACCGGCCGGGTTCCCGGGCCGGTCTCCCGGTGCGCCCACCGCGACACGGCCGTGCGGGCGGCGCGGGCGAGGTGCGGGGCGTCGGAGCCCGGTGCCGCCGGATTCTCCGTCGCCGCCTGCTCGGCCACGCGCGCGTCGGCGGCGACGGGGGCGAGGTCGGGGATGCGGCGGACCAGTTCGCCGAGGGGGTCGGCACCCGGGACGAGGTGCAGGACGGAATCGTCACCGCCGTCGGGGGGCGGGGCGCCGCCGGGGTCGGCCGGGGCGCCGGGGTGCGGGCGGGAGCCGTCGGCGGCTGCCCCGGGGCGCGTGTGCGATACATCGATCGCCGTGCCGGGGTGCGTGTGCGGTGCGTCGGTCTTCGTGCCAGGGCGCGTGTAGGATGCATCGATCGTGGTGCCGCGCCGCGTGGGCGGTGCGTCGAGCAGAGCGCCGTCCCGCACCGCGGGTACCAGACCCGCGTTCAGCAGGGACGACTTCCCCGCTCCCGACGCGCCCACCAGCATCACCAGGCCACCGGACACCTCGGCGGCGCGGAGCTGGGCGACGAGGGCGTCCGTGCTGCGCTCCCGGCCGAAGAACCAGCGGGCGTCCTCCTGCCGGTACGGGGCCAGCCCCCGGTAGGGGCAGACGCCTCCGGCGACGGGCGGCGCCTGGGCGGGCGGCCGACGGTTCTCCTCGGCGGGCGGCGCGGGCCGGTCGCCGACCGGGTCGGCCAGCGCCCGCTCCCACAGCCGCTGCCACTGGGCCATGTCGTACAGGCCGGTGGACACCGGTGCGGGCCGCTGGCGGCGCGCCTCCGGGATCAGGATCTGCAGGACCGCCGCGAGGGCGGTGAATTGCGCCGGCACGTTCTTCGCCCGGCGCCAGTCGCTGATGCGCTGCGCGGACACCCGCACCGGCCGCCCGCGCTCGTCGACCCGCTGCAGCCGTACGACCGCCTCGGAGACGCTCTTCAGGGGAGGGTTTCCGGCCTCCTTGTACAGCAGCGCCAGGCGCTCGGCGAAAGCCGTGCGTGTCCCTGAGTCGGAACTCAAGGTCCCACCCCTCTACGTTCCCCCCGCTTGTGGACGTCCGGACCGGAAAACTCACCTTATATGGCTGACCTGCGGTTAAGGCCAGGACCGGAGACCGGAACCTCCTCGACGAGGGCGACAGATGGCAGGATCCCGACCCGGTAGCGCATCCGTCACGCACCGTCCGGACAGGCCACCGGGTGGGTGCCCCGATCGGCAGCCCGCCGCACCAAAGGTTCTCGGCCAACTTCCGCCACCGGCGGAAAGCGGCCACCACACCGACGCGTGAGCCCGTACGCGCCACCCGGCGACCGGCTCCCGACTTCGGCCCGCGCCAGTACGCCGACGTGGCACGGGTCGACACCGCTGCACCGTCCGGCACCGGTCCCCACGAGGGGAGGGACCGGTGCCGGACGGGCAGGGGACACGAATGTCACCGGGGTTCCCGGAAACCACTCCTGAAGACGGCCCGGCCCTCAGCGAGCAGCCGGGTCCGTGTCCAGCCAGCCCGCCGCCTTCGCCGCGGCGACGGCGTCCTGCTCGGCCTGCCCGGCGCGGGCGTTGAGGGCCGCGTCCCGTCCCTGCGCACCGCCTGCCGCGGCGGCCGCGGCGGCCTGGGACGCCGTCAGGGCCGCGCGCAGAGCGGCGGCCGACGTCACCGAGCCGTCCCGCGCGGCGGCCACCTGGGCGGCCAGGGCGGCGGTGGCGGCGGCGTTGCGGGCGCAGCGGGCGTCCGCGGCGGGATCAGGCGCCGACGCGTCCAGGGCGGCGAGCGACGAGGCCGACAGCCGCAGCGCGTTGGCGGCCCTGCCGGCCGGGTCCTTCGGCACGACCTCGGCCGCGTCCTTGCCGACACCGGCACTCCGGCACGCGGCGACGGCACGCGCGTGGGCGCTGTGGGCGCGGCCGCCGTGAAGCCGGCGCAACGCCTCCGCCTGCCCGGCGGTCCCGGCCGCCGTCTCCTGCTGTCCGCTCATCCTCGGCCTCCCTGCTCGGGGTGCGGGCAGGGTGCCACGTCGACCGTGAAGAGAACAGACGGAGGACGGACGTGAGGAGGACGGACGGGAAGAGGGAGGAGGGCGGACGTGAAGAGGGAGGAAGGCGGACGTGAAGAGGACAGGAGAGTGCGGGAGCGGACGGGAAGGAGGGGGCCGGGGACGCCTGGAAATCTGACGACTCGTCAGCTACGGTCGGGCTCGTCGGCCGTCCCCGAAGGGGCACGAGGCTGCCCCGATGGCCTTCGGGGCTGTCCTGAGGAGGTTTCGAGAGGGATGAGTGCCCTGCAGGAACGCCCCCCGTGCCCACGACCGCCCGGGGCCCCCCGCTGGGTCGCGCTGTTCCACCGGCCCGCCGGCGCCGGCTCCTGGACGGTGGGCGCACAGTCCCCGTACCGGGCGCCCGTGCTGTATGCCGTCGGGATCATGACCCGGACGCTGCGGGCGCGGGGAGACGAGGTGACGGTCGCCCTGTGGGGCCCCAAGGACGGTGCCTGGCACCTCTTCGACACCCCGGCCGCCGCCGAGGACCCCGCGCCCGCCACCCCGTCCGGACAGCCCGCGCCCGGCCCGGCGGAACCCGCCGGGCTCACCGAGCGCATGACGGGCCGCAGGCACCAGGTGCTCCTGGCCGGCCTGAGCAAGGCGGGTCTGTACGACCTCGGCCCCGAGGACGACGAGGCGGTGCGGGCCCTGGCCGACCGCCTGGACGAGCCCACGGTCCGCCGGGTCGCCCACTGGCTCTCGGTGGCGGGCAGGTAGAAGGGCGGTAGAAGAGGGCGCGTAGAAGAGGGCGCGTAGAAGAGGGCGCGTCCTTCCGGGCCCACGTGTGCCGCCCGGCCGGTGCCCCGGCCCGCCCACGTGCGGTGCAGCGGGCGGGCCGCCGCCGAGGACCAGCCGCGGCTCACCGCGTTCGGCGCCGGCAGCGGACCCGTGCCCTCGGCGCGCGCCGGCGCGATCGTCCGGGCGGATCCGGGCCGCCCGGGCGCCCCTGCCGGAAGGACACGCGCGTGTCGTCCGGGGGGACGCGGGGGCGGACCTCGGCCGTGCCGCCGTCCTCCTGGGCCGGCCGGTCCCGCTGGGTCAGGCGTCGCCGGTCTTCGTCCCGGCCCTGGAAGCCGCTCAAACGCGCGAGACCCCCGGCCGAACCCGGCCGGGGGTCTTTCCGTATCGACTCGTGCGTACGCAAGTCGCCGTGAGTGTCGAGACGTTGCGGTACAGCGGGCGGGGCGGGGACTCAGCAGTCGAGTCTGGCCGACGAGGGGTCTTCCGGGGTGGTCTCGCCCTCGGTGTCGGTGAGGGGCCGGTGCCGGCAGCTGGGGGACTTTCCGTGGGCCTCGGCCCCGATCCGCTGTTTCATCGTGGGGGGCAGGGCCTTGGTGCGGGGCCAGGACCAGTGTCGTGGTGCCGGGATCGTCGGGGCCGTGCGCTGCGGGGTGCCGGTGCTGGGGGTCTCGGTCCGGGGCGCGGCCGACGCGGCGGTCGCGGTGGTGGTGGCGAATCCGAGCGCGGTGCACAGCGCGATGAAGGCGGTGACGATGGCGGTCCACAACTTCATGACCTTGTTCCGGTTCATGGCCCCTCACTTTCAGGTCGGGCGATTTGCGTACTTTCCTCATGATGTGTACGTGGGCCGCGAAGTGGTGGACCGAAGCCCGTGGCGCGTCGATGTTCCGATGAACACCACTCGGATGGCCGTAAGAGGGTCGGAAAACCCGCAAATCGCGCCGAGTGCGAGCGAAAGGGGAGCAAAATCACCGTCCGTGGAGGTGTGATCACCCTCCGATCCGAACGGCCCGGGACCTGGCCTATTGGGCTCCCGGGGGCCCGAGTTGAGCCCCGACGCAGGTCACCGATCGATATCGGTCGGTGTGTATAGTCGGGCGCCAGAGGTCCCCTACGTCAAGGAAAGACGAGGTCGCGCGGTGAAGAAGCTGCTCCTGGTCGCACTGGCCGCCATCGGCGGGCTCCTCGTGTACCGCCAGATCCAGGCGGATCGCGCCGAGCAGGACCTGTGGACGGAGGCGACTGACTCCGTGCCCACGGGTTCGTGAGTGCCGACACCAGAATCTGAACGAGACCCCGGCCGCCGTCGCGGCCGGGGTCTCGTCTTTTCCCGCTGCTCCCGCAGCGTGCTCCTTCACGGTGGGCTTCGCCGTGTTGCGGGGTGGTGCGGGTTGAGGTAGGCGTTCTCCGACGCCGCCCGCATCGCGCCGGAAGTTGCCGGGCGTTTCGGACGGCCGTACGCATTGCCCGGATGGCGCAGGCCCGCTCGGGGCAGGATGGGCCACGATCCGGCGGGGGCGCCGGTGTGTTCCACCGGATCCGGCTCGGTCCGGTGGGTGTTCCGGCCCGGTGCGGCGGGTTCCGGTGGCGACGACAGGGGGTGGCGCGTGCGGGGGCGAGGGCGTACGGCGAGGGCCGCGGTGAAGGTCGCGGTGAAGGCCGGCGCCGTGCTGTGGGCACTGTGCGCGACCGCCGTCCTGACGACGGGGACCGGCACCGCGACCGCCGTCCTGACGGCCGGGACCGGCACCGCGACCGCCGCCGATGCCGGTCCGGAGCCCTACGCCTTCACCCCCGGCGCCCGTCCCGTCGACGGCACGGAAGGCACCGCGGACGCCGCACGGCTGACCCCCGGCCGCACCTACCGCAGCTCCCTGCCGAGGAACGGCAAGGTCTACTACCGCCTCCACCTCACCGCCGGCGCCACCGCGTACGTCCCCGTCACCGCCGTACCCCCGCCGGACACCACGGTCTCCGCCACCGACGGAATCCGCGTGTCGCTCCGGGACACGCACGGTGCCGCCTGCTCCTACGACTCCGCACGCTTCGGCCCCGCGCTCAGCCCCCGACCGGTCACGGCCCTGGCCCAGCGCGACGCCGGCAAGACCCTCTGCCGGGGCGCGGGCACCTACTACCTCCTGGTCGAGCGCCTCGACGCCGAGGGATCCGGCGCCGCGGCATCGACGCGGCCCTGGGACCTGGAGATCGCGCCCGTCACCGAACCCGGCCTGGCGCGGACCGGACCCACCACGGCACCGCGGACCTGGAACTCCGCCACCCCCGAGCCGGCCACCGGCGAGCCCCGGAACCGGTCGGGCGGCACCGGCTTCGCCTCGGCACGCCCGCTCGGCCCGGGGGTCTGGCGGACGGACCTGGTGCCCGGCCGCACCCAGTTCTACAAGGTGCCGCTCGACTGGGGCCGGCACCTGGAGGCCTCCGTCGACCTGGGCAGCGCGTCCGGACACGGCTACGTCGGCGGCGCCCTCGACCTCTCCCTGTACAACCCCGTCCGCGGCACCGTCGACGACGCCTCCCTCGGCTACACCGGCCTGCGGAAGTCCGTCGCCCTCACCCCGCTCCCACCGGTGGAGTACGCCAACCGCTACGCCGTCCCCACCGGGGTGACCTCCGTACGCTTCGCCGGCGACTACTACCTGGTCGTGCACCTCAGCGAGCGGATGGCCGGCACGTTCGGGCGGGGGCCCTTCGCCGTGACACTGCGGGTCCGAGTGGACGGACAGGCGCACACGGGCCCGGGCTACGCCGGGAACCCCCTGCCGGCAGACGTCTTCACGGTCACCCGGCACGACCGGGAGACGGCGCTCACCACAGGCGCCGGCGGCCCTGACACCCGGGTGATGAAGCTGGTCGCCGTCGGCGGGATCGGCCTCGGGACCGCGCTGCTGCTGGTGCTCGGCGGATGGACGCTGGCGGCCCGCCGGGCTCAGACCCGGGCCAGCGCCCAGAAACCCACGGCGTAGCAGGCCAGCGCCAGCAGCAGGATGGGGATCGCGGCCTTGGCCGGGGGCCATGCCCGGCGCTTCGCCCGCCGCGCCCGCCGCCCGTGCGCGGACGGTCCGGAAATCCGCGGGACCGGGGTCGGGACCTGCGTGTCGCGCGCGGTGTACGAAGCGGTGGAGGGATCGACGGGATCCGCGCGACCGAGGCGATGGACGGGATCCACGCGACCGAGATGATCGACGGCATCAACGCGACCGAGGCGATCGACGCCGTGGTCCGGCACGGCGGGCGGGAGGGGACCGGCGCCCCACGGTGCGGGCGGTTGCGGGGAGGCGTAGGACTCGTGGGGGGAGAGCCTCGGGGGATGCGAGGGGGACGAGGGGGACGAGGGCGCCGAGAACGACGGTGGCGTGAGCGGTGAGGAGAACGGGTCCGGGACCGCCGGTGGGGAGGCGTCCGCGCCCCGGTACGGGCGCCGGGGCGCGGTACTCGGAGTGCCCTCGGGAGCCTGCCCGGGAAGGTGTCCGCGCTGCTCCTCCGCGCGTCCGGGCGCCGGGCGCGGGTACGGCCCGGAGTCCGGAGCCGCCTGCGGCGGCGGGAGACGGAAGCTGCCCGTGTCCGAGAGGGAGCCGGTGTCCGACGCGGAGGAGGCATCCGCACCCCTGGTACCGCCCTCCGTCACGCCGTCACCGGCACCCGCCCGCACGTGCCCCGTGCCCGAGGACGCGGCAGCCCCCTCCCGTACGTCACGGGCCACCCCCGAGGCCCGCTTGAAAGGACCGTCGGACCCGAACCCGGGCGGCAGCGGCCCGAGTTGGTCGAATATCTCGATCAACTCGTCGTCGGGGCCGGGCTCCGGAAGGAGCTCCGCGGCAGAGGCGAGCGCCTTGCGCGCCCCGGTCGCGGTGCGGAACCGCGCCGCCGGATCGGGCTGGAGCAGGGCCGCGACGACCTCCCACAACGGCTCGGGCATCCCCTTGGGCGCACCCGGCGTGCCGTGCTCCAGGAAGTGCTGCACGAGCGCCTTCGCGTCGGGCTTGGCGCCTTCGAGGAGATACAGGGCCACCAGACCCACGGCGAACAGGTCGGCGGGGAAGTCGGGTTCGGACCCCAGCAGCTGCTCGGGGGCGAGATAACCGGGCGTCCCCACCACGAGGTTGGTCTCCGTCAGACGTGGCTCGCCGAGCCGCATGGCGATGCCGAAGTCGGACAGCCGCAGCCGTGGCCGGCCGGTGCCGGTGGCCTCGAGAAGCACGTTGGCGGGCTTGATGTCCCGGTGCACGACGCCCTCGGCGTGCACGGCGGCCAGCCCGGACAGAAGCTGGTCGAGCAGGGTGCACACGAACGCCGGCGGCAGCGGGCCGTAGTCATTGACGAGATGGACCAGCGAGCCACCGCCGACCAGCTCCATGGTGAACAGCACCTGTTCGTCGTCGGCGGCCCAGCTGGCCGGTGCGAGCACATGGGGGTGGTCGATCCGCAGGGCCTGCTCCCGCACGAAGCGCAACAGGGAGTGCGCATCGCGCTGCTGGAGCACCTTCGCGGCCACGTAGCGTCGCCGGCGATGGTCCCAGGCACGCCACACGGCGCCCACACCACCGCGTCCGATCGGGTCGGCCAGCTCGTACCGGCCGGCGAAGACCTCACCCATGACAGCCCGTCGCTCCTCCCCCTAGCCCCCGTGATCCCCCTGTCCCCCCTGTCACGCTCCCCCTAACGTCCCCCGTTGCCCCGGGCCCGGCCCCCGAACCCCCTTCGGTGAACCGGGCCGTGGGATCAGTTCTGGTGGGACTGGTAGTGCGCGACCGCGTCAGAGGTGCGGCCGGCGCCGTACACCCGGAGGAACTCGGCCAGTTCGGGATGGGTCGGGGCCAGGCTCTCCGCGGCGTCGATGATGTCGCCCGCGGCGGCCACCGAGCGCAGCAGGGACTGGATCTCACGGACCACCCGCTTGACCGTGGGCGCCCCCGAGCCGCTCGTGGTCTGGGTGCTGTTGCTGAGCACGGATCCCCCCTGCGACTTCTTGATCTCGTCCATCCGCTCGGTCGCCTCGGCGGCGCTGACACTGCCGTCCGCGACCTGCGCCGCCAGCTCCTGCAGCAACTGCACCCGCTGCACCACAGCAGGATTGCCGATCTTCGCGCGCTGGCCGCTCATCAACTGCGAGAGCATCGGCGCTGACAGCCCCAGCGCCGCCGCGAGACGGGCCTGGTTGAGCCCGAGGTCGTCGATCAGCTTACGGAAGAGCGCCCCCAACGGCTCCCCGTACCAGTTCCGCTGCAGCTCCCGCGCTCTCGCGGTGGCTTCCTGCTGTGCGGCGTCCATTGCGTCTCCCCATCGCTTCCCCTGAAATACCGCGGTTCGCTGTAGCGAACCACGTCGAGCATCTTACGGAGAGTGGTCATCCGCGGGGACCCCCAATCTTTTTGCGGGATACGGGGGGTGACCCGGTACTCTGGTCTGCGACGCCCGCCGGAGCATGATTCGTCCGGCCGGTCGCACCTTCCCGGGGCCTTAGCTCAGTTGGTAGAGCGCCGTCTTTGCATGGCGGATGTCAGGGGTTCGACTCCCCTAGGCTCCACCCCGTCAGAGCCCCTCCGACCTGTACAAACGCAGGTCGGAGGGGCTCTTGTCATTCCGGGGCGCATACGTGCGCGCGCCGAGACCCCCAGCAGGTCCAGCCCGTTGCCCGCCCCGATCCGGGCCCGGCACGGGAAACGGGCTGTGGGACGAGCGAGCGCCGCTCGCCCGTCCCACAGCCCGTCTCCAGCTCTTCCTGCGCGGCCCGACCGGACCGGGGCCGGCTCAGCCCTGGTCGTCGCGGTCCGCGGCCTCGTCCTCCGCCTGCTTGGCCTGGACCTCGGGGTCCAGCACCGCGCCGGTGCCGTCCACAGAACTCAGCCGGCCCGACTCCGGCACCTCCGTCGCGGCGGGCGGTTCCACCAGCCAGTCCGGGTTGGCCTGCTTGTCCCACCACTTCCAGGCCGCGAACGCACCGCCCGCCAGCATGGTCAGCAGCGCCAGCCCCTTCACGGCCCGGCCGACCCCGGACCGCCGCTGGTTCTTCCGGGCCAACTTCTGGATCTTCTTCGCCGGGACCTGGCCACGCAGGGCGACCAGGGCGGCGGCACTGCGCGCGGCGGCCTCATCGGCCACCGGAGCGGCCGCGGCCACAGCCTGCTCGATCTTCGGACGCGAGTATGCGGCGGCCTGCCGGGCAGCCTTACGGGTACGGACGGCGGCCTCATGCGCTGCCAGGTCCATCTTCGGCGGCACATGCGCACGCGCCTGCTCCAGACGCGGGGCGAGCCGGGCGTCGTACTGCACGCGGGCCTGGTCGGCGGCCTGCGACATGACGGGCGCCAGCCGTACGCGTGCCTCCTGCGCATAATGCGCGGCACGCTCCTTGGCCGTGTCGGCGTAAGGCGCCACCACTTCCGCGGCGTGCAGCACGCTGTCCTTCGCCGAGCCGGTCGCGGCGCGCACGCTGTCGATGCGGGTCACGGGTTCCTCCTCCTCGGTGGCGTACGGTATTTCGACTTTCCACCCTTTTACGGATCATGCCTGTCCGCGCTCCCTGCGGCATGCGAGGACGGGCATATGGGTGCCTATCGCTCTCTTCGGCCGGATTGCGGGCAAGGGGAGCGTGTCGTCGACACTGCCACGAATCGCCGCGCCGCGCTGCCCTCCGGGCCGAACCCGACGCAACTCCCGGCCGCCGGGAGCCGCGGATGCGGGGCCGTGCGAGGATCGGAGGAGTCACAGGAAGACAACGGAAGGCAGATCGTGGCCGAGCAGCTTTACGCCACCCTGAAGACCAACCACGGCGACATCCAGATCCGGCTGTTCCCGAACCACGCGCCCGTCACGGTCAAGAACTTCGTCGAGCTGGCCCAGGGCGAGCGCGAGTGGACCCACCCGGAGACGGGTGAGAAGAGCCGGAACCCGCTCTACAACGGCACGATCTTCCACCGTGTCATCAGCGGCTTCATGATCCAGGGCGGCGACCCGCTGGGCAGCGGCATCGGCGGCCCCGGCTACAAGTTCGAGGACGAGTTCCACCCCGACCTGTCCTTCAACAAGCCGTACCTGCTCGCCATGGCCAACGCCGGCCCGGGCACCAACGGCTCCCAGTTCTTCCTCACCGTCGCCCCCACCACGTGGCTGAACCGGAAGCACACCATCTTCGGCGAGGTCACCGACCCGGCCGGCCAGAAGGTGATCGACGCCATCGCCGGCCTCCCCACCGGCCGCAACGACCGCCCGCACGACGACGTCGTCATCGAGTCGGTCGTCATCGAGAAGCGCGAGGGCTGACCCCACCGCACGCGGACCCCCGCCCGGGCCTGGCCCGGCCCCCCGCGGATCCCCTCGGGCCCCGCGCGGCCCGTACCATCCGCAGGGAACCAATCGCCCCGCTCGTCCGTAAGGATGGGCGGGGCGGGGTATTGCGGGGGTGTAGCCCCACGACGAGCAAGGGGATGCGATGGACCAGGCCGCAGGCAGCCCGCAGGACGCCGCCCGCAGCGTGCCCGTGTGCTACCGGCACCCGGACCGCGAGACCGGTGTGCGCTGCACGCGCTGCGAACGCCCCATCTGCCCCGAGTGCATGGTCAGCGCCTCGGTCGGCTTCCAGTGCCCCGACTGCGTCCGCAGCGGCTCCGGCACGGGACACGCACCGCACGCGTCCCGGCCGCGCACGGTCGCCGGGGGCACGGTGACGGCCGACCCACGCCTGCTGACCAAGATCCTCATCGGGATCAACATCGCGGTCTTCATCGCCATCCAGGCCGACAGCTCCCTCGTGAACCACCTGGTCCTGATCGGCCAGTGGCCCCCGAAGCCGTTCACGCCGATCATGGGCGTCGTCGACGGCGAGTGGTACCGCTTCATCACGTCGATGTTCGCGCACCAGGAGTACTGGCACATCGGCTTCAACATGCTCAGCCTCTGGTGGATCGGCGGCCCCCTGGAAGCGGCGCTCGGCCGGGCCCGGTATCTGACGGTCTACTTCGTCTCCGGGCTGGCGGGCGGGGCGCTGACGTACCTGGTCGCCTCTCCGTCGCAGGCCTCGCTCGGCGCCTCCGGCGCGATCTTCGGCCTCTTCGGCGCCACCGCCGTGCTGATGCGCCGGCTGAACTACGACATGCGGCCGGTCATCGCGCTGCTGGTCATCAACCTGATCTTCACGTTCAGCGGCGGTATCGCCTGGGAAGCCCACATCGGCGGCCTGATCGCCGGAGTCGTGACCGGCTACGCGATGGTCCACGCCCCGCGCGAGAGGCGGGCGCTCGTGCAGTACGGCACCTGTGCCCTGGTGCTGGTCGTGTCCCTGGTCCTCGCCCTGGTCAGGACCGCTCAGCTCACCTGATTCCGAACCGTTGTCCACAGCGTGTGGCGGATCTTGTGCACGCCGTGCGGGAACAGGTGTGCCCCCTGTCGCTCACCTGTGTTTATGCAGGTCAGGCAGGGGGCGTGTCGGTGTCGGAGGCCGGTAGGGCAGTCACACCGGCGTCAACACTCGATGAGTTATCCACAGATCGTAGTCTTTTCCCCAGGGAGGGTGTGGACAATCTCAGGCCTGTGGATAACTCAAACGGCTACTTCCACTGGGTGGAGACACCGAAGCCCGCGGCGATGAAGCCGAAGCCGACGACGATGTTCCAGTTGTCCAGCGCGTCGATGGGCAGCGAGCCGTCGGTCACATAGAAGACGACGATCCAGGCCAGGCCGATGACGAACATGGCCAGCATGACCGGCGCGACCCAGGCACGGCTGTTCAGCTTGATCGCCGTCGCCTGCTTCGCCGGCGGCGGCGTGAAGTCGGCCTTCTTGCGGATACGTGACTTCGGCACGAGGGTCTCTCCTGTCGATGCGCTGCGTGGCCGCGCAGGTAACTGGGTCGGGCTCGGGGCAGCGTACAAGGGGCCAACATGACGACTCTGTGTGCTCCCCCGGGCGTCCGTTAGCGTAGTGCTTCCGCGGCGCAGAAGGAGATAAGGGTACGTTGAGCAATTCTGCCGACTCCCCCGGGACGGGATCAACGGGTTCCGGCTCCGATTCCGGCCGTGGTCCGCGTGTCCGGCCGGTGCGGGTGCTGACGGCGGCGGTCTTCGCCCTCGCCGGTCTGATCTTCTTCACCAGTTTCGACACGGCCAAGGGCACCGACATTCGCCAGGACGGCTCCCTGCTGAAGCTGTCCGACCTGATCCAGCAGCGCAGCCGCAAGAACAAGGACCTGGACGAGTCCAACGCGACCCTGCGGGGCAGCGTGGAGTCCCTCGCCGAGAGCGACGACGGCAGCACCAAGGCCCAGGACCAGAAGCTGAACGGGCTGGAGAAGAGCGCGGGCACCCAGAAGCTGACCGGCAAGGCCATCACCGTCACGCTGAACGACGCCCCGCCCAACGCGACCGCCAAGCTCCCCGGCTACCCCGAGCCGCAGCCCGACTACCTGGTCATCCACCAGCAGGACCTGCAGGCGGTGGTGAACGCCCTGTGGAAGGGCGGCGCCCAGGGCATCAAGGTCATGGACCAGCGGCTGATCTCCACCAGCGCGGTGCGCTGCGTCGGCAACACGCTGATCCTGCAGGGCCGCGTCTACTCGCCGCCGTACAAGATCACGGCTGTCGGGGACCCGGCCAGGCTGCAGCAGGCGCTGGCCGCGAGCAAGGCGATCCAGACGTACATGGTGTACGTGAACGTGTACGGCCTCGGCTGGAAAGTCACCGACGACGGGACGGTGACTCTTCCCGCCTACTCGGGCACAGTGGATCTGCACTACGCGAAGCCCGTGCAGTAGCCAGCCGTCAGCCGTCAGCCGTCCGTCGCGGAGGCGCCGGTGCGCGTGATCGTCAGGACCGTCAGCGAACTGTGCATCACCGTCGGCACCCTGATCGTGCTGTTCGTCGCCTATGTGCTGTTCTGGACGGGCGTGCGGGCCGACGGCGCGATGAGCGACCAGATCGATCAGCTGCACCGGCAGTGGTCGAAGGGGAGCGTGCAGCCGTCCACCGACGCCCCGGGCGAGAAGACGGTGACCGTGACGGACCCCGCGCCGTACCGCTACGGCAGTCCCTTCGCGATCATGTACATCCCGCGGCTCGGTTTCACGTGGAACAAGCCGGTGCTTGAGGGCACCGGCCGGGACGTGCTGGCGAAGGGGCTCGCCCACTACCGGGGGACCGCCCGGCTCGGCCAGGAGGGAAACTTCGCGGTGGCCGGGCACCGGCGCACCTACGGCGACCCGTTCAAGGACTTCCCGGAGCTGCGCCCCGGCGACGCGGTGGTGCTCACGGACGGAACCACCTGGTTCACGTATCGGATCGACAAAGGGCCCTACAAAACGGTTCCGACGGACGTTGAGGTGATCGACCCTGTGCCACGTAAGTCCGGGTACACCCGTCCGGGCCGGTATCTGACGCTGACCACGTGCGATCCGGAATGGGGGCACAGTCACCGGCTGATCGTCTGGGCGCATCTGGACTCCACACAGCCTGTGGAGGAAGGCCAACCGGAGGCGCTGCGCCGTTAGTCTGGTGCCGTACGGCGTGGGTTACCGGTGCCGTGGCGAAACGGAAGGGACGGCATGTACGGCTGGATCTGGCGGCATCTGCCGGGGAACGCGTGGGTCAGGGCGCTCGTCTCGCTCGTACTGATCCTGGCCGTGGTCTACGTCCTCTTCCAGTACGTCTTCCCGTGGGCGGAGCCGCTGCTGCCCTTCAATGATGTGACGGTGGACAACCAGTGAGTGCGCGGATTCTCGTCGTCGACAACTACGACAGCTTCGTCTTCAACCTCGTGCAGTACCTGTACCAGCTGGGTGCCGAGTGCGAGGTGCTGCGCAATGACGAGGTCTCGACCTCGCACGCCCAGGACGGTTTCGACGGTGTGCTGCTCTCGCCCGGGCCGGGGACGCCGGAAGAGGCGGGTGTGTGCGTGGACATGGTGCGGCACTGTGCCTCGACCGGGGTGCCGGTGTTCGGGGTGTGCCTCGGCATGCAGTCGATGCAGGTGGCGTACGGCGGTGTGGTCGACCGGGCGCCCGAGCTGCTGCACGGCAAGACCTCGCTGGTCGAGCACGAGGGCGGCGGTGTCTTCGCCGGGCTGCCCTCTCCGTTCACGGCGACCCGCTACCACTCCCTGGCGGCCGAGCCGGCCACCGTGCCGGCGGAGCTGGAGGTCACGGCCCGCACCCAGGACGGCATCATCATGGGGCTGAGGCACCGTGATCTTCCGGTGGAGGGCGTGCAGTTCCATCCCGAGTCGGTGCTGACCGAGCATGGGCACCGGATGCTGGCCAACTGGCTGGTGGAGTGCGGCGACCAGGGTGCCGTGGCGAGGTCGGCGGGGCTCGCCCCGGTGGTGGGCAGGGCCACGGCGTGACCGCACTGCGCCCGGAGCGCGAGACCGATGCCTCGTACGGGGATCAGTCGTACGAGGCTTCCGGTGCGCTTGGGGACTGGGGTGGGGCGGGGGCGCAGGAGCCGTACCGGCCGCCGCCGGACGACGAGACGATGGCCCTGCGGATGCCGGGCGCGGTCTCGGGCCGGGAGAGCGGGTCTCTGCTCGCCCCGGGCTTCTCCACGGCCTCAGGGGCCTCGTCGGCCTCCTCGGCCACGGGAACCCCGTCGGGTGGCCGGGCGGCCCGGAGAAAGGCCGCCAAGCGGCGTGGTGGGCGTCATGGCGGGCAGCGGGGGCAGGCGCCTCAGGGCACGCCGGAGTCCGGGCGGCCGCTCTCGCGGGTGGAGGCGCGGCGGCAGGCGCGGTCGCGCAGGCCGACCCCGGCGGTCCTCGCGAGCCGGGCGATCGGCGAGGTGTTCATCACCACCGGTGTGCTGATGCTGCTGTTCGTCACCTACCAGCTGTGGTGGACCAACGTCCGGGCGCATGCGCAGGCGGGCAGCGAGACGCATCAGCTGCAGGACGACTGGGCGAGCGGCAAGCGCAATCCGGGTGTGTTCGCGCCGGGGCAGGGTTTCGCCATCCTGCACATCCCGAAGCTGGACGTGGTGGCGCCGATCGCGGAGGGCGTCAGCAACAAGAAGGTGCTCGACAAGGGCATGGTCGGGCACTACGGCGAGGGGGCGCTGAAGACGGCGATGCCCGACGCCAAGACGGGGAACTTCGGTCTCGCGGCTCACCGGAACACGCACGGTGAGCCGTTCCGGTACATCAACAGGCTCACGGCGGGTGACGCGGTCGTGGTCGAGACGCAGGACACGTACTTCGTGTACAAGGTGACCTCGACGCTGCCGGTGACGCCGCCGTCCAACACGAGCGTGCTGAATCCCGTGCCGCCGGGTTCGGGGTTCACCGAGCCGGGCCGGTACATCACCCTCACCACCTGTACGCCGGAGTTCACGAGCAAGTACCGGCTGATCGTCTGGGGCAAGATGGTCGAGGAACGCCCGCGCAGCAAGGGCAAGCCGGACGCGCTCATCGAGTAGGGCTCATCGAGTAAGGCAGAGGAAACTGTGGCAGCGACCGCCGACGAGACCGAAGAACACACGGACGCGTCCGGTCCGGCGCCCACCGCACGGCGGTGGCCCGGCCGGATCGCGACGGCGGTCAGCGTCATCGGCGAACTCCTCATCACGGCCGGGCTGTTGCTCGCGCTGTTCGTCGTCTACTCCCTGTGGTGGACGAACGTGATAGCGGACCGCAAGGCGGACAAGCGCGCCGACACGGTCCGTGAACACTGGGCGCAGGCCCGGGATTCCGGTCCGGGTGCGCTGGACACCAAGGACGGCATCGGCTTTCTGCACGTGCCGGCGATGAAGAACGGCGAGGTGCTGGTCGAGAAGGGCACCGGCACGGACGTGCTGAACGACGGTGTGGCCGGCTACTACACGGACCCGGTCAAGGCCACCCTTCCCATGACCGGCAAGACCGGCAACTTCTCCCTCGCCGCCCACCGGGACGGCCACGGCGCCAAGTTCCACAACATCGACAAGCTGAAGGACGGCGACCCGATCGTCTTCGAGACGCGGGACAAGTGGTACGTCTACAAGGTCTACTCGATCCTCCCCGAGACCTCGAAGTACGACGTCAAGGTAGTCGACCGGGTCCCCAAGGAGTCCGGCAAGAAGAAGACGGGCCACTACATCACGCTGACGACCTGCACTCCGGTGTACACCTCGGAGTACCGGTACGTGGTCTGGGGGGAGCTGGTCCGGGTGCAGAAGGTCGACAGCAAGCGGACGCCTCCGGCGGAGCTGCGGTGAGTCCGTAGCTGCTCCGGGGCGAGACGAGTGGGCCCCTGCCGGAAAGTTCCGGCAGGGGCCCACTCGTGGGTGCGGGGTGTCAGCCGTTCACCCCGCCGAAGAGGTTGGGGCCTCCGTTGTTCCCGTTGCCGCCCTGGCCACCGCCGACGGTGATCAGGTTGACCGAGGAGCCCTGCTGGACCGGCGTTCCCTGGGTGGGGTCGGAGGAGAAGACGATCGCGTTGTCGTCCTGCGAGCCCTGGATGTTGCCGACCTGCAGGCCCGCCTGCTGCAGCATCTGCTTGGCGTCCTTGAGCTTCTGGCCCTGGATGTTCGGGACCGGGACCTGCTGCTGTTGCTGGAACTTGCCGACGCTGAGCGCGACGGGGGTGTTCTTCGACACCTGCTGGCCCGGCTGCGGGTTGACCGCGGTGACCTTGCCGTCCTGGTTCTGGTCGTTGGTCGGGGTGTCGTTGCAGGTCGGGGCCAGGCCCGCCTGCTGCAGCTCGGCCTTGGCGTCGTCGCAGGACTTGCCGACGAGGTCGTCGGGGATGGTGACCTTCTCCTCGGCCTTGGCGACGGTGAGGGTGATCGTGGAGCCCTTCTCCCTCTCGCCGCCGTCAGGGTTCTGAGAGATGACGACGCCGGGCGTCTGGGCCGAGACCTGGGTCTTCTTCTCCACGTTGAAGCCCTTGGCCTTCAGCTGGGCTTCCGCATCGTCGAACTGGATGCCGCGGACGTCCGGCACCGCGACCTTCGGCGCCCCCGTCGACACCGTCAGGTTGATCGTCGTGCCCTTCTTCACTTCCGTCTTGGGCTGCGGGTCCTGGTCGCAGACGTTGCCCTTGGCCTGGTCGGCGCAGCGTTTCCTGGTGACCGAGATCTTCAGGTCGACGTTGTTGGCCGTGCTCCGTGCCGACTTCTCCGACTGGCTGACGAAGTTCGGCACCTCCACCTTGCCGTCGCCGGTGTTGTGCCCGCTGAACGCGTACTTGCCGATCAGGATCGCGCCGATCAGGACCAGGACGCCCGCGACCACCAGGAGGATCGTGGAGGTGTTGGACTTCTTCTGCTGGCGGCGGCGGTCGGGGCGGTCGTCGTAGCCGTAGCCGCCGTCGTCCGGGTTCATCGGCGGGAGCATGGAGGTCGCTCCCGCGGGCCCGGCGTCCGAGCGCAGGGCCGTCGTCGGCTGGTCGTCCGGGTAGCCGCCGTAGCCGACGGCGCCCAGCGCGGCCGTGGCGCCGACCGGCTGGCCGTCCAGGCACGCCTCGATGTCGGCGCGCATCTCGTCGGCCGACTGGTAGCGGTAGTTCGGGTCCTTGACCAGCGCCTTGAGGACGATCGCGTCCATCTCGGGCGTGATCTCGGGGTCGAAGACCGACGGGGCCTGGGGTTCCTCGCGGACGTGCTGGTAGGCCACCGCGACCGGGGAGTCGCCCACGAAGGGCGGTCGGACGGTCAGCAGCTCGTACAGCAGGCAGCCGGTGGAGTAGAGGTCCGAGCGCGCGTCGACCTGCTCGCCCTTGGCCTGCTCCGGGGAGAGGTACTGGGCGGTGCCGATGACCGCGGCCGTCTGCGTCATCGTCATGCCGGAGTCGCCCATCGCGCGGGCGATGCCGAAGTCCATGACCTTGACCTGGCCGTTGCGCGTCAGCATGACGTTGGCCGGCTTGATGTCGCGGTGGACGATGCCGCTGCGGTGGGCGTACTCCAGGCCCTGGAGGATGCCGACGGTCATCTCCATCGCGCGCTCCGGCAGCAGCTTGCGGCCGGAGTGCAGCAGCTCACGGAGCGTGGAGCCGTCGACGTACTCCATGACGATGTACGGGATCGAGACCCCGTCGATGTAGTCCTCGCCCGTGTCGTAGACCGCGACGATCGCGGGATGGTTGAGCGAGGCGGCCGACTGGGCCTCCCGGCGGAAGCGGGCCTGGAAGGACGGGTCACGCGCGAGGTCCGCGCGCAGCGTCTTCACCGCCACGGTGCGGCCGAGCCGGGTGTCATGCGCGAGGTAGACCTCCGCCATGCCACCACGGCCGAGCACCTGGCCCAGCTCGTACCGGCCGCCGAGGCGACGCGGCTCTTCCATAGCTACCTACCAGCCCTCTCCGTCGGTCTCGGCCGTCACGTCGATGTGCGTCCGAGGCTGCCGTCCGGGCCTACGGTACCCGGCTCGCTTTGTATGACCTGGCCAAGCCCGGAACCCGATACAGGACCGGTATCGCAACGTGCATCGATGTGAAGGGGATGTGAGAGGGTTCACGTCGGGTGAACCGGTGGTCTCACGTCCGCGGCCGGCCGACTCACGTCTTGGACTTGATGACCGCCTCCATCACGTTCTTCGCGATCGGCGCGGCCAGGCCGCCGCCGGAGATGTCGTCGCGGTTGGCGCCCTCGTCCTCGATCACGACGGCGACCGCGACCGGCGAGCTGCCGTCGGGAAGCTTGGCGTAGGAGATGAACCACGCGTAGGGGTTGGCGCTGTTCGCCACACCGTGCTGCGCGGTACCGGTCTTGCCGCCGACGGTGACGCCGGGGATCTGCGCCCTCGTGCCGGTGCCCTTCTCGACGACCGTCTTCATCATCTGCTGGAGCACCTGCGCGTTGGCCGGGGACAGCGGCCGGCTCATCTCCTTCGGCTTGGTCTTCTCGACCGGGTCGACGTTGGAGGACTGCAGCGTGTCGACCATGTACGGCTTCATCAGCTTGCCGTCGTTGGCGACGGCCGAGGCGACCATGGCCATCTGCAGCGGGGTCGCGGCGGTGTCGAACTGGCCGATCGAGCTGAGCGCCGTCTGCGCGCGGTCCATGTCCTTGGGGAAGACGGAGGCGTTCGACCGCACGGGCGTGAACTGCTCCGAGTTGAAGCCGAACTTCTCAGCCTCGCTCAGCATCTTGTCCTTGCCGAGCTGGGCACCGATGTGACCGAAGACCGTGTTGCAGGAGATGCGCAGCGCCTCCTCCAGGGACACGTTCTTGCACTGGATGCTGCCCTCGTTCTTCAGCTCGGTCGAGGTGCCCGGCAGGGTGTAGGGCTGCGGGGAGTCGGTGGCCTGGTCGGCCGACGAGTACAGGCCGTTCTCCAGCGCCGCGGCGGCGGTGACCACCTTGAAGGTGGAGCCCGGCGGGTAGGTCTCGCGCAGCGCCCGGTTCAGCATCGGGTCGGCCGGGTTGTTCTTCTTCTGGAGACCGTTCCAGGCCTTTGCGTCGGCGTTCGTGTTGCCCGCGAAGGACGAGGGGTCGTACGACGGGTAGGAGGCCAGGGCCAGGATCTTGCCGGTGGACGGGTCGAGGGCGACGACCGCGCCCTTGCCGCCCTGGGACTTCAGGCCGCTGTACGCCGCCTTCTGCGCGGCCGCGTTCAGCGTGGTGACCACGTTGCCGCCCTGCTTCGGCTTGCCCGTGATCATGTCGAGGGTGTTGCGGAAGAAGAGCCGGTCGTCGTTGCCGGTGAGGATGCCGTCGTTGATCTTCTCCAGCTGGCTGGCGTCGAAGGCCTGCGAGGAGTACCCGGTGACGGGGGCCCACATGGGCCCGTTCTTGTACGTGCGCTTGTACTTGAAGTCACCGCTCTTGGAATCGGCGGACCCGGTTATCGGGTTGCCGTCCACGATGATGTCGCCGCGCGGGTGGGCATAGCGCTCGATGGCGACCCGGCGGTTGTCCTTCTCGCCGGCCAGCTGGTCGGCCTTGAGGTACTGGAGGTAGTTGTCGCGGATCAGCAGAGCGAGGACCAGCAGGCCGCAGAAGATCGCGATCCGGCGCAGGGGCTTGTTCATGACGGGCGGACCACCTGGGTCATCTCGGCGTCGGGGTTGGTCGCGGGGGTGGGCGCCGGGCGGCGGGCGGTGTCGCTGATGCGGATCAGGATGGCGATCAGCGCCCAGTTGGCCAGCACGGAGGAACCGCCGGAGGCCAGGAACGGCATGGTCATACCGGTCAGCGGGATGAGGCCCATGACACCGCCGGCCACGACGAACACCTGCAGCGCGAAGGCGCCGGACAGGCCGACGGCGAGCAGCTTGCCGAACGGGTCGCGGGCGGCGAGGGCGGTGCGCACGCCGCGCTCCACGATCAGGCCGTAGATCAGCAGGATCGCCATGATGCCCGCGAGTCCGAGCTCCTCGCCGAAGGTCGCAAGGACGAAGTCGGAGTTCGCGGCGAACTTGATCAGGTCCGAGTGGCCCTGGCCCCAGCCGGTGCCGAGGGTGCCGCCGGATCCGAACGCCCACAGGGACTGCTGGAGCTGGTCGGAGTGGAGGATGCCGTCGTGCGTGACCTGGCGGCTGAGCTGGTATTCGCGCATCGGGTTGAGCCAGGCCTGGACACGGGTCTGGATGTGCGGCTCGAAGCTCGCCACACCGACCGCGCCCACCGCGGACATCAGCAGACCGAAGACGATCCAGCTGGTCCGCTCGGTGGCGACGTACAGCATGATCACGAACATGCCGAAGAACAGCAGCGAGGTACCGAGGTCGGTCTCGAAGACCAGGATGAGGATCGAGATCGCCCAGACGACCAGGATGGGGCCGAGGTCGCGGCCGCGCGGCAGGTAGAGGCCCATGAAGCGGCGGCTGGCGAGGGCCAGGGCGTCGCGCTTGACCATCAGGTAGCCGGCGAAGAAGATCGCGAGGACGATCTTCGCGAACTCACCGGGCTGGAGCGAGCCCAGACCGGGGATGCGGATCCAGATCTTCGCGCCGTAGATGTTGGCGCCGAGGCCCGGCACCAGCGGCAGGATCAGCAGGACCAGCGCGCCGAACATCGAGATGTAGGTGTAACGCTGCAGGACGCGGTGGTCCTTCAGGAAGATCAGCACCACGGCGAACACGGCGATGGCCAGCGCGGTGTACAGCAGCTGGCGGGGCGCGGCCGGGGCGAAGTGGGGCAGCGACTGCAGCAGCTTGGACTGGTCCAGCCGCCAGATGACGACGAGTCCGAGTCCGTTGAGCAGCGTGGCCAGCGGCAGCAGCAGCGGGTCGGCGTACGGCGCGAACTTCCGTACGGCGAGGTGGGCGACGCCCGCCAGCAGGCCGAGGCCGAGGCCGTACTCCAGAAGTCCGGCGGGCACGCTGCCGTTGATGGCCAGGCCCACGTTGGCGTAGGCGAACACCGGGACGGCCACGGCGAAGATCAGCAGGGCCAGCTCGGTGTTGCGGCGGCTGGGTGCGCCGATCGCGCCGATGGTGGACGTGTGGTGCGTCGGCGGGTTTGTCGTACTGCTCATGGTGTGACAGGGCCTCTCACGGCTGGCTTACTGCTTGCCGCACTGATCGACGACCTTCTGCTCATCCTCGGAGAGGCTCGGGCCGGGGTTGGGGGTGGCGGTCGCGGACGGGGACTTCGAGGGGGACTTCGACGACGGTGCCGTCGGCGCCGACGACGACGGGTTCGGCGTCGGTGATGCCTTGGACGTGAAGGCGGTACGGGTGGTTCCCGTGGTGCCCGTGGTCTTGCCCTGGCCCGTCTTGGGGGTCTTCCCGCTCTCGGCGGCCGCGCGCTCCGCCTGCTTCCTGCAGGCGGACGCCTGCACGGCCAGCGCGTCGATCTTCGTCTGGGCCTGCTGCAGGCCGCCTGCCGCGATCGTGTTCTTGACCTGCTTCTGCTGGTACGGAGGCAGGTACTTCAGTTCGATCTCGGGGTGGTCCTTCTCCACCTTGGACAGCGACACCCAGGCCAGGTCCTGGCTGATGCCGCGGTAGAGCGCGACGTGTTCGCCCTGGGCGCCGACGTAGTACTGCGTCTGCGTCCAGCGGTAGCCGCCGTACAGCCCGCCGCCGACGACGGCGAGGGCGAGGGCGCCGTAGAGGGATCTCTTCAGCCAGGGGCGCCGGGACCGCTGCTTGGTGAAGTCGTCGTCGGCGTAGTCGCCGAAGCCGCCGGCCGGGACGTAGCCGGTGGTGTCGCCGGAGCCGGGCGGGCCGAACTCGCCGCCGCCGTGCCCCTGGCCCTGGCGGCCGAGGTGGGCGGCGCGGCCGGCGGGGGTCTGCATGATGCCGTTGTCGTGCAGGTGGTGCTGGTTCTCGGCGACCGCGCCGACGATCACCGGCTGGTCGGACAGCTGTCCGGCGAGGGTGTCGCCCGTGTCCAGGTCCAGGACGTCGGCGACGATCACGGTGATGTTGTCGGGGCCGCCGCCGCGCAGCGCGAGCTGGATCAGCTCCTGCACGGTCTCCTGCGGGCCCTGGTAGCTGGCGAGGGTCTCCTCCATCGTCTGGTGGGAGACGACGCCGGACAGGCCGTCGGAGCAGATCAGGTAGCGGTCGCCGGCGCGGACCTCGCGGACGGACAGGTCGGGCTCGACGTGGTCGCCGCTGCCCAGTGCCCGCATGAGCAGGGAGCGCTGCGGGTGGGTGGTGGCCTCTTCCTCGGTGATCCGGCCCTCGTCGACGAGCCGCTGCACCCAGGTGTGGTCCTGGGTGATCTGGGTGAGGACGCCGTCACGCAGCAGATAGGCGCGGGAGTCGCCGACGTGGACGAGGCCGAGCCGCTGGCCGGTCCAGAGCAGGGCGGTGAGGGTCGTCCCCATGCCCTCCAGCTGGGGGTCCTCCGCGACCATGGCGCGCAGCTGGTCGTTGGCGCGCTGCACGGCCGTGCCGAGCGAGGTGAGGATGTCGGAGCCGGGCACGTCGTCGTCGAGGGTGACCAGGGTGGAGATCACCTCGGAGGAGGCGACCTCACCGGCCGCCTGTCCGCCCATGCCGTCGGCGATCGCGAGCAGCCGGGGACCGGCGTAACCGGAGTCCTCGTTGTGTCCGCGGATCATGCCTTCGTGCGATCCGGCGGCGAAGCGCAGTGACAGACTCATGCGCACCTCGCCCGTCGGCTCCTGCAGCCGGTCGTGTCGAGCCACACTGCCCACCCTCCGGTCGGGAGCGCGCCGGAGACCGGGTGGCGGCCTGCCGCTGCGTGCTCGCTCCGCTCGCTCATTGTCGTACTACTTCCGCAGCTCGATGACGGTCTTGCCGATGCGGATCGGCGCGCCCAGCGGGATCGGCGTGGGTGTCGTCAGCCGGGACCGGTCCAGGTAGGTGCCGTTGGTGGAGCCGAGGTCCTCGACGATCCACTGCCCGCCCTGGTCCGGGTAGATCCTGGCATGCCGGCTGGAGGCGTAGTCGTCGTCCAGCACGATCGTGGAGTCGTGGGCCCGGCCCAGGCTGATCGTCTGGCCCTGCAGCGCGACCGTGGTTCCGGTCAGTGTGCCTTCGGTCACGACCAGCTTGGTGGGGGCGTTGCGCCCGCGCCTGCCGCCGCTCTGCTGTGCGCGCTGGGGCGGGGGCGCGGCCTGCTGGCGGGGCGCCTGCTGCCGGCCCGCTTGCTGCGGGCGGGCGGCCTCCCTACGCGATCCGCGCTGTGTGACGCGCGTACCGAACAGGTCGCTCCGGATGACCTGCACGGCCACGATCACGAACAGCCACAGTACGGCCAGGAAACCCAGCCGCATGACCGTGAGGGTCAGCTCTGACATTGCCCCCGCTTCACCCTTCGGCTTGCCGGTAAATGATGGTGGTGCTGCCCACGACGATCCGCGAGCCGTCGCGGAGCGTAGCGCGGGTGGTGTGCTGCCCGTCCACCACGATGCCGTTGGTGGACCCGAGATCCTGGATCGTCGAGGGCGTTCCGGTCCGGATCTCACAGTGCCGGCGGGAGACGCCGGGGTCGTCGATCCGCACGTCGGCTTCGGTGCTGCGGCCCAGCACCAGAGTCGGGCGGGAGATCTGGTGGCGGGTGCCGTTGATCTCGATCCAGTAGCGGGTGCGGGCGCCGCTCATCGGGGCGGCCGCGGGTCGCTGGGTGGCGGGCTGCGGGTAGCCGTAGCCGCCGGGGCGGGCGCCGGGTGGCGGCGCGGACGGCATCGGGGGCGCGCCGGCGGGCGGAGCGGCCGGCGGGTAGCCGTAGCCGCTCTGGGCGCCCGCCCCGGGGCGGCCGGGGGCCGCGGCCGGGGCGGCGGGTGCGCCGCCCTGCTGGCTGCTGGAGGAGGCGAGGGTGCGCGAGCGCACCCGGTACAGACCCGTGTCGAGGTCGTCCGCCTTCTCCAGGTTGACCTTGATCGGGCCCATGAAGGTGTAGCGCTGCTGCTTGGCGTAGTCGCGCACCATGCCGGCCAGCTCGTCGCCGAGCTGCCCGGAGTAGGGGCTGAGGCGCTCGTGGTCCGGCGCGCTCAGCTCCACGATGAAGTCATTGGGGACGACCGTCCGGTCCCGGTTCCAGATGGTGGCGTTGTTGTCGCACTCCCGCTGGAGCGCACCGGCGATCTCCACGGGCTGGACCTCGGACTTGAACACCTTGGCGAAGGTGCCGTTCACCAGACCTTCGAGACGCTGCTCGAACTTCTTCAGGACTCCCATGGGGCACCTCCTCCGTCCTTGCCGTTGCCTTGACCTGCTGTGTGCCGCTGTCTTGCCCGGTACTTCCGGTACTGCTCACCGATCGTATCTACGCGCCCGGCAATCAGCCGGTTCCCCCAGCGGCTCCCCTTCGAACTCCTGGCGGGCACTGCTGCTGCGCGGCTCCTGCTGCGCACTCTTGCTGCCATGGATCGTAGAGGCGGGCGAAGACCAGTGTCCCGCACCCGGCTGTGGACCCGGCCCGCCTCCTGGGCAGACGGCCGGGACCGGTACGAGGTTGATACGTGAACCGGCACTCCTTGATACGTGCCCGGGCACCGGGGATGCGAGCCGGGCGGGCGGGAAGGGATGTGAACCCACCCCGTACGACGTGCTAATGTTCTGGGTGTCGGAAGGGGCCGCCCCGCAAGGGAAGGACCGGAAGACACACCCAATGCGCGGGTGGCGGAATAGGCAGACGCGCTGGATTCAGGTTCCAGTGCCCGCAAGGGCGTGGGGGTTCAACTCCCCCCTCGCGCACAGAGGCTACGGGCCCATCGTGAAAACGGTGGGCCCGTAGTCGTTTTGGCATGTCGTTTTTGTGAGGAAGGTCTCAGGCAGGTCTCAGATGCCGAGAGGGCCTGGCCGGCCGTTCTGCGCGCCGGGGATTTTCCACAGGTGACGGGTTGTCCACAGGGTCTGCCACGTCCGCTTCACCGGCTGTACGGTCTGCACGAGTTGATGTTCGGCGCGCTGTTCGCGCAGGCATGTGCGGGCAGGGGTACGGGGGAGGCGGTCGTGATGACCGAGGCCGGTGGGGAAGCGACGGGGGCGGCGGGGGGTGCGACGGGGCGCCGGCTGCCCCGGGTGCGGGGCTTCGCCGCCTGGCCCCGGCAGGGCTCCCCGAAGGAGGAGGGCAAGGCGCTGCGGGCGGCCGTGCCGCGCACCGCGCACCGCGCGCTCGACCTGGACGACTCCCGCCCCGACGCGGTGAGCGCGGTGACCGAGTCCAACGCCGGCCGCATCCCCGAGCTGACCCCGATCCGCGTCGGCCGCATGGCGGCCACCCCCTTCGCCTTCCTGCGCGGCTCGGCCGGCCTCATGGCGTACGACCTGGCCCGCACCCCCATGACCAGGATCGGCACCCAGCTGTGCGGCGACGCGCACGCGGCCAACTTCGGTCTGTACGGCGACGCCCGCGGCGGCCTCGTCATCGACCTCAACGACTTCGACGAGACCGTGCACGGCCCCTGGGAATGGGACCTCAAGCGGCTCGCCGCCTCGCTGGTCCTCGCCGGGCGGGAGGCCGGTGCCGACGAGGACACCTGCCGGGCCGCCGCGCAGGACGCGGTCGGCGCCTACCGGCGCACCATGCGCCTGCTGGCCAAGGTGCCGGTGCTGGACGCGTGGAACGCCATCGCGGACGAGGAACTGGTCTCCCACACCGACGCCCACGACCTGCTCGGCACGCTGCAGCGGGTCTCGGAGAAGGCGCGGGCCAACACCAGCGGCCGGTTCGCGGCGAAGTCGACCGAGGCGGTGGAGGACGGCGGGCGCCGCTTCGTCGACGCCCCGCCCGTGCTGCGCAGGATCCCGGACGCCGAGGCCGCGGCGGTCGCCGTCTCTCTGGAGGAGTACGTGCGGACCCTCGGTGAGGACCGGCACCCGCTGCTCGCCCGGCACGCCGTGCACGACGTGGCCTTCCGGGTCGTCGGCACCGGCAGCGTCGGCACCCGGTCCTACGTCGTGCTCCTCCTCGACCACCGGGAGCAGCCGCTGGTCCTGCAGGTGAAGGAGGCCCGTCCCTCGGCGCTGGTGCCGCACCTGGCGACGGCCGGTTTCGAGGCGCCGCCGGTCGAGCACGAGGGGCGCAGGGTGGTCCTCGGGCAGAAGCGGATGCAGGTGGTCAGCGACATCCTGCTGGGCTGGACCACGGTCGACGGGCGGCCCTACCAGGTGCGCCAGTTCCGCAACCGCAAGGGCAGCGTCGACCCGGCCGCCCTCGCCGCCGACCAGGTCGACGACTACGGCCGCATGACCGGCGCCCTGCTGGCCCGCGCCCACTCCCACAGCGCCGACCCGCGGCTGATAGCCGGGTACTGCGGCAAGAACGAGGAGCTGGACGAGGCGATCGCGGAATTCGCCGTCGCGTATGCCGACCGAACGGAGGCGGATCACGCCGGGCTGGTGGCGGGGATACGGGCCGGGCGGATCGCGGCCGAGCTGGGGGTGTGAGGGGCGGCGGGCCGGGGGCGCCGGGCCGTTGACGGTTGCCAGGGGACCGCGCTGTGACCCCCTGGGGGCCGCACCGCCTACCCTGGTCGGGTGACCACCCCGGAAGCCGAACAGGCACCGCGGCCCGAGGAGCGCCTCGAGCAGGCCGTACGGGCTGCCGAGCAGGCGTTGATCGAGTACGAGATCGCCGTGGAGACCTTCCGCGTCGAGGTCGAGAACTTCTCCCGGCTGCACGAACAGAAACTCGGCCCGCTCTACCTCCGCATCGAGGAGCTGGACGCGGAGATCGCCGAGGCGAAGGCCGCCCGCACCGGTGACCCGGAGGACGTCCGCCGTGCCGAGGAGGCCCGCGCGCGCGTCCTGCCGATCCCCGGTGTGGAGGAGCTGCTGCACGGCTGGATGGACGGCCACGGCCTGTTCCCGGAGGCCGCCGCCATGCTCACCGACCAGGCCGTACGGCCGCCGCAGCGGGTGCGCCCCAGCGAGGAGGCCCGCAAGCTCTACCGGGAGCTGGCCCGCAAGGCCCACCCGGACCTCGCCCAGGAGGAACAGGAGCGGCAGCGGCGCGAGGAGTTCATCAGCCGTGTGAACGGCGCCTACGCCCGCGGCGACGAGACCCTGCTGAAGGAGCTGGCCGAGGAGTGGGCGGCCGGTCCGGTGCCGCCCGAGCGGCGCCCGAGCCCCGCCGAGGAGCTGTACGCCCGCCTCGAGTGGCTCGCCCAGCGCAAGGAGCTGCTCACCCTCGTCGCCCGGGAACTGGAGGAGGGGGCGATCGCCGGCATGCTCCGCCTCGCCCCGGACGACCCCGACGGGCTGCTCGACGAGATCGCCGGCAGGCTGCGCTCCGACATCGCCCAGCGGGAGGCGGAACTGGCGGCCCTGCTGGCGCAGGGCTGAGCCACCGCCCGCTTCGGGTAGCGTCGGGGACATGAATTTCGGAGCTGGTGTGCCCACGGTCGGGATCACGGACCTCAAGGACGGCGACTTCCTGCTGGGCGTCCGCGAGGACGACGAGTGGCAGGCGGGCCACGCCGAGGGGGCGCTGCACATCCCCATCAGTGAGTTCGTCGCCCGCTACGGGGAGCTGACCGCGGCCGCCCCGCAGGACGGACGCGTCCATGTGATCTGCCGCTCCGGCGGACGCTCGGCCCAGGTCACCATGTATCTGGTCCAGCAGGGTATCGACGCCGTGAACGTCGACGGCGGCATGCAGATCTGGCAGGACGCGGGCCGCCCGGTGGTCACGGACGACGGCAAGCCCGGCTTCGTGCTGTAGTCCGGCCCGGTCGGGCTGTCGGGCCGGTCAGCCCAGTGGATGGGCCGCCAGCAGATCGCCGAGCCGCTCCTCGTACGCCGCCGCCGGGCCGAGCGCCAGCTCCAGGTGCTTGGCCCAGGCGTGATACCGGTGCAGCGGGTAATCGGTGTCCGCGCCGAACCCGCCGTGCAGATGCTGTGCCGTCTGCACCACCCGCCGTACGCCCTCCGCCGCCCAGATCTTCGCCACCGCCACGTCTCCGGCGGCGGGCAGTGCTCCTGGGGCGCCGGAGGCGATCCGCCACGCGGCCTGCCACAGGGTGGCCTCCATGGCCCGCAGATCGATGTACCGGTCCGCGGCCTGCACGGCCACCGCCTGGAACGTCGCGATCGGATGCCCGAACTGCTCCCGCTTGCCGGTGTAGTCGGCGGTCATCCTCAGCACGCGCTCGCCCAGCCCGAGCGCCAGGGCGCAGGTGCCGGTCGCGAGCAGCGCGTGCAGCCACTCCCAGGCGCCGTCGGCCTCGACGACCTCGCCGGCGTCGATCCGTGCCGACGCCAGCCGCAGCTCGGCCAGCCGCTCCCCGCTGGTGGACACCTGCTCGGCGAGGCTCACCCCGGCCCCCTCGCACGGCACCAGCGCGAGCACGGTCCGGTCGGCGGCCGATCCTTCGACGTGCGCCGGTACGACGACCAGGTCCGCGTCGTACGCCCACGGCACCGCCGTCTGCACGCCGTCCAGCACCCACGCCGGGCCCTCGCGCCGTGCGGTGACGGCCAGTTCGGCCGGATCATGGCCGGTGCGCCCGCTCGCCGCGACGGTCAGCACGAGCTCTCCACGGCCGGCCCGGGTGAGGAGACGGTCCGCCAACTCAGCGCCGCCGTACGCCTGTACGGCCGCTGCCGCCGCGCTGTGTTCCAGCAGCGGCACCCGGGCGAGCACCGCGGCGGACTCGCGCAGCACCAGGCACAGGGCGATCGCGTCCAGGCCGGAGCCGCCGTGCGCCTCGTCGACCAGCAGGCTCAGCAGGTCCGCCTCGGCGAGCCGGGACCACAGCTGCCGGTCGAAGCCCTCGGCCACCGGGCCGGTGGTCAGCGCCGGGCTGGGCACCGCGTCCGGCAGGACGCCGGCGAACACCCCGCGCGCCGCCTCGGCTGCCGCCCGCTGCTCCTCGGTGAAGGTGAAGTCCACGGCCTGTCCCTTCCGACGGTGCGGTCATCTGACGGGCCGTCAAGATAGAACAGGTTCTAGGAGAAGGGAACGCCGCGGACGGTGCGCGTGTCAGCGGCCGACGGTGCGCGCGTCAGCGGTCGAAGTCCAGCTCCACCTTCTCCGTCACGGGATGTGACTGGCAGGCCAGCACATACCCGGCCTCCGTCTCCTCCGCCTCCAGCGCGAAGTTGCGGTCCATCCGCACCTGTCCGGAGACCAGGAAGGCGCGGCAGGTGCCGCACACCCCGCCCTTGCAGGCGTAGGGCGCGTCGGGCCGGTTGCGCAGGACCGTCTCCAGCAGGGACTCGCCGTCCTGGACCGGCCAGGTGCCGCCGCGTCCGTCGAGCCGGGCGGTGACCGTGCTGTGCGCGGGCGCCGGGGAGGCGGCCACCGGGGCCGGTCCCCCGTCCACGTGGAAGATCTCCTGGTGGATCCGGGTCCGCTCCACACCCAGCTCACGCAGCGCCTTCTCGGCACCCTCGACCAGTCCGTACGGCCCGCACAGGAACCAGCCCGCGACCCGCTCCACCGGCAGCAGCGCCGGCAGCAGCCCTTCGAGCCGCTCCCGGTCGAGCCGGCCGGACGGCAGGCCCGCCTGCTGCTCCTCCCGGGAGAGCACGGTGACCAGCTGCAGCCGCTCCGGGTAACGGTCCTTGAGGTCGGCGACCTCCTCCAGGAACATCGTCGAGGCGGCCGTGCGGTCACTGCGTATCAGGCAGAACCGGGCTCCCGGCTCGCGTGCCAGCAGGGTGGAGACGATCGACAGCACCGGTGTGATGCCGCTGCCGCCGACGACGGCCGCGTACACCCCCGGTGCCGGTTCCAGGGTGAAGCGTCCGGCCGGGGTCATCACCTCCAGCTCGTCGCCGACGACGATCTCCTTCAGCGCATAGGTGGAGAAGGCGCCGCCCTCGACCAGCCGCACGCCCACCCGCAGGCTGCCGGGGCCCTCACCGTCCGGGTCCGGGGCAGGGGAGCAGATCGAGTAGGTGCGCCGGATCTCCGTACCGTCGGCCCGGCGGCGCAGGGCGAGATGCTGGCCGGGGGCGTGCCGGTACTCCGCGCGCAGCTCCGGCGGGACGGTGAGGGTGAGGGCGACCGAGTCGTCGGTGAGCCGGTCGACCGCGGCCACCGGGAGCGGGTGGAAGCGCGCCATCACAACTCCTTGAAGTGGTCGAACGGTTCACGGCAGGACAGGCAGCGGCGCAGCGCCTTGCACGCGGTGGAGGAGAACCTGCTCAGCAGCTCGGTGTCGGCCGAACCGCAGTGCGGGCAGTGGACCGGCTCCGCGTCCGCCGAGGCCGTGCGCGTCGGGCCGAGGCTCAGCGGCACCGGGCCGGTGTCACGGCGTACGCGCGGGGGAGCGATGCCGAACTCCCCCAGTTTGCGGCGTCCTTCGGCGCTGATGTCGTCGGTCGACCAGGCCGGGGCGAGCACGGTGCGCACGGTGACCTCGCGCATGCCGTGGGAGCGCAGCACCCGCTCGATGTCGACGGTCATCGCCTCGATCGCCGGGCAGCCGGTGTAGGTAGGGGTCAGGTCGACCTCGACCGTGTCCGCGCCGTGCAGCCGCACCGCGCGGACCACGCCCAGCTCCTGGAGGGTGAGGACCGGCAGCTCGGGGTCGGGCACCGAGCCCGCCAGCTCCAGCAGCCGCTCCTCCAGGGCGGTGGCGGTCACCATGACGCCCCCGGGTGGCTGCGGTGCAGATGCTGCATCTCGGCGAGCATCCGCCCGAACGGCTCGGTGTGCAGGCCCTGCCGGCCGGCGCCCGCCGACCAGGCTCCGGTGCGCGGGCCCTCGGGGACGGCCAGGCCGGCCCGGCCGAGCACGTCCCGCACGGACTCCAGCCAGCGAGACTCCAGGGCGGGCCAGTCGGCTTCCAGGCCCCGCACCGGCTGGAACGGCTCGCCGGTGAACCGCCACAGCGCGTCACAGGCCCGCTGCATCCGCTCGTGACTGGTCTGCGTGCCGTCACCCAGCCGCAGGGTCCACTGCTCGGCGTGGTCGCGGTGGTAGGCGACCTCCTTCACCGCCTTGGCGGCGAGCGGCGCGAACGGACCGTCGCCTGACGCCAGTTCGCCGTAGAGCAGCTGCTGGTAGGTGGAGAAGTACAGCTGGCGGGCGATGGTGTGGGCGAAGTCGCCGTTCGGCTGCTCGACCAGCTGGAGGTTGCTGAAGGCCCGCTCCTCGCGCAGGTAGGCCAGCTCGTCCTCGTCGCCGGCCAGGGACAGCAGCACGCGGGCCTGGCCGAGCAGGTCGAGCGCGATGTTGGCGAGGGCGACCTCCTCCTCCAGGACCGGGGCGTGCCCGGCCCACTCCCCCAGCCGGTGGGAGAGCACCAGGGCGTCGTCGCCGAGGGCCAGCGCGGCGGTCACCGGGACGGTGGCGGGGCCGGTCACGGTCACAGGTGCTTCACCCCTTCCGGGATCTCGTAGAACGTCGGGTGCCGGTAGGGCTTGTCGGCGGCCGGCTCGAAGAACGGGTCCTTCTCGTCGGGTGAGGACGCGGTGATCGCGGCGGCCGGGACGACCCAGATCGAGACGCCCTCGCCGCGCCGGGTGTACAGGTCACGGGCGTTGCGCAGGGCCAGCTCCGCGTCCGGGGCGTGCAGGCTGCCGGCGTGGGTGTGGGAGAGGCCGCGCCGGGAGCGCACGAAGACCTCCCACAGGGGCCAGTCGGGGGTGCTCATGCTCGCGCTGCTCCTGTCTCGTGTCCTGCCGCACCGGCGCCGTCCGTGCCGCCGGTGTGCTTGGCCGCGTAGGCAGCGGCCGCTTCCCGCACCCACGCGCCCTCGTCGTGGGCGCGCCTGCGCTGGGTGATCCGCTGTTCGTTGCACGGGCCGTTGCCCTTGAGGACCTCCCAGAACTCCGTCCAGTCGATCGCACCGAAGTCGTGCTGTCCCCGCTCCTCGTTCCACCGCAGCTCCGGGTCGGGGAGGGTGAGGCCCAGGGACTCGGCCTGGGGGACGCAGATGTCGACGAAGCGCTGGCGCAGCTCGTCGTTGGAGTGGCGCTTGATCTTCCAGTCCATGGACTGCGCGGAGTGCTGGGACTCGTCGTCGGGCGGGCCGAACATCATCAGCGACGGCCACCACCAGCGGTTCACCGCGTCCTGCGCCATCGCGTGCTGCTCCGGGGTGCCCTTGCTGAGGGCCAGCAGCAGCTCGTAGCCCTGGCGCTGGTGGAAGGACTCCTCCTTGCAGATCCGCACCATGGCACGCGCGTACGGGCCGTAGGAGCAACGGCACAGCGGGACCTGGTTGGTGATCGCGGCGCCGTCCACCAGCCAGCCGATCGCGCCGACGTCGGCCCAGGTCAGGGTCGGGTAGTTGAAGATCGAGGAGTACTTCTGGCGGCCGCTGTGCAGCTTGTCGAGCAGCTCGTCGCGACCGGTGCCGAGGGTCTCGGCCGCGCTGTACAGGTACAGGCCGTGGCCGGCCTCGTCCTGGACCTTGGCCATCAGGATCGCCTTGCGGCGCAGCGAGGGCGCACGGGTGATCCAGTTGGCCTCCGGCTGCATGCCGATGATCTCGGAGTGCGCGTGCTGGGCGATCTGCCGGACCAGCGTCGCGCGATAGGCGTCCGGCATCCAGTCGCGCGGTTCGATCCGCTCGTCGGCGGCCACGGCCGCGTCGAAGGCGCGCTGGTACTCCGCCGTGGCGCCGGTGGTGTCCGGCGCGCCGTCCGCTTCGGTGCGGGCCGTGCGCTGCGCGGCTGCTGTGGCCATGCGGTCCCCCTGACCTCGGGCTCTCCGTGAACACTGTCCCGACCGATCGTTCGGTCCGTGTGCAGTCCATGGTGTGCCGGGCCGCCGGAAGGTGTCAACCGCTGTGGAAAACTCCGCGGGCGGGCCTGTGGACAACGCGCGGGGAGCCGGATACGGGCCCGACGCCGGGGCCGGGGCGCTGCGTCACCCGGGCGTGGCGGTGCGGTGGTCGGGAGCCCGGCCGTGCCGCGGCCCGTGGCGAGAACCACGGTCACGGGTCCGTACCCGGGGCTGCGCCCGGCGGCCCGGGCTGAGTACCGTTCCGTGCGAGCGCCGAGCAGTGGCGCACGCGAACGGTGGGGCGCCCGAGACGGACGCCGACCATGGAGCCGGACGAGTGAACCGGTGACTGACCGGTGACCGAACCGGACCACTGAACGAACGACCTAGGCGAAACGGGGGACGGGGCCGAATGGACGCGTACGACGAGGACTCGGGGGCCCCACCCGGGCCGAACGGGTCGACCGGGACGCGTCTCCCGGACCAGCCGCCGCCCGGCGAGGGCTCCCCGGAGGCCTCCCGGAACGACTCCCGGAACGACTCCCGGAACGACTCCGGGGGCGAAGCCCGGGGCGGCTCCCGCTCCGGCGGGGCTCCCGAGGCCGGCTCCCCGGCCCCCGCGGACCCGCCGGCCGGCGAAGGCTCCGTGGCCCCCCGTACCGGCGTCGCCGCCCTCTCCCCCCGGTACCAGGTCGGCGCGGCGCTGGCGCTCGCCGTCGTCGGTGTCGCCGCCTGTGTGCATCTGCTGATGGTGTTCCTCAGCCTCGCGCCCGCGAACACCGTGTCGAAGCAGCACGGCAAGGCGGTCGAGGAATGGGTGTACCCGGAGTTCGAGCAGAACTGGAAGCTGTTCGCCCCGAACCCGTTGCAGCAGAACATCGCCGTGCAGGTGCGGGCCGAGGTGCGGATGAAGGACGGCACCGTGCGCACCACCGGCTGGACCGATCTGTCCGCCCAGGACGGCGCCGCCATCGACGGCAACCTGGTGCCCAGCCACACCCAGCAGAACGAGCTGCGCCGGGCCTGGGACTTCCTCGTCGCCACGCACACCCCCGACAACCGTCCCGTGGGCATGCGCGGCGCCCTCTCCGAGCAGTACGTGCGCAGGATCGTCGTCATGCGGCTGGACCGGACCGACCCGACCAGCCGGGCCGGCGTCGTCCAGCGGGTGCAGGTCCGCTCCAGCACCACCAACGTGCAGCCGCCGAAGTGGAGCCGTGAGCGGGTGCCCGACAAGCCGGTGTACCGCGTGCTGCCCTGGTGGCCGGTGCCCGCCGACGAGGCCGCCGGAGGTGTGCGGTGAACCGCTTCTCCCTGACCCTCTCGCACGCGATCGCCCGCGTCACCGCAACGGCCCTCGGGCCGTACCAGAGCGCCGTGATCCGGATCGGGTTCGCCGGGACCTGGCTGCTGTTCCTGCTGCGCGAGTTCCCCCACCGCCAGGAGCTGTACGGGCCGGCCGGCCCCTGGGGCTGGAACCTCGCCAAGGAGCTGACCAGCGACAACCACGCCTTCACGGCCCTGCTCTGGTCCGACGGGCAGCTGTGGTTCGAGTGCTTCTACACGCTGGCGGTCCTCGCCAGCGCGGCCCTGCTGCTCGGCTGGCGCTCCCGGACGGCGTCCGTGCTGTTCATGGTGGGTGTGCTGTCGCTGCAGAACCGCAGCGTCTTCCTGGGCGACGGCGGCGACAACGTGCTGCACCTGATGTCCTTCTACCTCGTGTTCACCCGGTGCGGGCAGGTGTGGTCCCTGGACGCGCGGCGGGCGGCCCGTCTGGAGACGGCACGCGCGCGTGGGGAGCGGGTTCCCGCCGACCGGGTGGGGCCGGTCCTGTGGGCGGTGTCCGGTCTGGCGCTCGTCCTGGTGACGGCCACCGGACGGTTCGACAACGGCTGGCTGATCCCCGCGCTGCTGTGGACGGCCTGGGCGGGTCTCGGGCTGTGGTGGGCCGTCGGCCGCCCGGCGAGGTCGCAGGAGCCGCGGATCCTGCTGGACGTCGTCGCCAACGTCCTGCACAACGGCGCCCTCTTCGTGATCATGGCGGAGGCCTGCCTGATCTACGCGACGGCGGGCTGGTACAAGATCCAGGGGTCGCGCTGGCAGGACGGCACCGCCGTCTACTACCCGCTCCACCTGGACTACTTCTCGCCCTGGCCCGGGCTCGCCGACCTGATGTCCGCCAGCGGCACGATCATGATGGCGGTGGCCTACGGGACGGTCATGGTGCAGGTGGCCTTCCCGTTCACCCTGTTCAACCGGCGGGTCAAGAACGTCCTGCTGGTGCTGATGATGCTCGAGCACGCCGTGATCGCGGTCGTCCTCGGCCTGCCGTTCTTCTCGCTGGCGATGATCACCGCGGACGCGGTCTTCCTGCCGACGTCCTTCCTGCGCAGGCTGGGTGACCTGGCGGCACGCGCGCGTGGGCGGTTCGTCCGGCGCGACGACGCCACCGTGCCCCCGCCGCGCACCTCGGAGGAGACCACGCCGGGCCACGTAGGGTTCACGGCATGACCGACCCGCTGATCCGCTGGCGCGAGCACGCCGGTACCGCCGCCGTGCTGCTCGACGGTTTCCACGCCCTCAAGCACGCGCTGCGGTTCGGCGCGGAGGTGCTGGTGGCCGTCGCCACGGACCGGCGGGCCGCTCTCGCCCTCGCCGAGGAGCTGGCGGGCGACGTACGGGACAGGCTCGACGCGCTGATCACCGAGGTGCCCGAGCAGACGTACGCCTCACTGGTGCCGCGGCCCCACCCGACCGGGGTGGCCGCGCTCGCCGTACGGCCGTCCCGCGAGGCCAACCTGCGCACACTCGCCCGCACCCCGCGCACCGCGCCCGTCGTGGTCCTGGACGACCCGCGCAACCTGGGCAACGCCGGTGCCGTGATCCGGCTGGCCGCCGGCTTCGGGGCGACCGGGGTGGTCACCACGGGCACGCTCGACCCCTGGCACCCCACCGTGGTGCGCGGCGGCGCGGGCCTGCACTTCGCGACCGCCGTGGAGCGGCTCGGCGTCGACGAGCTGCCCGCCGGGCCGCTGTTCGCGCTCGACCCGGAGGGCGAGGACATCCGGGGCACGAAGCTGCCCGACGACGCCGTGCTCGCATTCGGCTCGGAGCGCAGCGGGCTGTCGGCCGGGCTGCGCGCGTGTGCCGACCATCTGCTGGCGCTGCCGATGCGCCCCCAGGTCTCCAGCTACAACCTCGCCACCAGCGTGGCGATGACGCTGTACCACTGGAGCGCGACCGGGGGCGCATCCACGGCCTCCTAGGCCTCCCGGCGCACCTCGACCACGCGGAAGCGGTTGGCCACGAAGGCGCCGTCGCACAGCGCGGCGTTCGCCGCCGGGTTGCCGCCCGAGCCGTGGAAGTCGGAGAAGGCCGCCGTCTGGTTCACGTACACCCCGCCGGTCAGGTTGAGCGACAGCTGGGCCGCCTCCTCCAGGCAGACCTCCTCGACGGCCTCCTCGACCTCGGGGTCGGTGGTGTAGGCGCCGACCGTCATCGCGCCCTTCTCGCGGACCGTGCGGCGCAGCAGCTCCACCGCGTCGGTCACCGAGTCGACGGCGACGGCGAAGGAGACGGGGCCGAAGCACTCGCTCATGTAGGCGGCCTCGTCGTCCGGCTTGGCGCCGTCCAGCTTGACCAGGACGGGGGTGCGGACCACCGCGCCCGGGAACTCCGGGTTGGTGATCTCGCGGGAGGCGAGGGCGACCTCGCCGAGGCCGGCCGCGGCCTCCAGGCGGGCCTTGACGTCCGGGTTGACGATCGCGCCCAGCAGGGCGTTCGCGCGCGCGTCGTCACCGAGCAGGCCGTCGACCGCGCGGGCGAGGTCCGCGGTCACCTCGTCGAAGGTCTTCGGGCCCTCGTCGGTGCGGATGCCGTCCCGGGGGATGAGCAGGTTCTGCGGGGTGGTGCACATCTGGCCGCTGTACAGGGACAGCGAGAACGCCAGGTTGGACAGCATGCCCTTGTACGTGTCCGTCGACTCCACGATCACCGTGTTGACGCCGGCCTTCTCCGTGTAGACCTGCGCCTGACGGGCGTTGGCCTCCAGCCAGTCGCCGAAGGACGTCGAACCCGTGTAGTCGATGATCCGGATCTCGGGGCGGGTGGCGAGCGTCTTGGCGATGCCCTCGCCGGGGCGCTCGGCGGCCAGCGTCACCAGGTTCGGGTCGAAGCCCGCCGCGGCGAGCACGTCCCGGGCGACCTGCACGGTCAGCGCCAGCGGCAGCACCGCGCGCGGGTGGGGCTTGACCAGGACCGCGTTGCCGGTGGCCAGGGAGGCGAACAGGCCCGGGTAGCCGTTCCAGGTCGGGAAGGTGTTGCAGCCGATGACCAGGCCGATGCCGCGCGGGACCGGCGTGAAGTTCTTGGTCAGCGCCAGCGGGTCGCGCTTGCCCTGCGGCTTGGTCCACTCCGCGGTCTCCGGCGTGCGGACCTGCTCCACGTACGCGTACGCCACGGCCTCCAGGCCGCGGTCCTGGGCGTGCGGGCCGCCCGCCTGGAACGCCATCATGAACGCCTGGCCACTGGTGTGCATGACCGCGTGGGCGAACTCGTGGGTCCGGTCGCTGATCCGCTTGAGGATCTCCAGGCAGACCACGGCCCGCAGCTCCGCGCCCGCGTCCCGCCAGGCACGCTGCCCGGCCTTCATCGCCGGCAGCAGCACGTCGAGGTCCGCGTGCGGGTAGCTGACGTCCAGGTCGATGCCGTACGGCGAGACCTCGCCGCCCACCCAGTCGTCCGTGCCGGGCTGGCCGAGGTCGAGGCGGGTGCCCAGCAGGGCGTCGAAGGCGGCCTTGCCCGCCGCCGCGTCCAGGCTGCCGTTCTCGCCGTACGCCTTGGGGTGCTCGGGGTGCGGGGACCAGTACGCGCGCGTGCGGATCGCTTCCAGGGTCTGGTCGAGGGTGGGCCGGTGCTTCGCGATCAGCTCGTGGGCGGTCAGTTCGGCGGCCATGCGGGACCAACTCCTCGTTAGGAGAACTCGTCGTCGAGTTCGCGGCCTGGCGGAAAGGGAAGCGGGATGGGGCGGTCAGGGCTAGAGTAACCGAACGATCGGTCGGGACAAGGGGGCCTGCCGCATCTGTGGAAAACCCCGTGCGGGAGGATCGCGCACATGACAGCACTCGACCCCAGCAGCCCCGTGGCCGTCGTCGGCACCGGCACCATGGGCCAGGGCATCGCCCAGGTCGCGCTGGTCGCCGGCCACCCCGTGCGGCTCTACGACACCGTCGCCGGGCGGGCCCGGGACGCGGCCGAAGCGATCGGCGCCCGCCTCGACAGGCTGGTGGACAAGGGCTGGCTCACCGCCGCCGGCCGGGACGCGGCCCGCGCCCGCCTGACGCCCGTGGACGGCCTCGCGGAGCTGGCGGACTGCGCGCTGGTCGTGGAGGCCGTCCTGGAGCGGCTGGACGTCAAGCAGCAGCTCTTCCGCGAGCTGGAGGAGACCGTCGCCGAGGACTGCCTGCTCGCGACCAACACCTCGTCCCTGTCGGTGACGGCCATCGGCGGTGCCCTGCGCCGGCCGGGCCGCTTCCTCGGCCTGCACTTCTTCAACCCCGCGCCGCTGCTGCCGCTGGTCGAGGTCGTCTCGGGATTCGCCACCGACGTCGCGTCGGCCACGCGCGCGTACGAGATCGCCCGCGCCTGGGGCAAGACCCCGGTGGCCTGCGCGGACACCCCCGGCTTCATCGTCAACCGCATCGCCCGGCCCTTCTACGCCGAGGCGTTCGCCGTGTACGAGGCCCAGGCCGCCGACCCGGCCACCATCGACGCCGTCCTGCGCGAGTGCGGCGGCTTCAGGATGGGCGCCTTCGAGCTGACCGACCTGATCGGGCAGGACGTCAACGAGTCCGTCACCCACTCCGTCTGGCAGTCCTTCTTCCAGGACGTGCGCTTCACCCCGTCCCTGGCCCAGCGCCGCCTGGTGGAGTCGGGCCGGCTCGGCCGCAAGAGCGGCCACGGCTGGTACGACCACGCCGAGGGCGCCGAGCGGCCCGAGCCGCACACCGCCGACAAGGAGCAGCCGCCCGCCTACGTCGTCGCCGAGGGCGATCTCGGGCCCGCGGCCGGCCTGCTCACCCTGATCCGCGAGGCGGGCATCGAGGTCCGCGAGCAGGAGGAGGACGGCGGCACGCACCTCATGCTGCCGAGCGGGGGCGTGCTGGGTCTCGCGGACGGCACGACCTCCGTGGAGTTCAGCGACGTCGTCCACTTCGACCTCGCCCTCGACTACCGCGCGGCCACCCGTGTCGCCCTGTCCGCCTCCCAGGACGTCTCGCCGCAGACCCTCGCCGAGGCCGTCGGGCTGTTCCAGGCGCTCGGCAAGCGGGTCAGCGTCATCGGTGACGTCCCCGGCATGATCGTCGCCCGCACGGTCGCCCGGATCGTCGACCTCGCCCATGACGCCGTCGCCAAGGGCGTGGCCACCGAGGAGGACGTCGACACGGCCATGCGCCTCGGCGTCAACTACCCGCTCGGGCCCTTCGAATGGGACCGCCGGCTCGGCGGCGGCTTCGCCTTCGACGTCCTGGACGAGATGCACCGGCGCGACCCCTCCGGACGCTACGCGCCCTCCCTCGCGCTCTACCGCAACGCCTACGCCACCGACCAGCGGGAGGGCACCCCATGACCACCGCCAAGCGCGACACGTACACCCCGGAGACGCTGCTCTCTGTCGCCGTCCGGGTCTTCAACGAGCGTGGCTACGACGGCACCTCCATGGAGCACCTTTCCAAGGCGGCCGGCATCTCCAAGTCGTCGATCTACCACCACGTCAGCGGCAAGGAGGAACTGCTGCGCCGGGCCGTCAGCCGCGCCCTGGACGGGCTGTTCGCCATCCTCGACGAGGAGCACGCACGCGTGGGCCGGTCCGTCGACCGGCTGGAGCACGTCGTACGGCGCATGGTCGAGGTGCTGATAACCGAACTGCCGTACGTGACGCTGCTGCTGCGCGTACGCGGCAACACGGCGACCGAGCGGTGGGCGCTGGAGCGGCGCCGCGACTTCGACCACCGGGTCGCCGAACTGCTGAAGGCGGCCGCCGCCGACGGGGACGTACGCGGCGACGTGGAGGTCCGGCTCGCCACCCGGCTGGTCTTCGGAATGATCAACTCGATCGTGGAGTGGTACCGGCCGGATCCGCGGGGCGCCGGCGAACGCGAGGTGGCCGACGCGGTCGCACGACTGGTCTTCACGGGACTCCGGCAGGCCTGAAACCTCGGCCGGAGCCGTGGCCGGCACGTCTAAGGCCCCGGCTCAGGCCTCCGGCTCCAGGTCCTCCTCCTCGAACACCAGCAGCGTGCGCGTGCTGAGCACCTCCGGGATCGCCTGGAGCCGGGTCAGCACCAGCTCGCGCAGCGCCCGGTTGTCCGGGGTGTGCACCAGCAGCAGCACGTCGAAGTCGCCGCCCACGAGGGAGATGTGCGAGGCCCCCGGCAGCTGTCTGAGCTGCTCGCGAACCGTGCGCCAGGTGTTCTGGACGATCTTCAGGGTGATGTACGCCGACGTGCCGTGACCCGCCCGCTCGTGGTCCACGCGCGCGCTGAACCCCCGGATCACCCCGTCCTCGACCAACCGGTTGATGCGGGCGTAGGCGTTCGCGCGCGAGACGTGGACGCGTTCGGCGACGGACCGTATCGAGGCACGGCCGTCCGCCTGGAGGATGCGCAGGATGTCCTGGTCGATGGCGTCCAGTGGGTGGGGCGGCGGCAGGGCGGCGCGGTCCTGCGGTCCGTCGGCCATTTGTTCAGCTGCCATGTCCCCCCGCTTCCTCGCCGTGGACGTCCTGCGTTCATTCCAGGCTGTGGAGAACCGTTTGTCCACAGCCTGTAGGTGCCTGTAGCCAAAATGTGCCGACGACCGAACAATCGGTAGGTGAGGCGCCTCACAGCCGACGCGCCTCCCGTAGCCGCTCCCACGAGGAGGTGCCGTCATGACGGTTCTGGAGCAGCGGGGCGCGTACCGGCCATCGCCGCCGCCCGCCTGGCAGCCCCGTATGGACCCCGCGCCGCTGCTGCCCGACGCCGAGCCCCACCGCGTCCTCGGCACCGAGGCGGCCGCCAAGGCCGACCCGGACCTGCTGCGCCGGCTCTACGCCCAGCTGGTGCGTGGCCGTCGCTACAACACGCAGGCCACGGCGCTCACCAAGCAGGGCCGCCTCGCCGTCTACCCCTCCAGCACCGGCCAGGAGGCCTGCGAGGTCGCCGCCGCCCTGGCCCTGGAAGAGCGCGACTGGCTCTTCCCCAGCTACCGCGACACGCTCGCCGCGGTCGCCCGGGGCGTGGACCCCGTCGAGACCCTCACCCTGCTGCGCGGCGACTGGCACAGCGGCTACGACCCCCACGCCCACCGCGTGGCCCCCCTGTCCACCCCGCTGGCCACTCAGCTCCCGCACGCCGTCGGCCTCGCCCACGCCGCCCGCCTCAAGGGCGACGACGTGGTCGCGCTCGCCATGGTCGGCGACGGCGGCACCAGCGAGGGCGACTTCCACGAGGCGCTGAACTTCGCCGCCGTCTGGCAGGCACCGGTCGTCTTCCTCGTGCAGAACAACGGCTTCGCCATCTCCGTCCCGCTCGCCAAGCAGACCGCCGCGCCCTCCCTGGCCCACAAGGCCGTCGGCTACGGCATGCCGGGCCGGCTCGTCGACGGCAACGACGCCGCGGCCGTCCACGAGGTCCTCAGCGACGCCGTACGGCACGCCCGCGCGGGCGGCGGCCCGACCCTGGTGGAGGCCGTGACGTACCGCATCGACGCCCACACCAACGCCGACGACGCCACCCGCTACCGCGGCGACGCCGAGGTCGAGGCCTGGCGCGCACACGACCCGGTGCGGCTGCTGGAACGCGAACTCACCGCGCGCGGGCTCCTCGACGAGGCCGGCATCGAGGCCGCGCGCGAGGACGCCGAGGCGATGGCGGCGGACCTGAGGGAGCGTATGAACCGCGACCCCGAACTGAACCCCATGGACCTCTTCGACCACGTCTACGCCGAGACCACCGCGCAACTGTGTGAGCAGCGCGCCCTGTTGCTGGCCGAGCTGGCGGCCGAGGACGAGCACCAGGAAGGCGGTCACCGATGACCACCGTCGCCGTCAAGCCCGCCACGATGGCGCAGGCCCTCACGCGCGCGATGCGTGACGCGATGGCCGCCGACCCCACCGTGCACGTCATGGGCGAGGACGTCGGCACGCTCGGCGGGGTCTTCCGGGTCACCGACGGCCTCGCCAAGGAGTTCGGCGAGGACCGCTGCACCGACACCCCGCTCGCCGAGGCCGGCATCCTCGGCGCCGCCGTCGGCATGGCGATGTACGGTCTGCGCCCCGTGGTGGAGATGCAGTTCGACGCCTTCGCCTACCCGGCGTTCGAGCAGCTGATCAGCCATGTCTCCCGGATGCGCAACCGCACCCGCGGAAGGATGCCCCTGCCCATCACCGTCCGCGTCCCCTACGGCGGCGGCATCGGCGGCGTCGAGCACCACAGCGACTCCTCCGAGGCCTACTACATGGCCACCCCGGGCCTGCACGTCGTCACCCCGGCGACCGTCGCCGACGCCTACGGCCTGCTGCGCCGGGCCATCGCGTCCGACGACCCCGTCGTCTTCCTGGAGCCCAAGCGGCTGTACTGGTCCAAGGACTCCTGGAACCCCGAGCAGCCCACGGACGTGGAGCCCATCGGCCGCGCGGTCGTGCGCCGGCCGGGCCGCGGCGCCACCCTCATCACCTACGGGCCGTCCCTGCCGGTCTGTCTGGAGGCCGCCGAGGCCGCCAAGGCCGAGGGCTGGGACCTGGAAGTGGTCGACCTGCGCTCCCTGGTGCCGTTCGACGACGAGACGGTCTGCGCGGCCGTCCGCCGCACCGGACGCGCGGTCGTCGTGCACGAGTCCACCGGGTTCGGCGGCCCGGGCGGTGAGATCGCGGCCCGGATCACCGAGCGCTGCTTCCACCACCTGGAGGCGCCGGTGCTGCGCGTGGCCGGCTTCGACCTTCCCTACCCGCCGCCCATGCTGGAGCGGCACCACCTGCCCGGCGTCGACCGCATCCTGGACGCCGTGGCCCGGCTGCAGTGGGAGGCCGAGGGCTGATGGCACAGGTGCTGGAGTTCAAACTTCCCGACCTCGGCGAAGGGCTGACCGAGGCGGAGATCGTCCGCTGGCTGGTCCAGGTCGGTGACGTCGTCGCCGTCGACCAGCCGGTCGTCGAGGTCGAGACGGCCAAGGCGATGGTCGAGGTCCCGTGCCCCTACGGCGGCGTGGTCACCGCCCGCTTCGGCGAGGAGGGCACGGAACTGCCGGTCGGCGCACCGCTGTTGACGGTCGCGGTGGGACCGGCTGCCCCCCAGGAGGAGACCGGGGGATCGGGCAACGTGCTGGTCGGATACGGCACCTCCGAAGCGCCGGCGCGACGCCGCCGGGTGCGGTCGGTGGCGGACAGGGCCGCCGCCAACGGCCAGGCCGCCGGCAACGGCCAGGCCGCCGCCAACGGTCAGGCCGCTCAGGTCGCCGCCGGCGGTCGGACGAGGCACGCCGTCCCCGGGCCCGCCCCGGTGTCGGCTCCCGCCTCCGTCCCCGTCTCCGCGCTCGCCGACGGCCCGGTCCCGGTCATCTCCCCGCTGGTGCGCAGGCTCGCCCGTGAAGGCGGCCTCGACCTGCGGCAGCTGGCGGGCTCGGGCCCCGAGGGACTGATTCTGCGCGCCGACGTCGAGGGCGCCCTGCGGGCCAAGGCCGCGCCTGCCCGCGAGACTGCGGAGCCGGTCGTGCGGACAGCCGTGCCGGCGCCCGCCGGGGGCGGTGTGCGCACTCCCCTCAAGGGCGTGCGCGGAGCCGTCGCCGACAAGCTCTCCCGCAGCCGCCGGGAGATCCCGGACGCCACCTGCTGGGTCGACGCCGACGCCACCGAACTCATGCGCGCGCGGACCGCCATGAACGCCGGCGGCAGCACGAAGATCTCCCTGCTCGCGCTGCTCGCCCGCATCTGCACGGCCGCCCTCGCCCGGTTCCCCGAGCTGAACTCGTACGTCGACACCGACGCCCGCGAGGTCGTCCAGCTCGACCACGTCCACCTCGGATTCGCCGCGCAGACCGAACGCGGACTGGTCGTGCCCGTCGTCCGGGACGCCCACGCGCGCGACGCCGAGTCGCTGACCGCCGAGTTCGCCCGGCTCACCGAGGCCGCCCGCACCGGGACGCTGACGCCCGGGGAACTCACCGGGGGCACCTTCACGTTGAACAACTACGGAGTCTTCGGCGTCGACGGCTCCACCCCGATCATCAACCACCCCGAGGCGGCCATGCTCGGTGTCGGCCGCATCGTCCCCAAGCCCTGGGTGCACGAGGGCGAGCTGGCCGTGCGCCAGGTCGTGCAGCTCTCGTTCACCTTCGACCACCGGGTGTGCGACGGCGGCACGGCGGGCGGCTTCCTGCGGTACGTGGCGGACTGCGTGGAACAGCCGGCGGTGCTCCTGCGCACACTGTGACCCAAGGGGGCGGACGCAGGGAACGGCTCGCCCAGGCGTTCCCTGCGGAGCGCGCCCCGCTCCGTCGGTTCCCTGTGATCAGCCCGGCACGCATACTCGGGGAGTGACCGACAACGCCACCGCCGAGTCCGCACCCGCCGTGCCGTACGACGCCGTGGTCCTGGCCGGCGGTGCCGCACGGCGGCTCGGCGGGGCCGACAAGCCCGGAGTCCGGGTCGGGGGCCGTGCGCTGCTCGACCGGGTGCTCACCGCGTGCGCCGGCGCCCGTACGACCGTCGTCGTGGCCGGCCGACGGCCCACCATCCGGCCGGTGCGCTGGGCGCGCGAGGAGCCGCCCGGCGGCGGACCGGTCGCCGCCCTGGACGCGGGCCTGCGCCTCACCACGGCCGAGCACGCCGTGGTCCTCTCCGCAGACCTGCCCTTCCTCGAACCGCTCACGCTCCATCGCCTGTTGGCCGCCCTGCGCACCACCGGTGCCGACGGTGCGCTGCTCACCGACGGCGGCGGCCGCGATCAGCCGCTCGTCGCCGCGTACCGCACCGCCGTGCTCCGCCGCGAGCTGGCCGCCCTCGCCGCCGGGCCCGGCGGACTGACCGGACTGCCCCTGCGCCGGCTGACCGGTGCCCTCCACCTCACCCGCGTCCCGGACCCGCTCGCGTCCTTCGACTGCGACACCTGGGACGACATCGTCAACGCCAGGGCACGCATCAGGGAGCATGGGCACGTGTTGGATGAATGGATCTCCGCAGTCAAGGACGAGCTGGGCATCGACCTGGACGTCGACACCGACGTCCTGCTCGACCTGGCCCGGGACGCCGCGCACGGCGTGGCCCGGCCCGCCGCCCCGCTGACCACCTTCCTCGTCGGCTACGCCGCCGCGCAGGGCAAGGGCGGCCCCGAGGCCGTCGCCGAGGCCGCCCGCAAGGCCGCCGCGCTCGCGCTGCGCTGGGAGGAAGAGAGCGACGGGGGCACGGAAGCGAAGAGCGGGGGCCCGAGCGCCCCGGACGCCGGATGACCGCCCCGGGAACCCGCGCCGGGACGCCCGCCGGGGACACCGACGACCTCGATGTCGAGGAGGCCCTGGCCCTCGTGAGGGAAGCGAAGGACGGCAACGCGGGCCAGGTGCCCGCTCCGGCGCCTGAAGCGCACAGCGAGCGGCACCGGGCCACCCCCTGGCCCCAGGCCCGCGAGATCGCCGCTCGCGCCGCACGGTCGGGTGCCCGCCGCGCCCCCGTCTCCATGTCGCTCCAGGACGCCCTCGGGCTGGTCCTCGCCGCTCCCCTGGACGCACTCACCGACCTGCCCTCCTTCGACACCTCGGCGATGGACGGCTGGGCGGTCGCCGGGCCCGGCCCCTGGGAGGTACGGGACGCGGGCGTGCTCGCCGGGCACGCACAGCCCGAGCCGCTCACCGACGGCGAGGCCGTCCGCATCGCGACCGGGGCTCGCATCCCCGTCGACACCACGGCGGTCCTGCGCAGCGAACACGGCCGCACGGACGCCCAGGGCCGGCTCCACGCCACCCGCGAGATGGACCACGGGCAGGACATCCGCCCGCGCGGCCAGGAGTGCCGCAACGGCGACCAGCTGCTGCCCGTCGGCACCCTCGTCACCCCCGCCGTCCTCGGCCTGGCCGCGGCGGCCGGGTACGACACCCTGACCGCCGTACCCCGCCCGCGAGTCGACGTGTTCGTCCTCGGCGACGAGTTGCTGACCGAGGGGCAGCCGCACGACGGGCTGATCCGGGACGCGCTCGGCCCCATGCTGCCGCCCTGGCTGCGCGCGCTCGGGGCCGAGGTGACGGCGGTGCGGCGGATCGGCGACGACGCCAAGGCCCTGCGCAAGGCGGTCACCGGTTCCACCGCCGACCTGATCGTCACCACGGGCGGCACCGCCGCCGGGCCCGTCGACCACGTCCATCCCACCCTGGAACGCGTCGGCGCCGAGCTTCTCGTCGACGGAGTCAAGGTGCGCCCCGGCCACCCCATGCTGCTCGCCCGCACCAAGGACGACCAGCACCTGGTCGGCCTGCCCGGCAATCCCCTGGCGGCCGTCTCCGGCCTGCTCACGCTCGCCGAGCCGCTGCTGCGCACCCTCGCCGCCCGCCCGGCCCCGGAGCCGTACACCCTGGCGCTGAAGGAAGCGGTGCACGGGCACCCGTACGACACCCGGCTCGTACCCGTGGTGCTGCGGGGCGACCATGCCGTGCCGCTGCACTACAACGGCCCGGCCATGCTGCGCGGTGTCGCCGCCGCCGACGCCCTGGCCGTCGTACCGCCCGGCGGAGCCCGGCAGGGCACGGAGGCGGAGCTGCTGGACCTGCCCTGGGCGACCGCCGGAATCGGGGTGTGTTTCACGTGAAACTTCCGGGCCATGACGCCATCGCCCGCCAGGCGGGCGAACATCTGGTGACCCAACGGGTGAAACTCCCGAGGAAAGTGGTGGAGCGCCCGATCCGCCAGGTCGTCAAACGGCTGCTCATGGCCCTGCTGGTGCTGGTCGCCACCGCGCTCGTCGTCTACGCGGACCGCGACGGCTACCAGGACAACTCCGACAGCTCCGTCGATCTGCTCGACGCGTTCTACTACGCGACCGTCACCCTCTCCACCACCGGATACGGCGACATCACCCCGGTCAGCGACAGTGCCCGGCTCACCAACATCTTCGTCGTCACACCCCTGCGCGTGCTCTTCCTGATCATCCTGGTCGGCACCACGCTCGAGGTGCTCACCGAGCGCACCCGGGAGGAATGGCGCCTGAACCGCTGGAGGTCCGCCTTGCGCGAGCACACCGTCGTCATCGGCTTCGGCACGAAGGGACGGTCGGCCGTGCAGACCGTGTGCGCGACGGGACTGAGGAAGGAGCAGGTGGTGGTCGTCGATCCCAGCGCCAAGGTGATCGACGCGGCGACCGCCGAGGGCTTCGCGGGCGTCATGGGTGACGCCACCCGCAGCGAGGTGCTCAAGCGGGCCGAGGTGCACCGGGCCCGGCAGATCATCATCGCCCCGCAGCGCGACGACACCGCCGTCCTCGTCACGCTGACCGCCCGCCAGCTCAACAGGAGCGCGAAGATCGTGGCCGCCGTGCGCGAGGAGGAGAACGCCCCGCTGCTCAGGCAGTCCGGCGCCGACGCCGTCATCACCAGCGCCAGCGCGGCCGGGCGGCTGCTCGGCCTCTCCGTGCTCAGCCCTGCCGCCGGCATGGTCATGGAGGATCTGATCCACCAGGGCAGCGGACTGGACATCGTTGAACGCCCCGTGGTGCGGGCCGAGGTGGGCAGGAAGCCGCGCGAGACGGACGACCTCGTGGTGAGCGTCGTCAGGGGGCACCGGGTCCTCGGTTACGACGATCCGTCCATCGGCGATCTCCAGCTGACGGACCGGCTGATCACGATCGTCCGCGTCACTCCCGGCGCCCGGATAACCCCGGACACCCGGCCTCTGCCGCACGAATGACGGGCCTGTCGGGGAGTAGCGTCACGAGCATGCATGCGATCACGATTCCCGAACCTGGTGGTCCCGAGGCACTGGTGTGGACGGAGGTCCCCGATCCGGTGCCCGGCGAGGGCGAGGTGCTGGTCGAGGTGGTGGCCAGCGCCGTCAACCGTGCCGACATCCTGCAACGACAGGGCTTCTACACCCCGCCGCCCGGCGCCTCCCCCTACCCCGGTCTGGAGTGCTCCGGCCGGATCGCCGCGCTCGGGGCCGGGGTGTCCGGCTGGGCCGTCGGCGACGAGGTGTGCGCGCTGCTCGCGGGCGGCGGGTACGCCGAGAAGGTCGTCGTGCCGGCCGGGCAGTTGCTGCCCGTACCCGAGGGGGTCGGGCTGAAGCGGGCGGCGGCGCTGCCCGAGGTGGTCTGCACGGTCTGGTCCAACGTGTTCATGATCTCCCACCTGCGGCCCGGGGAGACGTTGCTGGTGCACGGTGGTTCCAGTGGGATCGGCACCATGGCGATCCAGCTGGCCAAGTCCGTCGGTGCGAAGGTCGCGGTGACCGCGGGGACGAAGGAGAAGCTGGAGTACTGCGCCGAGCTGGGCGCGGACATCCTGATCAACTACCGCGAGCAGGACTTCGTCGCCGAGGTCAAGCAGGCGACCGGCGGCGCGGGGGCCGATGTCATCCTCGACAACATGGGGGCGAAGTACCTGGACCGCAATGTCCAGGCCCTCGCGGTCAGCGGGCGGCTCGCCATCATCGGCATGCAGGGCGGGGTCAAGGGGGAGCTGAACATCGGCACGCTGCTCGGCAAGCGGGCGGCGATCAGCGCGACCTCGCTGCGGGCGCGGCCGCTGAGCGAGAAGGCGGCGATCGTGGCCGCGGTGCGGGAGCATGTGTGGCCGCTGCTCGGCGGCGGGCATGTGCGGCCCGTAGTGGACCGGGAACTGCCGATGCCGGAGGCGGCCGAGGGCCATCGAGTGGTGGAGGCCAGCGGGCACATGGGGAAGGTGCTGCTGGTGGCGCCGTAGCCCGGTGGCCTCGGCGGTACGGGCCCGACCGGCGACCGGTGCCGACGGTGCCCGGCGTTGCGGCTGGGCGGAGCGGGCCACGCCTGTCGGCGCCGGCAGACCGCCACTGCGCCCACCCGCGCCGCCCCAGCGACACGACTGCCCGCGGCTACGGCCTCTGTGCCCGCTCGGGGCGAGGCCACCCGAGCGGCACGGCGGCCCTCGTCACGGCGTGTGCCTGCCGCTCGGGGGCGGGCATCGCCCCGGCGGTCCGCCTGCCCTCGGTTGTGCGGGGGCGCGATGGCCGCTTCCCGGGTGGGTGTCACTGAGCGGTACGGCGGGGCGCGGTCGTGCGGGGCACGATGGCCGCTCCCCGGGTCGGCCACCCGAGCGGTACGGCCGCCCGGGTTGGGCGGGGGTACGAAGGCCGTCGGCAGGTGGGCCACCCGGGCGGTACAGCGGGCTGTAGGCGCGCGGGGGTACGGAGGCCGTCGGCAGGTGGGCGTCGCCCGAGCGGTACGGCGGCCTGGCGGTCTTGCGGTCTTGCGGCCTGGCGGCCCGACAGCCTGACACCCCTGCGGCCTCGCGGCCCGACAACCTGACAGCCCGGCGGCCTCGCGGCCCGACAGCCCGACAGCCCGACAGCCTGACAGCCTGACAGCCCGGCGGCCTCGCGGCCCGACAGCCCGACAGCCTGACAGCCCGGCGGCCTCGCGGCCCGACAGCCCGACAGCCCTGCGGCCCGGCAGCCACCCCCGCAGATGCGGTCAGCTTTTGCGGAGTTTCAGGCTCAGGAACGCCAGGCCCAGGCCCAGGCCGATGAGGACCAGGCCGGTGCCCAGCGGGAGGATCTGCAGGGTCGGCTCCGAGGCGTCCTCGCTCTGCCGGGCCGCGGCCTGGGCGGCGGGCTCCCGGGGCTGACCGGCGGGGTCCAGTTCGGCCTCGGAGGCTGTCGGCCTGCCGGTCGGCAGGTTCGTGGTCTCCGGCTCCTCCGGCTGGGCGGCGGAGGTGGTGGGCGCGCCGTCACCGCTGTCCGTGCGGTCGTCGTCCCCCTCCACCTCGCTCATCGGCCCGTCCGGCCGCCCCGGCCGCATCCGGCCCTCACCGGCCCTGCTGCCGGCCCGGGTCGGCTCCAGGACGGCCGCGGGCACCGCCGGTGAGTACGAGGCGGACGCCGAGTCGGAGGGCATGGGCGCGGCCGACGGGGCGGCGGGAGTGCTCCGGCCTCCGTCCTCGCCCGCCGGGGCGGAGGGCGGCCGGTGCTCGTGGCCGGGCGGCACGGGATGCCCGGGGCCCTCGGCGGCCGGATGTCCGCCCATGGAGGGGGGAGCGGTGCTCTGCCCGGCGGCGTGGGCAGTGGTCGCGTACGCGGTGGCGGTGCCGTAGGCGGGCAGCGCCGCCGCGAGGGCGAGCAGCAGCCGTACCCAGCGGAGCGTGAGTCGCAGCCATGGAGTCACGTCGGTGACCTCCCGGAGTGACGACGGATGGGTGGCGGAAAACCGACGGGATCCAGCCTCACATTCAATGGCAAACAGGGCATTCCGGATTGGGCCGTTGGGTCTAAAGGGTGGATCAGCCCTTCGAGGGGGCACGACGGTGATGAGGTGTACACGTGCGAGAGAATGGCGGCATGGAGATGCCGAGAAACGAACGGTCGCCGGAGAACCCGCAGATTCTCGTCGTGGGCCAGGACGGGATGGCGCTCGGCGGTGGCGGGGACCACGACTCCCGCGAGATTCCGGTGACGGAGCAGGTGGAGCAGCCTGCCAAGGTCATGCGGATCGGCAGCATGATCAAGCAGCTCCTGGAGGAGGTGCGCGTTGCTCCCTTGGACGAGGCCAGCCGGGTCCGGCTGAAGGAGATCCATGCCAGCTCGGTGAAGGAGCTGGAGGACGGCCTGGCGCCGGAGCTGGTCGAGGAGCTGGAGCGGCTGTCGTTGCCGTTCACCGACGAGGCGACCCCCAGTGATGCGGAACTGCGCATCGCGCAGGCACAGTTGGTGGGCTGGCTGGAGGGCCTCTTCCACGGCATCCAGACGACGCTGTTCGCCCAGCAGATGGCCGCGCGGGCCCAGCTGGAGCAGATGCGCCGCGCGCTTCCGCCGGGGCTGAGCGGTCACGAAGGCGGTGACGACCACCAGGCCGGCGGGCGCTCGGGCGGGCCCTATCTGTGACGGGTCACGTCCCTGCGACGAGCCGCCTGTGACGCGAAGAGCCCGGCACGCAAGTGCCGGGCTCCCTCATTACCGTGGGGTGGCTCCGTCCTCAGGACGGGTTGCCCGTCGACACGCTCAGCTCGATCTTGCCCATGCCCTTGGGGTCGACGTCCGTGCCCGCCGAGGGGAACTGGTCCACCACGGTGTCCTTGCCCCAGGTGTTCTCGTCCTCGTGCTTGATGTCCCACTCCCAGTGGGCGGCCTGGAAGCAGGCCTTCACGGAGTTGATGTCCTTGTACCGGAAGTCGGGCAGCACGATCTTGTCGGCGTCCTCGGAGGACTCCAGCGGATCGGTGCACTTGCTCTTGTCGATCCGCCGCGTGGGGTCCGGCCCGCGGTAGCCCACCGCCTGGGAGCCGGACGACGAGGCGCTCGCGCCGCCGCCGGTCTTGTCGTCGCTGCTGCCGTTGTTCAGCACCAGCGCCACGATCAGGGCGATGACCGCGACCAGCGACACCGCCACCGAGCCGATGATCACCGGCTTGTTGCCCTTGCCGGAGCCCGACCCGGTGCCGCCGGACTGCGGGCCCGCCTGGGGCGAGACCGTGTACGGCGGCGGAGTGGCGGCGGCCTGCGGGCCGTAGCCCAGCGGAGGCGGCGTCTGGTAGCCGCCCTGCTGCGGGTAGCCGTACGACGGCGCGGGCGCCTGTGCGCCGTACGCACCCGGCTGGTACGGCGTCTGCACCGGGCCGGGGGGTGTCTGGGGGGTCTGGCCGACCGGCGGGAACACCGCCGAGCCGACGCCCGAGCCGCTCTGCACCGGCCCGGCGCCCGGCACGATGCTCGGCGCGGCCGCCTGGAGGGAGGCGGCGACGCGCAGGCACTCGTCGCGCATGGACTCGGCGGTCGGGAAACGCTCGTTCGGGTTCTTCTTCAGCGCGCGGGCGACCAGCGCGTCCACCGCGGGCGGCAGGGAACGGTTGATCGAGGAGGGAGCCACCGGCTCCTCCTGCACGTGCGCGTACGCGATCGCCAGCGGCGAGTCCGCGTCGAACGGCAGCCGCCCGGTGACCAGCTGGAACAGCATGATGCCGACCGAGTACAGGTCGGAGCGGGCGTCCACGCCACGGCCGAGGGCCTGCTCGGGCGAGAGGTACTGCGGGGTGCCGACGACCATGCCGGTCTGGGTCATCGAGGTGACGCCGGACTGCATGGCGCGGGCGATGCCGAAGTCCATGACCTTGACGACGCCGCGCTTGGTCATCATCACGTTGCCGGGCTTGATGTCGCGGTGCACCAGCCCCATCTCGTGGCTGATCTCCAGCGCGGCCAGCACGTCCGCGGTGACCTTCAGCGCCCTGTCGGCGGGCATGGCGCCGTACTGCCGGATGTCCTCCTCGAGGACCGAGCCCAGCGGGCGGCCCTCGATGTACTCCATGACGATGTACGGCGTCGCCATGCCCTGCAGCGCGTCCTCGCCCGTGTCGAAGACGGAGACGATGTTGGTGTGCGTGAGCTTGGCCACGGCCTGGGCCTCGCGGCGGAAGCGCTCGCGGAAGGCCTGTTCCCGGCCCAGCTCGGTGTGGAGCGTCTTGACCGCGACCTGGCGGTCGAGCACGGCGTCGTACGCCAGGTGCACCGAGGCCATGCCGCCCTCGCCGAGCAAGTCGCGCAGCTGGTAGCGGCCACCGGCCAGAGCCTGCCCCGCGTACCGGCCGTGTGCGCCGTCCTGGCTCATCTCTCCGCGTCCCCCATTGGCCGTCCGGCGGCTTCGCTCATCGCACGGGCCTTGATCGAATGTGTCATTCCCGGCCAAGTCTGCCCCAGGGCACTGACACGTCAAGCTCGGTGCCCGTTCCGTGACCGTACGCGCAGGAAGCGTCGCGCAAGCGTTACAGGGGGCGTACGACCGGCACACAGAATTTGCACGACAGCGCGTGCTACAGGTTTCATGGCCGGTCCGGCTTGGGCCGGTCCCGGTTCCGGTTCCAGACCGGTGGCTCGCGCGAAGGCTGTAGCGTGGCCGACGGAGACCGTGACAACACCGCGCGTACCGCGGGCAGAAACGACGGCGAGGACTGATGGCACAGACGCACAGCGCCCAGGGCCCGTCCGACCCCGAGGCGTCTGGCGGCGGTATGTCGGACGCGCCGGAGATGTGGGGCAACGGCGGGCTGGTCGGCGACGGCCGGTACCGGCTCACCCACCGGCTGGGCCGGGGCGGCATGGCCGAGGTCTTCGCGGCCGAGGACGTCCGTCTGGGCCGTACGGTCGCGGTCAAGCTGCTCCGCGCGGACCTCGCCGAGGACCCCGTGTCCAAGGCCCGCTTCACGCGCGAGGCGCAGTCGGTCGCCGGCCTCAACCACCACGCGATCGTCGCCGTGTACGACTCCGGCGAGGACGCCGTCGGCGGCCAGTCCGTGCCGTACATCGTGATGGAGCTGGTCGAGGGCCGCACCATCCGCGATCTGCTGCTGAACGCCGAGGCCCCCGGCCCCGAGCAGGCGCTGATCATCGTCTCCGGGGTGCTGGAAGCGCTCGCCTACTCGCACCAGCACGGCATCGTGCACCGCGACATCAAGCCGGCCAACGTGATCATCACCCACAGCGGTGCGGTCAAGGTGATGGACTTCGGCATCGCCCGCGCCCTGCACGGCGCGTCGACGACGATGACGCAGACCGGCATGGTCATGGGCACCCCGCAGTACCTCTCCCCGGAGCAGGCGCTCGGCAAGGCCGTCGACCACCGCTCCGACCTGTACGCGACCGGCTGCCTGCTGTACGAGCTCCTCTCCCTGCGGCCCCCCTTCACCGGCGAGACCCCGCTGTCGGTGGTCTACCAGCACGTCCAGGACATCCCGACGCCCCCGTCGCAGGTCTCCGACGGCGTCCCGCCGGAGCTGGACGGCCTGGTCATGCGCTCCCTCGCCAAGGAGCCGGACGACCGCTTCCAGACGGCCGAGGAGATGCGCGGCCTGGTCCAGTACGGCCTGCAGATGCTGTACGACCAGGGCGGCCACACCGGCACCTGGAACACCGGCCCGGTGGAGACGCACGACGGCCGGCACACCCCGGCGGCCGGCTTCGCCGGGACGACCGTGATGCAGCACCCGGGCGGCGCCTTCGGCTCGGGCACCACCCAGATCCCGCAGCCGATCCTGCCGAACGGGTACGGCAACGGTGACGACGGAGGCTTCGAGGGGCACGGCAACAAGGGCAGCGGACGCGGCAAGCTGTGGATCCTCGCCGTCCTCGCGGTGATCGCGATCGCGGCCGGTGTCGCGCTGGCGGTCAAGGGCACGGGCGGCACCGGCGGCAGCGGCGGCAGCGGCACCGACACCAAGCCGACGACGACCCACTCGAAGTCCACGAAGGACGACTCAAACAGCGCGAGCCCGTCCGACGACACCAATACCCAGCCGTCGGGCACCACCGACGACAACAGCTCGGACACGGGCTCGACGTCCGGCTACACCCAGTCCGCGCCGCCGTCGTACACCCCGACGCAGCCGGACCCCACCGGCCCGACCGACGAGCCGACGGACCCGCAGACCTCGCAGTCGCAGCCGACGGACCCGCAGACCTCGCAGTCGCAGCCGACGGATCCGACGGCCGGCGGTACGGACGGGACGACCACGAACGGCGCCGACGGCAGCACGACGGACGGCAGCACCGGCGACACCGGTCCTTGAAGGACACCCACGGCGACCGGGACGCCGGCTCTGTGAGCCGCCGACGTCCCGGGCCGCCCGCTCACCGCACGAACGCGTCGCACACGAACGCGTCGCACACCGCGTCGTACTCGCGCGTCCACCACACCGCGAGCGCCGACGCGGCCGGGAACTGGCAGTCCGCGCGCGTGTCGCCGCGCTCGTAGTGCCAGCGCAGCATCCAGAAGTCGTTCAGCCGCTCCCACCACACCCGGTGCACGGCCGCCGCCAGCTCCGAGGGCGAGGCGCCGGCCGCGCGCCGGTACGCGCGCGCGTAGGCGCGCACCTTCGGCAGGTCCAGCGCGCCCGCAGGCCGGACGAAGAAGATCGCGGCGGCGCGCACGGCCTCCTCGGCGCGGGGCTGCACGCCGAGCCGGTCCCAGTCGACGATGGCCGCCGGGGCGTCGTCCTTGTAGAGCAGGTTGAACGGGTGGAAGTCGCCGTGCACCCAGCCCACCGAGCCGCCGCGCGGCGGGCGCCGGTCCGCGTGCTGCTCCAGCAGGGCCCGGCGTTCCAGCAGCCGGTGCCGGGCCAGCTCGTCGAACGCGTCCGCGGGGCGGTGGCGGCTCACCCGGCCGAGCAGGTCGTCGATCAGGGCGAAGGTGTCGGCCGGGTCGGCGCTCTCCACGGGATGGGGGCTCGTGGCCGGGCGGGTACGCCCCTTCGGGGGCATCACACGCTCCAGACAGGCGTGTACGGCGCCCAGCAGCGCCCCCAGGCGGGCGCTCTCCCCGCGGGTCAGCTGGCCGCCGTCCCGGTGCCGGCCGTCGATCCAGGGGTGCAGGGCGTAGGCGTGGCCGCCGACGACGGCGACCGTGCGGCCCTCGCGGTGCGCGAGCGGTACGGAGACCGGGACGCCGAGGTCGGCCAGGCGCTGGGTGGCGCGGTGCCGGCGCTCGATGGCGGCGGGGTCGGCGGTGTCGGGGTCGAAGTGGTGTTTCAGGAAGTAGCGGCCGCGTGTGGTGCACAGCCGGTAGCCGCGGTTGAGCAGGCCCTGGTCGACCGGTTCACAGGTGAGGGCGGAACCGGCGGCGTACAGGCGCAGCAGGGTGCCCACAGGGGGCGCGTGGGGTACGGGGGGTGGTACACATGAGCGCGGCACGCCGCAGATGCTAGGGCACGAAAAGACGCTGTGAGCTGCGCGTTGTCACAGGCAGTCGTCGACGGTCGCTTTCGGTCACGCGACGGGCTTTATCAAATGTTTCCGCGACCCTCGCCCTTTTCCGCGGGCATACGATCCGGCCGCCCCGGCGAAGCATTTCATGATCGGCGCAAAGAAATAACCTGACTTTTCCGCCTTCGCCCATGAGGTCGGTCTCACAGACGACTCTTCCCGTGACCTGGGTGCGCGGGATAACGTGCGGTTGCTCCGGCCTGAAGCAAGGCTGTGACCAGCACGCTTGCACACCTCCCCGATTTACTTGGAAATCCAAGCAAAATCGCAGGTCAGGTGGGGTTTCACAGAAATGTGGAGCACTGGGTAACGTGATGGTTGCAGGGCGCTCGCCGGGGCACCTGTCACGCCTGTTCCCGGCCGAGTGGCACCCACCCCGTGCCCGGTGGTCGAAACAGGTGAGCCGCACTGGCCTACCGGCAACCCCGGGGGCCGGAACGACGGAGGAGCACACGTGACCGTGGACAGCAGTGCCACGCGCAAGCCGCGACGCAGCGCCGCAGGCAAAGCCGGCACCACCGGCAGCAAGACCGGCACCACCGGTGACACGACCGGGACCGCCGGCACCAAGCGCACCACCCGCGCCCCTCGCGCCACCGCGAAGAAGAGCACCGAGCCCGAGCTCGTGCAGCTTCTGACGCCCGAGGGCAAGCGGGTCAAGAACGCCGAGTACGACTCCTACGTCGCCGGCATCACCCCCGAAGACCTGCGTGGCCTGTACCGCGACATGGTGCTCACCCGTCGCTTCGACGCCGAGGCCACCGCCCTGCAGCGCCAGGGCGAGCTGGGCCTGTGGGCCTCCCTGCTGGGCCAGGAGGCCGCCCAGATCGGCTCCGGCCGGGCCCTGCGCGACGACGACTACGTCTTCCCGACCTACCGCGAGCACGGCGTCGCCTGGTGCCGCGACGTCGACCCGACCAACCTGCTGGGCATGTTCCGCGGTGTGAACAACGGCGGCTGGGACCCCAACAGCAACAACTTCCACCTGTACACGATCGTCATCGGCTCCCAGACGCTGCACGCCACCGGCTACGCGATGGGCATCACCAAGGACGGCGCGGACAGTGCGGTCATCGCCTACTTCGGCGACGGCGCGAGCAGCCAGGGCGACGTAGCCGAATCGTTCACCTTCTCCGCGGTCTACAACGCGCCGGTGGTGTTCTTCTGCCAGAACAACCAGTGGGCGATCTCCGAGCCGACCGAGAAGCAGACCCGCGTGCCGCTCTACCAGCGCGCGCAGGGCTTCGGCTTCCCGGGCGTGCGCGTGGACGGCAACGACGTGCTGGCCTGCCTGGCGGTCACCAAGTGGGCGCTGGAGCGCGCCCGGGCCGGTGAGGGCCCCACCCTCGTGGAGGCGTTCACCTACCGGATGGGCGCGCACACGACCTCCGACGACCCGACCCGCTACCGGGGCGACGAGGAGCGCCAGGCCTGGGAGGCCAAGGACCCGATCCTGCGCCTTCGCCGGTACCTGGAGGCCTCAAACCACGCGGACGAGGGATTCTTCGCGGAACTCGAGGCCGAGTCCGAGACGTTGGGCAAACGAGTACGCGAGGCGGTCCGCGCCATGCCCGACCCGGACCACTTCGCCATCTTCGAGAACGTGTACGCGGACGGGCACGCGCTCGTCGACGAGGAGCGCGCCCAGTTCGCCGCCTACCAGGCGTCGTTCGCGACTGGGTCCGAGAGCGGCTTCGCCGCGGGTGAGGAGGGTCGCTGAGATGGGTGAGAAGATGGCGATGGCCAAGGCCATCAACGAGTCGCTGCGCCGTGCGCTGGACGCCGACCCCAAGGTCCTGGTCATGGGCGAGGACGTCGGCAAGCTCGGCGGCGTGTTCCGGGTGACGGACGGCCTGCAGAAGGACTTCGGCGACAGCCGGGTCATCGACACCCCGCTGGCGGAGTCCGGCATCGTGGGCGCCGCGATCGGCCTGGCCCTGCGCGGTTACCGGCCGGTGGTGGAGATCCAGTTCGACGGGTTCGTCTTCCCCGCCTACGACCAGATCGTCACGCAGCTGGCCAAGATGCACGCCCGCTCGCTGGGCAAGGTGAAGATGCCGGTCGTCGTCCGGATCCCCTACGGCGGCGGCATCGGCGCGGTCGAGCACCACTCGGAGTCCCCCGAGGCCCTGTTCGCGCACGTCGCCGGCCTGAAGATCGTCTCCCCGTCGAACGCCTCCGACGCGTACTGGATGATGCAGCAGGCCATCCAGAGCGACGACCCGGTGATCTACTTCGAGCCCAAGCGCCGCTACTGGGACAAGGCCGAGGTCGACTTCGAGGCCATCCCGGCCCCGCTGCACAAGGCGCAGGTCGTGCGCGAGGGCACGGACCTCACCCTGGCCGCCTACGGTCCGATGGTGAAGCTGTGCCAGGAGGTCGCCGCGGCGGCGGCCGAGGAGGGCAAGTCGCTGGAGGTCCTGGACCTGCGCTCGGTCTCCCCGCTGGACTTCGACGCGATCCAGACCTCGGTGGAGAAGACCCGCCGGCTGGTCGTGGTGCACGAGGCACCGGTGTTCTTCGGCTCGGGCGCGGAGATCGCCGCGCGGATCACCGAGCGCTGCTTCTATCACCTGGAAGCGCCCGTGCTGCGGGTCGGCGGCTACCACGCCCCGTACCCACCGGCGCGGCTGGAGGAGGAGTACCTGCCGGACCTGGACCGCGTGCTCGACGCCGTCGACCGCTCGCTGGCGTACTGAGGAGAGGGTCGTGACGACGATGACGGAAGCGTCCGTACGCGAGTTCAAGATGCCGGACGTGGGTGAGGGGCTCACCGAGGCCGAGATCCTCAAGTGGTACGTCCAGCCCGGCGACACGGTCACCGACGGCCAGGTGGTGTGCGAGGTCGAGACCGCCAAGGCGGCCGTCGAACTCCCCATCCCCTACGACGGCGTGGTCCGCGAGCTGCACTTCCCCGAGGGCACCACGGTCGACGTGGGCACCGTGATCATCGCGGTGGACGTGGCGGGCGGCCCGGCGGCACCGGAGGCGGCGCAGCCCGAGGCCGCGCCCGCCCAGCCGGCCGAGGAGGAGCCCAAGCCGGAGGGCCGTCAGCCGGTCCTGGTCGGCTACGGCGTGGCCACCTCCTCCACCAAGCGGCGCCCCCGCAAGGGCCCCGAGGTCACCGTGCCGGCCCCGGCCCAGGCGATCCAGTCCGAGCTGAACGGTCACGCGCCGGTCGCCGACAAGGCGCGCCCGCTGGCCAAGCCGCCGGTCCGCAAGCTGGCCAAGGATCTCGGCGTCGACCTGGACACCATCACCCCGTCCGGCCCGGACGGCGTCATCACCCGCGAGGACGTCCACGCGGCGGCGGCCCCGAAGCCCGCCGAGCAGACGGCCCCCGTCGCCGCCGCCCCGGTGGCGCCGGCGCCGGTCACGTCGTACGACGGTGCGCGTGAGACCCGGATCCCGGTCAAGGGCGTCCGCAAGGCGACCGCGGCGGCCATGGTCGGCTCGGCGTTCACCGCGCCCCACGTCACCGAGTTCGTGACGGTGGACGTGACCCGCACGATGAAGCTGGTCGAGGAGCTGAAGCAGGACAAGGAGTTCCAGGGCCTGCGGGTCAACCCGCTGCTGCTGATCGCCAAGGCCCTGCTGGTCGCCATCAAGCGCAACCCCGAGATCAACGCCTCCTGGGACGAGGCCGGCCAGGAGATCGTGCACAAGCACTACGTCAACCTGGGCATCGCGGCGGCCACCCCTCGCGGCCTGATCGTGCCGAACATCAAGGACGCGCACGACAAGACACTGCCCCGGCTCGCCGAGTCCCTCGGTGAACTGGTGTCGACGGCCCGCGAGGGCAAGACCTCGCCGGCCGCGATGCAGGGCGGCACGGTGACCATCACCAACGTCGGCGTCTTCGGCGTCGACACCGGCACGCCCATCCTCAACCCCGGCGAGTCCGCGATCCTCGCGATCGGTGCGATCAAGCTCCAGCCGTGGGTGCACAAGGGCAAGGTCAAGCCGCGTCAGGTGACGACGCTGGCGCTGAGCTTCGACCACCGTCTGGTCGACGGTGAGCTGGGCTCGAAGGTGCTGGCGGACGTGGCGGCGATCCTGGAGCAGCCGAAGAGGCTGATCAGCTGGGCGTAAGGGGGTCCGGGCGACAGCCTCGGACGTCTGAAGGGACGGCCGCAAATTCCAGTTGCGGCCGCCCCTTCTCCTTTTCTCCTCAGGTTTCCCCTCGGCTTTCCCCTCAGCTCTGGTGGAGCACGTACACCGGCGCCCCGTCCTCAGCCCCGCCCCGGGAGCCCCGTACGGGCGGCGAGCGCGTCCGTCGTTGCGCGCAGCGCGCCCGACTCGACGAGCACCGGGACGATCAAGCCTTTCCTTCTGCAGGGCCAGTCCCTCCTGCTGCACGGTCTGCGTCTGCGTCTGCGACTCGATCGATGCCAATTGCAAGGCCGAAGTCCACAATTGCGAGTGAAGGTCGCCGAAAACGACTCCCGTAGAGTTACCGCATGGTAGCGGGGGAGAAGATCGCAGCTCGGCATGCGAAGCCAAGAGCGGTGGCCGGGGTCGGGCGGGCCTCTGTGCTCATGGCCGGGGGGACCGTCGTGTCGCGGGCCAGTGGGCTCGTCCGGCAGGTGCTGCAGGGGGCCGCGCTCGGGACCGGGCTCCTCGCCACCACGTACAACACCGCCAACACCGTGCCGACCAGCCTGTACACCCTGCTGATCGGCGGTGCGCTGAACGCCGTGCTGGTGCCGCAGTTGGTACGGGCCCGGGCCACCCACGCCGATGGCGGGCGGGCGTACGAGCAGCGGCTCGTGACCCTGGTCGTCAGCGTGCTGGCGGTCGGCACCCTGCTCGCCGTCTGGGCGGCGCCGGACATCGTGAGCCTGTACATACGGGACACCCCCAAGGAGCACGACGCGTACCGGCTGACGGTCGTCTTCGCCCGCTTCCTGCTGCCGCAGATCTTCTTCTACGGGCTGTTCGCCATCCTCGGTCAAGTGCTGAACGCCCGCGAGAAGTTCGGGGCGATGATGTGGACGCCCGTGCTGAACAACGTCGTCCTCGTGGCGATGTTCGGCGTCTATCTCGGGATGATGACCGTCCCCCGTTCCATCACCGACATCACCGACGCCCAGGTCCGCTGGCTCGGGGCCGGCACCACGGCCGGGATCGCCGTGCAGGCCCTCGCCCTCGTGCCGTTCGCCCGCGCCGCCGGCTTCCGCTTCCGGCCGCGCTTCGACTGGCGCGGGTCGGGGCTCGGCTCCGGGGTCCACGCGGCCAAATGGACGCTGCTGTTCGTGCTGACCAACCTGGTCGGGCTCACCGTCGTCACGAACTACGCCAACGCCGCCGACGCGCGACTGCCGAAGGCCGGCGTCGGCTACACGGCGTACAGCTACGCGCAGACCATCTGGATGCTGCCCCAGTCCATCGTCACCGTTTCGCTCGTCACCGCTCTGCTTCCCCGGATGAGCAAGGCCGTGACCGAGGGCCGGATCGGTGATCTGCGTGCCGATCTCTCCCGGGCGCTGCGGGTCAGCGGTGTCGTCATCGTCCCGGCCGCCTTCCTCTTCACCGCGCTCGGGCCGGACATCGCCACCCTGCTCTTCGCGCACGGCGCCGCCGGCCCGGCCACCGTCCGGCCCCTCGGGTACATGCTCCAGGCCTTCGGGCTCGGACTGATCCCGTTCTCCGCCCAGTACCTGCTGCTGCGCGGCTTCTACGCCTTCGAGGACACCCGGACGCCGTTCTTCATGGCCGTGTGGACCCAGGTGGTGAACATCGCGCTCGCCACCGCCTGCCATCTGCTGCTGCCCGCGCGGTGGGCGGTCACCGGAATGGCCGGCGCCTACACCGTCTCCTACGCCGCCGGACTCGTCCTCACCGCGCGCCTGCTGGCCCGCCGCACCGGCGGCCGGCTCGACGACGGCACGCTGCGCACGACGTACGCCAAGCTGCTGTGCGCCGGGGGCGGCGCGGCGGTGGCCGGCTGGGGCGCGGCGCGCGGGTGCGCCGGGGTGCTGGGCGGTGGCACGGCGGGCACGGCCCTCACCACCGTCGCCGGCACCCTGGTCCTGGCCCTGGCCTACCTCCTCCTCGGCCGTCTCCTGCGCCTGCCCGAACTGCGCCGGCTGCCCGGCCTGCGCTGAGCCACCCGAACTGCGCTGAGCCGCCCGGCCCGCGCTGAGCCGTCCGGAAGTCCCCCTCGGAAAGGCCGAGCCACCCGGACGTCCCCCTCGGAAAAAAACAGGGTGGAACCTTTCGGGCACGCCCCTCCTCCTGACCCGGCGACGCGGGCCCGACGGGGGACCGCACCGGCCCGAGTGGGGGCTTGCATGGCATCGCACACCGACCGTCCACTGCCGCGGGACGAGCGCGCCGCGCACCGCTGGCTGGACGTCCGCGGGACCCGGCTGCATCTCGCCGAGTACGGCAGCGGCACCCCGCTGCTGATGTTGCACGGGTTTCCGCAGCACTGGTACGCCTGGCACAAGGTCGCGGCGCTGCTCCCGCAGGGGTACCGGCTGCTCTGCCCCGACCTGCGGGGCTTCGGCTGGTCGGGGATCACCGCGCGCGGTCACGACATGGACGGCCTGGCCGAGGACATGCTCGCGCTGCTCGATGCGCTCGGACGGGAGCGGGTCGGCCTCGTCGGGCACGACTGGGGGGCCCACCTGGGGTTCCGGCTGTGCTTGCGGGCGCCGGAACGGTTCTCCGCGTACCTCGCCCTCAACATGTCCCACCCCTGGCCCCGCCACGGCGCCGTCCTGCCCAACCTGTGGCGCCTGTGGTACACCGCGTTCGTCGAGTACCCGGTGCTCGGACGCGCCGTCCTGCGGCACTGGCCGGGCTTCACCCGGTTCCTGCTGCGCCGTCAGGCCGCCGACCCGGCCGTGTGGACGCGGACCGAACTCGCCGAGTACGCCGAGGCCGCCTCGGTGAGCGCCGTCGCCGGGCAGCAGTTGTTCTGGCAGTACGTGCTGCACGACATCCCGGCACTGGTGCGCGGCACCGCGCGGCGGCAGCGGCTGACCGTGCCGACGCTGCTGCTCGGCGGGGAGCGGGACACCGTCGTCGTACCGTCGCTGCTGGCGGGTGCGGAGCCGTACGCCGATGAGCTGAGCGTGCGCCTGGTGCCGGGGGCAGGGCACTACCTGCCGCAGGAGCGGCCCCAGGAGGTGGCCGAAGCGGTCCGCGCGCTCTTCCGCCACTGATCCGGCTCCGTCCGCCCTTCCGGCACGCGCCGACGCGGCTCCCCCGCCCCTGCGAACGCGCGCTACCGCAGCTCCGCCCGTTCGGCGACCCGGTGCAGGAACGCCTGCCCCCGCCGTTCGCCGAGCAGGCGGCCGTAGAGCCACTGGGCGGGGCGGAGGGTGGTGGGGCGGCCGGCGCCGAGGACCGCGAAGCGGGTGCCCCCGGCCTCCGGCACGGCCGCCATACCGCCCACGACCAGGCGGGACTGCATCAGGCACCAGCCCGGGGCGAGCCGTACCTCGAACGGTTCCGACACCTTCCAGCGGCCCACCGCCAGCGCCCGGTCACCGGTCACGCGGAACTCCCGCAGGAACGGGACCAGGTGCGGCAGTTCCCCCTCCAGGTCGGAGGCCACCGCCCACACCCGGTCGTACGGGAGCGCCAGACGCTCCTCCGCGTACATGCCGGCGCGCAGGCCGGCCGCCAGTACCCGCAGCCGCCGTACGGGGTCGGGAGCACCCGCCGGGGTCACCTCTTCGGGGACAGTCATCGCGACCACGCCTTCCGGAACGAGGAACGGGCCCGGTGCAGCCGGGACTTGACGGTGCCCTGGGGCACTCCGAGCAGGCGGGCGACCGTGGCCTCGTCGAGGCCCTCCAGTTCGCGCAGGACCAGGACGGCGCGGTGCCGGACCGGCAGCCGGGCCAGCACGTCCCGTACGTCGGCGGGCAGCTGCCCGTCGGGGCCCGGCCGCAGTCCGCCGAGGCGGGCCAGGTCCGCGGGGTCGGCCGGTTCCTCGGTGGCGGTGCGGCGCGCGACCCGGACCGCCTCGCGCACGGTCGCCGTACGCACCCAGCCGTAGAAGGCCTGTGGATCACGCAGGCCGCGCAGCCCCTTGAAGACGGCGAGCAGCGACTCCTGCACGGCGTCGGCGACGTCGTGCGGCGCGAGCGGGCGGCACAGCCGGGTCACGTAGGGCGTGACCAGTGCCAGCAGTTCGTCCATGGCCAGCGCGTCCCCGCGCTGGGCGGCCCGGACCAGCGTGGCGGCCGTGTCCCACGGTTCGGCACGGCCGTCCGTCTCCCCCTGGATGTCGGCACCTTCCTTCGCTTCGGTCGTCGACGCGGTGTCGATGCCGCGGGCAGCAGGACGGGCCCGCCGCTGTGTGCGACGGGCCCGTGGGGTCGTGCGGGCGTCAGCCGAGCTTGGCGAAGCCGTAGTTGAGCAGCTTCTTCGCGTCCGCCTCGCGGTTCGGGATGGAGGTGGAGGCGAGTACGGTGCCGATGACGGTCTTGCCGTTGCGGGTGGCGGCGAAGACCAGGCAGTAGCCGGCCTCCGGGCCGGAGCCCGTCTTCACACCGATGGTGCCGCTGTAGCTGCTGAGCAGCCCGTTGGTGTTCGTCCACGCGCCCATCGTGCGGGTGCCGCCCGACTTGGTGACCGTCTTGGCGGTGTACGACTTCGTCTTGACGATCGTGCGGAACGTGGAGCTCTTCATCGCGCTGCTGGCGATCTTCGTCAGGTCGCGCGGCGTCGAGTAGTTGTTGCCGTTGCCGATGCCGTCGAACGAGTCGAAGTGCGTGTTCTTCAGGCCCAGGCTCTTGGCGGCGCTGTTCATCTTGCCGATGAAGTTCGACACGCGCGCGGCGCGGGTGGAGCCCGAGCCGTAGGTGTCGGCGAGCGCGTAGGCGGCGTCGCAGCCGGACGGCAGCATCAGGCCGTACAGCAGCTGGCGGACGGTGACCTTGTCGCCGACGATCAGGTGCGCCTGGGAGGCGTTGTTCTTGACGACGTAGTCGCTGTACGCCTTCTGGATCACCACCTTCTTGTCGAGGTTGAGGTTCGACTGCGCGAGCACGACCTTGGCGGTCATGATCTTGGTGGTGGAGCCGGTGGAGCGCTGGGTGTCCGCCGCCTTGGTGTACAGCGTCGAACCGCTCGAGTTGTTCATCACGTAGCCGCCCTTGGCCACGATCGAGGGCGTCGTGACGGCCTGCGCGGGTGCCGCGGCGACGGCGCCGGCGGCCAGCAGCGCGCCGGAGGTGACGGCGACGGCGGCGGCTCGGCGGACGCGGGTGGCGCGGGTGCCCTTAATGCCGGTAATCAAAGTAAGATACCCCGATTGTCTGAAATGCCCCTGAAGTGCGGCCGGTTGCGGTGGCAGGGAGCGTAGGGCCGCAAGTGTGAGACATGTAAGTAGCACACATGGTTGTGCGGTCGCTGCGAGAGATTTTCGCCATGTCCGCATGGTGGACCGCGCCCCCGCATGTGTACGCGTTGTATCTATCATGTCGGCATGAAAACGGCCGTCCAGCAGCCCGCCCGACCCATGAAGCAGCCCCCCGCCGCCGACCGCGTCTACGCCCACGTCAAGCAGGGCGTCCTCGACCGCCGTTACGAGGGCGGCACCCTCCTCACCGAGGGGGAGCTGGCCGAGGCCGTGGGAGTTTCCCGCACCCCTGTCCGGGAGGCGCTGCTGCGGCTGGAGGCGGAGGGCCTCATCCGGCTCTACCCGAAGAAGGGCGCCATGGTCCTGCCGGTCTCCGCGCAGGAGATCGCCGACGTGGTGGAGACCCGGCTGCTGGTCGAGGAGCACGCCGCCCGCAAGGCGGTGCCCGCCCCGCCGGGACTGGTGGAGCGGCTGGCCGAGCTGCTGGAGCGGCAGAAGGCGCAGGCCGCCGCCGGTGACCTGGCCGCGGCCGCGGTGACCGACCGCTGCTTCCACGCCGAGATCGTGCGCAGCGGCGGCAACGAGATCCTGGCCCGGCTCTACGACCAGCTGCGCGACCGCCAGCTGCGGATGGGCGTCGCCGTCATGCACTCCCACCCCGACCGGATCGCCAAGACGCTCGCGGAGCACGAGGAGATCCTGGACGCGCTGCGCTCCGGGGACGCGGAGGCGGCCGTCGGCGTCGTGCACCGGCATGTGAGCTGGTTCTCGCACCTCGCGCGGGGTGAGGTCCGATGAGCGCCACGGCGGGCAACGCCACCCTTCCGGGGGATCCACCGGGCGGCCGGCGGGCCGTCGCCGTGTGGTCCATAGGGGTGGCCGTCTACTTCGTCGCCGTCATCTTCCGTACGTCGCTGGGAGTGGCCGGACTCGACGCGGCCGACCGGTTCCATGTGGGCGCCTCCGCGCTGTCGACGTTCTCGATCCTCCAGCTGCTGGTCTACGCGGGCATGCAGATACCCGTCGGCCTGCTGGTCGACCGGCTCGGCACCAAGAAGGTGCTCAGCATCGGCGCGGTGCTGTTCACCGCCGGGCAGCTGGGCTTCGCCTTCTCGCCGTCGTACGGCACCGCCCTCGCCTCCCGGGCGCTGCTGGGCTGCGGCGACGCGATGACGTTCATCAGTGTGCTGCGGCTCGGCACCCGCTGGTTCCCGGTCCGGCGCGGGCCGATGGTCGCCCAGTTCGCGGGGCTCGTCGGCATGGCCGGCAACCTGGTCTCCACGCTGGTCCTGGCCCGGCTGCTGCACGGCATCGGCTGGACGCCGGCGTTCGCGGGCAGCGCACTGGCGGGCGTGCTGGTCCTCGCCCTGACGCTGCTGTTCCTCAAGGACCATCCCGAGGGATACGAACCGGAGCCGTCCCCGCACCAGGGCGCCGCCTATGTCCGGCGCCAGATCGCCGCGTCCTGGCGCGAGCCTGGGACCCGGCTGGGGCTGTGGGTGCACTTCACCACCCAGTTCCCGGCGATGGTCTTCCTGCTGCTGTGGGGGCTGCCGTTCCTGGTGCAGGCGCAGGGGCTGAGCCGGGGCACGGCCGGTGAGCTGCTGACCCTGGTGGTGCTGTCCAACATGGTCGTCGGGCTCGTCTACGGCCAGGTCGTCGCCCGGCACCATGCGGCGCGGCTGCCGCTGGCGCTGGGCACGGTGGGGGCGACGGCGCTGGTCTGGGCGGTGACGCTGGTCTACCCCGGGGAGCATGCGCCGATGTGGCTGCTGGTGGTGTTGTGCACGGTGCTGGGGGCGTGCGGACCGGCCTCGATGATCGGTTTTGACTTCGCCCGGCCGGCCAACCCGCCCGAGCGGCAGGGCACGGCCTCCGGGATCACCAACATGGGTGGGTTCATCGCCTCCATGACGACGCTGTTCGCGATCGGGGTGCTGCTGGACGCCACCGGGGACGACTACACCGTCGCGTTCAGCGCCGTGTTCGTGCTGCAGGCGCTCGGTGTGTCGCAGATCCTGCGGCTCCGGGGGCGCGCGGCTCGGCGGGAGCGGGAGCGGCTGGTCTCCAGCCGGGTCGAGACGGTGCACGTGCCCGCGGCCTGACCGGGCTCTGCCACCCGCGCACCACCGGCTTGTGGTCGGCAGGGAAGCGGGGCGAGCCGTCCGGACCCCCGCCGTCGGGGGCCTCCCGCCCCGGCACGGCCTACGGCGTCACCGTGAAGTTGCGCAGGATCGCCGCCGTCAGGTCCGGGTCGCCCTCGGTCTTGATGCGGTCCGCCACCGACTCCGCGCCGACCCGGCCGCAGGCCAGGCGGACGTAGGTCTCCCAGTCCAGGGTGATGGTGGCGGCCGGGCCCAGCGCGGGCGTCGTCTCCAGGGTGCCGCGGCCCTGGATGTCCACGCGGATGGTGCGCAGGAACTCCACCGGCCCGTGGACGTCGAACACGATCGCCGAGCTGCGGGGCGCCTCCGCGTCCTTGGCGACCACCTTGGGCAGGGCCTCCAGGAGCATGTCCCGGGCCACGTACGCGCCCGGCGAGTCCAGGTTGCCGGGGCGGCCGAGGGCCGTGCGCAGGTCCTGCTCGTGCACCCACACGTCGAAGGCCCGGGCACGGTAGGCCTGTTCCAGGGTGATCTCCGTGCCCAGCGGGCCGCGCATCGTGCTGCCGGGCTCGCGGGCCTCGTTGCGCAGCTGGCGGTTGCGGCGGATGACCGTGTACTCCAGCTCGGCCGTCATCTCCGGCGCCGTGTGGTGCCGGCGGACGTCGACCTGCATCTCCATGTAGCGCTGGTGCTCGGTGGTGACGTGGAAGAGGTCACGGGGCAGGGAGTGGATGGGCCGCGGGTCGCCGAGCATCTCGCAGTCCATGCCGATGACGTGCGACACGACGTCCCGGACCGACCAGCCCGGGCACGGGGTCCGCCTGTTCCACTCACCCTCGGCCAGGGGCTGCACCATCTCGGATATCGCGTCGATCGAGTGCGTCCAGGCGTCGGCGTAGGGCTGGAGGGTGGGATGCAGACTCACGGAACGGGACCCCTCGGCGGTCGGTACACGGGCAGGTTGTGGCGGCGTTGCCGGCGGGCGGCGGGCGGCACTTCAGCGGGTGTCTTGAGAGGCTAAGTTACGCTGCTGGCAGGCACCCCGGCAGTGCTTTCGTGTGACGATCGTAGGCCTGTATGGACGACTCGAATGCCAGGACGGTGGTAGTGTGCGCGCCTCGCTGATCCAGATCGCCGTGAACGAGGACGAACCGGTCGACTCCCGGCGGCAGCGCGTGGCCGCGCTCGTCCGGGAACAGGCGGGGTCCGACCTGGTGGTGCTGCCCGAGCTGTGGACCACCGGCGCCTTCGCCTACGAGGAGTTCGGCCGCGAGGCCGAGCCGCTCGAAGGGCCGACGTACGAGGTCATGGCCAAGGCGGCGAGCGACGCGGGCGTGTGGCTGCACGCGGGCTCGGTCCCCGAGCGCGACCCCGACGGTCCCCTTTACAACACCTCTCTCGTCTTCTCCCCCTCAGGTGAGCTCGCCGCCGCCTACCGCAAGATCCACCGCTTCGGCTTCGACAAGGGCGAGGCCGTCCTGATGGGCGCCGGGCGGGACCTGGTGACGGTCCGGCTGCCCGGAACCACCCTCGGCGTGGCGACCTGCTACGACCTCCGTTTCCCCGAACTCTTCCGCGGACTGGTCGACGCCGGCGCCGAGACGCTGGTGGTCCCGGCGGGCTGGCCCGAGCGGCGACGCGCGCACTGGACGCTGCTGGCTCAGGCGCGGGCGGTGGAGAACCAGGCGTTCGTGCTCGCCTGTGGAACGGCCGGGACCCATGCCGGAGTTCCGCAGGCGGGTCACTCGATCGTGGTGGATCCCTGGGGTGAGGTGCTCGCCGAGGCGGGGGCCGGCGAGGAGGTCCTCACCGTCGAGTTCGACCCGGGGAAGGTGGCGGCCACCCGCGAGCAGTTCCCGGCCCTCAAGGACCGGGTGCTGGGCCTGCGGCCGCCCCGCCACCAGGGCTGACCCGCTCAGTCCTCCTCCCGCTCCTTCTCCGCGAGGTGGATCACGCACACCGTCACCGCGATGAGAAGCGCCGGGTCCGCGTCCTCCCGCACGACGTCGACGCCGTAGGTCTCCCGGACGTGCAGCCAGCGCCGGGAGATCACCGCGAGGAGTTCGCCGTCGTACTCGACGGCGAACTCGCGGTCCAGGATCTTGCCGCTGACGTCCAGTTCGGTGCCGTCGACCAGCGAGACGCGGTAGTGGTTGCGCAGCAGCGACAGCCGTTTGCGCTTGATCCTGGCCAGGCCTTCGCCGTCCCGCTCGATCACCATCGTGTCCCGCAGGGCGAGCATCTTCTGGTGGATGTCGATCAGGACGCGCCCCTGGGCGTCCTTCAGCTCCCAGGTGTCCCTCAGCCGCATCGCCTTGCCGTCGACGAGGAACACCTTCCGGCCGTGCTCGTCCTCGATCCAGTAGTCGTCACCGATACCGAGGAGCCGGTCGCGTACGAGGAATCTCATACCGTTAGCGCTTCCCCGGTATCCGCCGATCGTCACAGGACCGCGCCGTTCGCCCCCTCGCGCGCCGGGCCGAAACGCCTGCGGTAGGCCGAGGGACTGAGCCCCGTCTCCCGGCGCAGCCGGGCCCGCAGGTTGGCCGCCGTACCCAGCCCGCTGCGGGCCGCCACCACGTCCAGCCGGTCCTCGCCCCGCTCGATCAGCCGGCAGGCCAGCGTCACCCTCTCCCCGGTGAGCCAGGCCAGCGGCGTCGTACCCAGCTGGGTGCGGAAGCGGCGGTGCAGTGTGGCCGGGCTGACGGCCGCCCGGGCCGCGAGGTCCGCCACCGTCAGCGGCTCGTCCAGGCGCTCCTGCGCCCAGGCCAGCAGCGGGCCGAGCGACTCGTCGGGGACCTCGGGGACGGGCCGTTCCACGAACTGCCGCTGGCCGCCGTCCCGGTGGGCGGCGAAGACGAGCCGGCGGGAGACGGCGTTCGCGCGCTCGGCCCCGTGGTCGCGGCGCCAGACGTGCAGGCCGAGGTCGAGCGCGGCGGCACTGCCGGCCGCGGTCAGGACGTCGCCGTCGTCCACGAAGAGGACGTCCGGCTCCAGCAGCACCCGGGGATGCAGCCTGCGGAAGGTGTCGGCCCACAGCCAGTGCGTCGCCGCGCGGCGGCCGTCCAGCAGACCGGCCTCGGCGAGCGCGAAACTGCCGGTGCAGAAGCTGACGATGCGCGCCCCGCGCACGTGGGCACGGCGGATGGCGTCGAGGACGTCCGCACCGCGCGGGACGACGTTGTCCGGCCGGCCGGGCACGATCAGGGTGTCCGCGGTGTCCGCCGCGGTCAGGTCGGCCAGGCCGGTCATGGTGAAGAAGCCGTGGTTCATGCGCACTTCACGCGCGGGCGTGCACAACGTCACCTCGTACAGCGGTCCCGGCAGCCCGAGTTCCGGCCGGGGCAGCCCGAACAGCTCGGTGGCGACCCCGACCTCGAAGGGGTTGGTGCCCGTGTCGACGATCACCACGACCCGGTGCGGCGGTTGAGAGGATCCTTGCGGCATGTGCGATTCCTAGCACTCGCACGGCGCCGCCTGCACCCCGGACGATGACTTCATGGAATCCACCGAAGCCACCGAACCCGTCGGACCCGTCTCCCTGGACAGCGCTCTCGCCTCCTTCACCGAGCGGTGGAGCCCCCGCATCGTCACCACCGTCAACGACTACGACGTGCGCGTCGCCAAGGTCGAGGGCGAACACCTGTGGCACGTCCACGACGACACCGACGAGTTCTTCCTGGTCCTCGACGGCGAACTGCACATCGGTCTGCGCGAACCGGCCGGCGAGCGCACGGTCGTCCTGCCCAGGGGATCGGTGTTCACCGTCCCGCGCGGCACCGAGCACAAGCCGTACGCGCCCGTGCCCACGCAGATCCTGCTCCTCGAACCCACCGGGACCTCGACCGTCGGCGACCGTCACGACGAGGTACCGGACCACGTGGACGCGACCACGGGGCACGCGCTGACCTGACCGCACCTCGGTGGTTGTCGGAGCCGGGTGGCACCCTTGGAGCCATGACCGACTCCGCACCCCGACGCGCCCGCGTCCGCGCCCCCGAGCTGATCGGCAAGGGCGGCTGGCTGAACACGGGGGACAAGCAGTACACCCTGGCCGACCTGCGCGGACGCATCGTCGTCCTCGACTTCTGGACCTTCTGCTGTGTGAACTGCCTGCACGTCCTGGACGAGCTGCGGGAGCTGGAGGAGAAGCACCGGGACACGGTCGTGGTCGTCGGGGTGCACTCACCGAAGTTCGTGCACGAGGCGGAGCACCGTGCGGTCGTCGACGCGGTGGAGCGGTACGGCGTGGAGCACCCCGTGCTGGACGACCCGGAGCTGGCGACCTGGAAGCAGTACGCGGTCCGGGCCTGGCCGACCCTCGTCGTCGTCGACCCCGAGGGGTACGTCGTCGCCCAGCACGCCGGCGAGGGGCATGTGCACGCCATCGAGCGGCTGGTCGAGGAGCTGGAGGCCGAGCACGGGGCGAAGGGCACCCTGCGCCGCGGCGACGGCCCGTACGTGCCGCCGGAGCCGGAGCCGACGACGCTCCGCTTCCCCGGCAAGGCCCTTCTGCTGCCGTCGGGGCGCTTCCTGGTCAGCGACACCACCCGGCACCAGCTGGTGGAGCTGGCCGAGGACGCCGAGACGGTCGTACGGCGGATCGGCTCGGGCGCTCGCGGCTTCGCGGACGGCGGCCCCGGGCAGGCCTGCTTCAGCGAGCCGCAGGGGCTCGCCCTGCTGGCGGACGGCTCGGTGGTGGTCGCCGACACGGTCAACCACGCCCTGCGCCGCCTCGACCTCGCCTCCGGTGAGGTGTCGACGCTGGCCGGCACCGGCCGGCAGTGGTGGCAGGGGTCGGCGACGTCCGGCCCGGCCCGCGAGGTGGACCTCTCCTCGCCCTGGGACGTGGCGTTCTTCGCCGGCAAGGTGTGGATCGCCATGGCGGGCGTCCACCAGTTGTGGGCGTACGACCCGGCCGGCGGCACCGTCGCCGTGGCGGCCGGCACCACCAACGAGGGCCTGGTGGACGGCCCCGGCCCGGAGGCCTGGTTCGCGCAGCCGTCCGGTCTCGCCGCGACCGACGACCGGCTCTGGCTCGCCGACTCCGAGACGAGCGCCCTGCGCTGGGTGGACCTCGACGGGCACGTCCACACGGCGGTCGGCACCGGTCTGTTCGACTTCGGGCACCGCGACGGCGCCGCCGGCCAGGCCCTCCTCCAGCACCCGCTGGGCGTGACGGCCCTCCCCGACGGGTCGGTGGCCGTCGCCGACACCTACAACCACGCCCTGCGCCGCTTCGACCCCGCCACCGGCGAGGTCACCACGCTCGCCACGGATCTGCGCGAGCCGAGCGACGCCGTGCTGGTCGGCGAGGACATCGTGGTCGTGGAGTCGGCCCGGCACCGTCTGACCCGGCTGCGGCTGCCCGAGGAGGCGGTCCGCGTGGAGTCGGTCGCCCACCGCACCCAGCGCGCGGCCACGGAGGTCGCCCCCGGCGGTCTCCGCCTGGACGTGATCTTCCAGGCCCCGGCGGGCCAGAAGCTGGACACCCGCTACGGCCCCTCGACCCGCCTCCTGGTCTCCTCGACCCCGCCCGAGCTGCTGCTCAAGGGCGAGGGAGCGGACACGGACCTCTGCCGCGACCTGGAGCTGAACCCGGCCGTCGCGGAAGGCGTCCTGCACGTGTCGGCGATGGCCGCCAGCTGCGACGACAACCCGGCTGGGGGCACCTCCCGGTCGAAGACCGGGGGAGGGTACCCCGCCTGCCATGTGCACCAGCAGGACTGGGGCGTCCCGGTCCGCGTCACCGAGGGCGGGGCGGACCGCCTGCCGCTCGTCCTGGCGGGCATGGACGAGCAGTAGGCAGGCGTCGCGTCAGACGCCGTAGCCGTCGCTGTAGCCGTCGACACGGTGGTGGTGGTGCGGTTCCTCCTCCACCACCGGCGTCGGGGGCACCATGACCCGCCGGCGTCGTGCGATCCCGCTGAAGGTGGCCACGCCGATCAGGCCCACCGCCATCAGGATCACGCCGACGACCGTGAGGTTGACGCCGTGCATGTGCCAGTCGGTCGCGAACGTGAGGATGGCCCCCACGGCGATGAGGATGATGCATCCTCCAAGTCCCATGAGAACTCGCCTCCCCTTTCGGTTCCGGAATCTCCGGTGCCGTCCGGGTACCCCCCGCCGCCCCGGACATGTCCCGGGCGGCGGTTGACGCGCGCTCAGACCACGTCGACGTAGTCCTCGTACCCGGCGCTGGTGAGGTGGGTGCTGTTCGGGTACAGCAGCACCGCGACCCAGGTGCCGTCCTTCGACGCCGTGTTGGCCTTGCTGAAGGTGCCGTCCGTGTGGGTGGTGGCGTTGCCCATGTCGTACCAGGTGCTGGAGCCCTTGGGGCGGAAGAGGATCTTCACCTTCTGTCCGGCGTAGGCCTTCCAGGTGCCCGAGGAGGAGTACTGCAGCTTGCCCTTGTAGGTGAGGGTGTGCCCCTTGCGGACCGGTTCGGGCGCGGCGTTGCCGCCGGTGATCCGGGTCGGGGTGCGCTGGACGTGGACGACCGGGCTGTACGACTCCTGCCAGTTGCGGCCGTCGCCGGCGAAGTGGGCCCGGTAGTAGCCCTTGTACGAGGTGGCGAAGGTGCCCTTGAAGGTCGCGCCGGTGCCGGGCTCGAAGTTGCCGGGCGTGACCGTCTTCATGGTCTTCCAGCCGGTCCTGCCGTCCGCCGAGTACTGCAGGCCGACCTTGTAGTAGAGGTCGGCGGGCATGCTCTTGCCGGTGTTCAGCAGGCCCTTGGCGGTCAGCTGGGAGTACTTGTCGAGCGTGGCCGTGAAGCCCGTGATCGACGTCTTCTTCGCGACGTACAGCTTGAGCGTCTGCTCCGGGCTGTTCTTCAGGTAGGTGCCGCCGTAGATCTGGACCTCGACCGTGCCCGAGTGCGGCAGGGTCAGCTGTCCGGTGAAGCGGCCGTCCGCGTCGGTGACGGGGCGGGCGGCGGCGGCACCGGTGTCGCTGGCGTAGAGCTCGGTGACGGTGACGCCGGGCAGGGGCTTCCACTGCCCGTCGAGGTAGTACTCCGCCTTGCCGGAGACCGCTGCCGGCTGCCCGTCCGTCGCCTGGAGTTCGGAGGCGTCGAGGGTCACCCGGGTGTCGGACTGCACGGGAACGACGTCCACGCTGGTGGAGTCGGGGGCGACGGGGTCGGTGGTGTCGGGGTAGAGCCAGGGGCTGACCTGGGGGCCGTAGGCGTCGGTCTGGTGGTAGGAGTACGAGAAACGGCCGTCGGCGTCGAGCGGGACCTTGGGCGAGTCGTTCCAGTTGGACGTCGAGAGCATCACCTGCCCGCCCGCGGGTCCGGTCGTGCCGGTGCGCGGGTCCTCGACGGTGTAGCGCCCGGAGACGGAGACGGTCTGGTGCTCGAAGTCCGGGTTCCGGGGCGTGACCTGGAAGTCGGACAGGTGCGCCTGGAGCCAGTAGTCGTAGCCGCCCGTCCCCTGGAGCGACGAGGTGTCCCCGTCGGCGTCCTCCAGGTCGACCACGACGTGGTAGGTGCCGAGCGCGGAAAGGCGCAGCGGGGTGCTGGTGCGCCACACGCCCTGGGTGTCGGTGCCGGACACCCGGGTGAAGTCGCTGACCTCGGCGACCTCGGGGGCGTCGGCGGCCGAGTCCGGCGCGTACAGGTGTGCCGTGATCGAGGTGATGGCGCTGTCGGAGCCGGCGTACACCGAGACCAGGCCGCCGGCGGGCGCACCGTCGCTGCCCACCCCGTTCAGATGGGGCGCGGTCGCCGCGTGCGCGGTGGCCGCCGGCCCGAGCAGCAGGGCCGCCACGACACCGGCGCAGCCGAGCGCGAGGGATCTGTTCTTCACGTGTGGTCCCCCCACAGGACATGGAGGCGCCCATCGTGTGATGGGCGCAGCGCATCCTAAGCCGCGAGAACGTCTCTTGAACAGGTTCAAAAATAACGTTCTCGCAGCGGGCGGGGGGAAACGGAGCTCAGCCCTCCAGGAATGCCGTCAGCGCGTTCGCCAGCAGGAACGGGTCCTCGGCACCGCAGAGTTCGCGGGCGCTGTGCATCGACAGGATCGCCACGCCGATGTCGACCGTGCGGATGCCGTGCCGGGCCGCGGTGATCGGGCCGATGGTGGTGCCGCACGGCATCGAGTTGTTGGAGACGAAGGACTGGAAGGGCACGCCCGCCTTCTCGCAGGCGGCGGCGAACACCGCCCGGCCCGAACCGTCCGTGGCGTAGCGGTTGTTGACGTTCACCTTCAGGATCGGGCCGCCGTTGACCCGCGGGTGGTGCGTCGGGTCGTGCCGCTCCGCGTAGTTGGGGTGCACGGCGTGACCGGTGTCGGAGGACAGGCAGACCGTGCCGGCGAAGGCCCGGGCCCGGTCCTCGTACGACCCTCCGCGCGCGAACACCGAGCGCTCCAGCACCGATCCGAGGAGGGGGCCGTCCGCGCCGGTGTCCGACTGCGAGCCGTTCTCCTCGTGGTCGAAGGCGGCCAGCACGGGGATCCGGGTGAGCGCGGCGCCGGAGCCGGCGACGGCGGCCAGGGCGGCGGTGCCCGCGTGCACCGACAGCAGGTTGTCCATGCGCGGCCCGGCCACCAGCTCCCGGTCCCGGCCGAGGTACGCCGGCGGCTCCACCGGATGCACCATCAGGTCCCAGCCGGCCACCGAGCCGGCCGTGAGCCCGGCCTCCTGCTCCAGGAACGAGATCAGGTCGCCGTCGAGGACGTCGTCGCCGAGCCCCCACACCGGCTGCGAGTGGCGCTGCTTGTCGAGCTTGAGCCCGTCCGTGCCGACCGAGCGGTCCAGGTGGATCGCGAGCTGCGGCACCCGCAGCAGCGGCCGGTCCACGTTCACCAGCGCCGTCGAGCCGTCGCGCAGGGACAGCCGGCCCGCCAGGCCCAGGTCCCGGTCCAGCCAGGAGTTCAGCAGCGGGCCGCCGTAGATCTCCACGGCGACCTGGCGCCAGCCGTGCGCCCCGCTGTCCGGGCGCGGCTTGATCCTGAGGTTCGGGGAGTCGGTGTGCGCGCCGATGATGTGGAACGGCGTGTGCGGCTCGGCGCCCTCGGGCACGTACCAGGCCACGATCGCACCGCCGCGCAGCACGTACCGGCCACCGTGCGTGCCGTCCCAGGCGTCCGTCTCGGCGACCTGCCGGAAGCCCGCCTTCTCCAGCCGCTCGGCGACGTTCGCCACCGCGTGGTACGGCGACGGGCTCGCCGCCAGGAAGGACATCAGGTCGTCGGTGTGGCCGCGGTCGAAGCGGGCTGCTGCGCTCATGTGGTTTACCTTAACGACGGATGCGGGCCCGCTCCCGGAAAGGGAGCGGGCCCGCTCAGCGAATCGATCAGGAGCCGGCGGGGCCCGGTGGGCCCGGCAGGGGTCGTGCCTAGAAGGCCGCCTCGTCCAGCTCCATCAGGTCCAGCTCGACGCCCTCGGCGACCTTGCGGGCGAGGGTGACGCCCGGCAGGACGTTCGCCGCGAAGAACTTCGCCGCGGCGATCTTGCCGGTGTAGAACGCCTTGTCCTTGGCGGAGGCCGTGGCCAGCTTCTCGGCGGCGATCGCGGCGCCCTTGAGCAGCAGGTAGCCGACGACGACGTCACCGGAGGCCAGCAGCAGGCGGGTGGTGTTCAGGCCCACCTTGTAGATGTTCTTGGTGTCCTGCTCGGTGGCCGCGAGGTCGGTCAGCATCAGGCCGACGATCGCCTCCAGCTCCACGGCCGCCTTGGCCAGGTGCTCACGGGCGCCGGACAGCTCCTCGCCGCCGGTGCCGAGCGCCAGGAACTTCTTGATGTCCTCGGCGAGGGAGTTCAGCGCGGCGCCCTGGTTGCGGACGATCTTCCGGAAGAAGAAGTCCTGGCCCTGTATCGCCGTGGTGCCCTCGTACAGGGTGTCGATCTTGGAGTCCCGGATGTACTGCTCGATCGGGTACTCCTGCAGGAAGCCGGAGCCGCCGAAGGTCTGGAGCGACTGGGCGAGCTGCTCGTAGCCCTTCTCGGAGCCGTAGCCCTTGACGATGGGCAGGAGCAGGTCGTTCAGCGCCTCCTCGGCCGAGGCGTCCTCGCCGTTCGCCTCCTTGACCTGGATCGCGTCCTGGATCGAGGCGGTGTACAGCACGAGGGCGCGCATGCCCTCCGCGTACGCCTTCTGCGTCATCAGCGAGCGGCGCACGTCGGGGTGGTGCGTGATGGTGACCTTGGGCGCGGTCTTGTCCATGAAGTTGGCCAGGTCCGGGCCCTGGACGCGCTCCTTGGCGTACTCCAGCGCGTTGAGGTAGCCGGTGGAGAGCGTGGAGATCGCCTTCGTGCCGACCATCATGCGGGCGAACTCGATGATGCGGAACATCTGGCGGATGCCGTCGTGCTTGTCGCCGATCAGCCAGCCCTTGGCGGGGTGCTGGTCGCCGAAGGTCATCTCGCACGTGTTGGAGGCCTTCAGGCCCATCTTGTGCTCGACGTTGGTGGCGTAGGCGCCGTTGCGCTCGCCCAGCTCGCCGGTCTCGAAGTCGAAGAGGTACTTCGGGACGAGGAAGAGGGACAGGCCCTTGGTGCCGGGGCCGGCGCCCTCGGGACGCGCGAGCACGTAGTGGAGGATGTTCTCCGACATGTCGTGCTCACCGGAGGTGATGAAGCGCTTCACGCCCTCGATGTGCCAGGAGCCGTCCTCCTGCTGGACCGCCTTGGTACGGCCGGCGCCCACGTCCGAGCCGGCGTCCGGCTCGGTGAGCACCATCGTGGAGCCCCACTGCTTCTCCACGGCGATCTTGGCGATGTGCTTCTGGACCTCGTTGCCCTCCTCGAAGAGGATGCCGGCGAACGCCGGGCCCGAGGAGTACATCCACACGGCCGGGTTGGCGCCCAGGATCAGCTCGGCGTAGGCCCAGATCAGGGAGCGCGGCGAGGTGGTGCCGCCGATCTCCTCGGGCAGGCCGAGCCGCCAGTACTCGGAGTCCATGAAGGCCTGGTAGCTCTTCTTGAAGGACGCCGGGATCGGCGCGGTGTTGGTCTCCGGGTCGAAGACCGGCGGGTTGCGGTCGGCGTCGGCGAAGGAATCGGCCAGCTCGTTCTCGGAGAGGCGGGTCAGCTCCTCCAGGACGCTCTTGGCGGTCTCGACGTCCATCTCCTCGAACGGGCCGGTGCCGTACACCTTGTCGCGCCCCAGTACTTCGAAGAGGTTGAACTCGATGTCGCGGAGATTCGACTTGTAGTGCCCCATGGCGACGGCTCCGTAGAGGGATCGGCGAGGCACTGACTCCTCGCACCTAGTTCACGTACCAACAAGTAGCACCGATGATGCTACCCGTCGGTAATAAGAAGCAACCCCTGCCGGTTCAAGTGTGAGAAGGGTCTATTCCACCGCGCCCGTGACACCGCCCGTGAGCAGGGCCGCCCACCGGTCCGGCTGCTCGGCGAAAGGCAGGTGACCGCCCGGTATCTCCACCAGCCGGGCCCCCGCGATCCCCGCCGCCACCGCCCGGTGCAGCCGGGGCGGGACCAGGCGGTCGTCGACCGGTGAGACGACCAGGGTGGGCGCGGTGATCCGGGCCAGGTCCGCGGTCACGTCCAGCCGCTCCACCAGGTCCACCTGGTCCGGCGTGCCCTCCGGTGCCGCCGCCCCTGTCTCCTTCGCCGCCGCGTCCAGCTCCTCCGGGTCCATCGCCTCCAGCGCGGCCGGGCTCAGGGCGTGGGCGAACACGAACCTGCCGAGCGTGGTGGCGTCCCCCGACCCGGCGAGCGTCCGCCACACGCGCGCGGTGAGCCGCACCTGCGCGTCGGCGCGGGCGAACGGCGCGGTCAGCACGAGTCCCGTCACCCGCTGCGGATGCCGCGCGGCCAGCCGTATCGCCACCGGGCCGCCCAGCGAGAAGCCGGACACGGTGAACCGCTCGGCGCCCGCCGCGTCGGCGACGGCCAGCAACTGGTCGGCCAGCCCGTCCAGTTCGAGCGGACGGGTGGCGCGCGGAGTGCTGCCCGTGCCCGGATAGTCGGCGCCGATCACCGTGTACCGCGCGGTCAACCGGTGCATGACCGGGCCGTAGTTGGTGGCCAGGGATCCGCCGGCGCCGTGCGCGAGGAGCAGGGCGGGGCGGGACGTGCCGTCAGACATGAAGGACCCCCGTGGTCGCTGTCCGTAGTTTTCGGTAGCGGTCGATACAGAAAACGTAGCAGGATTCTCTAACGATCGCTACATAAGTTTTCCCGGGTCACCGCTCGTCCTCCGCTCGGTACGCTTGCGCCCATGTACGGATACGGCCAGTCCATGGACGGTGGCGCCGCTCAGCAGCAGTACGCCCCGCCGCAGGGCGGTGTCGGCGGGTACGGCCAGCAGCCGCCGCTCTACCCGGAGCCGTCCCCGCCCTCCCTCGCGGACGCGGTGCGCGCCTTCACCACCGGGCAGATGTCCGCCGAGGACTTCCAGCAGATCTTCGCCACGTCGAAGGTGTACTGCCCGCGCGGTGACACTCCCGGCTTTCTGGCCCTGCACAACACCCAGCAGCCGGTGATCCCGATGTTCACCTCGCTGAAGGAGCTGCGCCGGTACGCGGGCAAGGAGTCCAAGTACTTCGTCATCACCGGCGCCGAGGTGATCGACCTGCTGCCGACCGGCTACGGCTTCGTCCTGGACATGGAGGGCGAGCACCGGATGGTGTTCGACGCCAAGGCGGTCGAGCAGATGGTCGAGTTCGCCATGCGCCGCATGTACGGCTAGACGTGCGACGGTGTACGGCTGGGCGTGGGGGCTGTACGGCTGGCCGTGAGGGCTGGACGGCGTACAGCTGAACGCCCCCTTCCGGTCGTGGGGCTCCCCTACTGTGCCCGCGTGGCCTCCACCGACGCATCGCCGACGGTCCTGCACGGCGGGCGGAGTGCGCCGCCGGATACCCGTGGCGGCGCTGGTGTCGGTGGAGCCGCTGCGGCGGCCGGCCGGCGACCCGAGGCGCCGCCTGTGGTGGGCCGGTGGCGGCGCCTTCGCCCTGATGGCCTGCGTGCTCGGGGTGGGCGCGGGGCCGTTCGCCACCTTGATCTGGCTGTGCGGTCCGGGTCTGCTCGTCTGCGGCCGGCTCGGTGCCGGCGGCTGGTGCGCCATGCCTGGGTGCTGCGCACCCGGGGGATCACGGTGGAGGGGCGGCTCGTGTCGTCGTACGTGGACAGCACCGAGAACGGCCTGGTCACGGCGATGCTCGTCGCGGGTGCCGTCCTCCTGCTGGTGTTCGGCCTTCCGGTGGTGCTGGCCGGTGTGGTGATGGCCGCGTTCGCCGTGGCGCTGCTCTTCCTGTGAGAGGGCACCCGCTGCCGCCCGGAGGGAATGTCCTCCGGGCTTTCTCCGTTACGGGTGGCAGAAAGTTCAACGCTCAACTAATGTGGGCGTACCAAGGAGGTACCGACATGCCTGCAGTGACCGTCGAGAACCCGTTGACGCTGCCCCGTGTGACCGCTCCCGCCGAAGCCGTGGCACGTCCCGTGCTCGCCGTCACGACCGCTCCGAGCGGTTTCGAGGGTGAGGGCTTCCCGGTGCGCCGGGCGTTCGCGGGGATCAACTACCGCCACCTCGACCCGTTCATCATGATGGACCAGATGGGCGAGGTGGAGTACGCGCCGGGCGAGCCCAAGGGCACCCCCTGGCACCCGCACCGCGGCTTCGAGACCGTCACCTACATCATCGACGGCATCTTCGACCACCAGGACTCGCAGGGTGGCGGCGGCACGATCACCAACGGCGACACCCAGTGGATGACCGCCGGTTCGGGCCTGCTGCACATCGAGGCCCCGCCGGAGTCCCTCGTCATGTCGGGCGGCCTCTTCCACGGTCTGCAGCTGTGGGTGAACCTCCCCGCCAAGGACAAGATGATGGCCCCGCGCTACCAGGACATCCGCGGCGGCAACGTGCAGCTGCTCACCTCCCCGGACGGCGGCGCGCTGCTGCGCGTCATCGCGGGTGAGCTGGACGGTCACAAGGGCCCCGGCATCACGCACACGCCGATCACGATGATCCACGCGACCCTCGCCCCGGGCGCGGAGGTCACCCTGCCCTGGCGCGAGGACTTCAACGGCCTCGCCTACGTCCTCGCGGGCCGCGGCAGCGTCGGCACCGAGCGGCGGCCCGTCCACCTGGGCCAGACCGCCGTCTTCGGCGCCGGCTCCGCGCTGACCGTCCGCGCGGACGAGAAGCAGGACTCGCACACCCCGGACCTGGAGGTCGTCCTCCTCGGCGGGCAGCCGATCCGTGAGCCCATGGCCCACTACGGCCCGTTCGTCATGAACACCAAGGACGAACTCATGCAGGCCTTCGAGGACTTCCAGAAGGGCCGGCTCGGAACGATCCCCGCCGTGCACGGCATGACGGCGAGCGGCCCCCAGGGCTGACCCGCCCGGAGCCGACCTCGGCGAACCGTACGAGAGCCCCGCCCGGCCACGCGCCGGACGGGGCTCTCGGCATGCGCGGCCGCGGAGACCTCTCGGCGGGCGGCGACGCATCGGGCACGGATGGAGCAGCCCACGCGGCGTGCCTCCCGCACCGCACCTAGCGTCGGTGATGTTCCTTCTGTCCCCCTGACCTCCTCGGGAGTTCGACGTGAACCGCATAAGCCGCACCCTGGCCGGCACCCTCGTCACCACCCTGCTCACCTTCGGCGCCCTGGCCGCGGCAGCCCCCGCCCAGGCACAGACCGCCCCCCGTTCCACGGTCGCCGCCGACGACACCGGAAGCGACGGCACCGGGAACGACGGCGGCGACCTCCTCGGCGGCCTGCTGGGCCTTGTCTCCGGCCTGCTCGGCGGAGGCGCCTGAACCGACAGATCGGCTGGAAACCGTGCAGCTGCTGCCCGACCCCGTTCGCCGGCTCGCCGCCTGGTGCGCCGCGCTGCTGCTCGTCGCCGGGGTGGGCTGGGTCGGGGTGCGGCTGTGCGGGGAGTTCCGTACGGCCGTCACGCCGGTGCTGCTCGCGCTGCTCGGGACCGCGCTGCTCGGGCCGCTGTACCGGCAGCTCGTGCGGGCCGGGGTGCAGGCGTCGGTGGCGGCCGGTCTCACCTGTGTCGCCGTCGTGGCCGTCGTCGGCGGTGCCGTGTACATCGTGGTCGCCGCGCTCATCGACACCGGAGACCAGATCGTCGCCTCGCTGCGCAGTGCCGCCAAGGCCGTCGCCCAGCACTTCGGGGCCGCCGGCACCGGTCTGGGCGATCTCGCCGCCAACGCGCGCAAGCTGCTGAGCGCGTTCGGCGCCACGGCCGCGTCCAACGTGATCAGCGGGGTCAGCGTCGTCGGCGAGAGCATCGCCATGGCCGTACTCGCACTGCTGCTGGTCTTCTTCTTCCTGCGCGACTCCCACCGGGCCGTGGAAGCCCTGCGCACGATCGCGCCCCGCGGCACCGCCGACACCCTGGAGGCCATCGCCCGGCGCGCCTTCGCGGCGGTGGAGGGGTTCATGCGCGGCACGACCCTCATCGCCCTCATCGACGCCCTGTGCATCACCGTCGGTCTGCTGATCCTCCAGGTCCCGGGCGCTCCCGGGCTCGGCGCGCTCGTCTTCGTCGGCGCCTACATCCCCTACCTCGGCGCTTTCCTGTCCGGCGCGGTCGCCGTGCTGGTCGCCCTCGCCGACCGCGGCTTCGTCATCGCGCTGTGGGCCCTCGGGGTGGTCCTCGCGGTGCAGGTGCTGGAGGGGCACGTGCTGCAGCCGGTGATCCAGAGCCGGACCGTGCAGATGCACCCGGCCGTGGTGATGATCGCCATCACCGCCGGGGCGTCCGTCGCGGGGATCCTCGGCATGCTGCTGGCGGTGCCGCTGACCGCCGCCGTCTTCGGCGTCGCGCACGAACTGCGGGCACGGTACGCCCTGCCCTCCGCGGACGCGCCCGCTTCCGAGCCACCGGACGCGTAGAACGGCGGTCGGGCAGAACGGCGTCCGGCTCTGAACGGCGGCCGGGCAGAACGGCGGTCGGCTCTGAACGGCGGACGCGTGCGACGACGGTCGAGCAGAACCGCCGACCCGTCTCAGGCGGCGCCCTCCCCCGCGCCGGCCTCCAACGCTGCCTCCACGTCCACATCCACATCCACATCGATGTCCATCTCGATGTCCACGCCCCCGCCTGCGTCCGCCTCCCCGGACTCGTACAGCTCGAACCAGATGCTCTTGCCCTCGCCGCGTGGGTCCACGCCCCAGCCGTCCGCGAGCAGCTCGATCAGCATCACGCCGCGGCCCGAGCTGGCCAGTTCGCCGGGGCGGCGCCGGTGCGGGAGGTCGTCGCCCGCGTCGGTGACCTCCACCCGCAGCCGCCGGCCGCACGTGTCCCCGGTCACCTCGGCGAGCAGCAGCGCGTCGGCGTCGGTGTGCACCAGGACGTTGGTGACCATCTCGGAGACCAGTAGCACCGCGGAGTCCACCTGGTCGGCCGACACCCAGTCGTGCAGCAGCTCGCGCACGTGCTGGCGGGCCTCGGCGATCCGCTCGGGCTCGTCCTGGGCCACCGACAGCAGGGTGCGCCGCACGGTCGGCCGTACGGTCACGACGTCGCCGCAGCCGCAGCCCTCCCCGGGCCGGCACAGCACCACCAGCGCGATGTCGTCCTCGCGGCGGTCGGCCAGTGGTCCGGTGGTGTGGTGCGAGGACGGGCCGTGCACGCCCTGGACCAGCGCGTCCGCCAGTGCCTCCACGTCGCCCTGGTGGTCCTCCAGGATCGCGCGCAGCCGGCGCCAGCCGCTCTCCATGTCGTGCCCGCCGGTCTCGATCAGCCCGTCGGTGCACAGCATCATCGTCTCGCCGGGCTCGAGCGCGAACCGGGTCGTCGGATAGTCGGCGTCCGGGTCGATGCCCAGCGGCAGCCCGCCCGCCGTCGGCCGCATCATCACCGTGCCGTCGGCCATCCGGACGGCCGGGTCGGGGTGCCCGGCGCGGGCGATCTCCAGCATCCCGGTCGCCGGGTCGGCCTCCACGTACAGGCAGGTCGCGAACCGCTGGTCGGAGGCCTGCTGGTCGCGGGCCTCGTGGGTGATGCCGTGCAGGAAGCGGGAGGCGCGGGAGAGGACGGCGTCGGGGCGGTGTCCCTCGGAGGCGTAGGCGCGCAGGGCGATTCGGAGCTGGCCCATCAGCCCGGCCGCCCGCACGTCGTGTCCCTGCACGTCCCCGATGGCCAGGGCGAAGCGGCCGGAGGGCAGCGGGATCATGTCGTACCAGTCGCCGCCGACCTGGAGTCCGCCGCCGGTCGGGATGTACCGGGCGGCCAGCCGCATCCCCGGGATGTCCGGGCCCAGCGACGGCAGCATGGAGCGCTGCAGGCCCTCCGTGAGCTCCCGCTCGGACTCGGCGGCCTCGGCCCGGGACAGTGCCTGGGCGAGCATCCGGGCGACCGTGGTCAGGACCGCGCGCTCGTCCGGGGTGAACGCCACCGGATAGGCGAATGCCGCCAGCCAGGCGCCCATCGTCCGTCCGGCCACCGTCAGCGGCAGGAAGGCCCACGAGCGGCGGCCGAAGTGCCGGGCGAGCGGCCAGGTGACGGGGTAGCGGTCCTTGTACTCGTCGGGGGAGGAGAGGTAGACGGCCCGGCCGGTCCGTACGACCTCGGTGGCCGGATAGTCGGTGGCCAGCGCCATGTGCGAGAAGGGGTTCATGTCGCGGGGCTGGTGCCCGTGCTGACCGGTGATCGTCAGCCGGTCGCCCTCGACGCCGAACACCACGAGCCCGTCCGGGGTGAACCCCGGCATCGACAGGCCGCCCGCCACCCGCAGCACCTCGGCCGTCGACCGCGCCTCCGCCAGCGCCCGGCCCGCGTCCAGCAGGAACGCCTCCCGGGAGCGCCGCCAGTCCCCGGTGACCGCGCTGCGGGCGGCCGGTGTGCCCGGGGTCGGTTCGGTGACCTCCTGGAGGGTGCCGACCAGCTCGTACGCCCGCCGCCCGGGGTCGTAGGAGGGCTTCGAACGGCTGCGGACCACTCGCAGGACGGTCCCGTGCTCGTCCATGATCCGGATGCGCACCTCGGCGAGCGTGCCCTCCGCGACGGCCAGCTGCACGACGCCGGTGATCTCGTTCCAGTCGACCGGGTGCAGGCGGGCCCGGGCCTGGGCCTCCGTGAGGGTGGTCCGCTCCGGGGGCAGGCCGAGCAGCCGCGCCGCCTCCGCGTCCACGGTGACCAGCCCCGTGGCCGTGTCCCAGTGCCACATCCCGGTCGCGAGGGCGGCGAGGACGTCCCCGACGTACGGGAGAGGCTCGCCTGTGCGCATTGCCCCACTTTATGAAGATCTAGTTGATAGGTGCCACTGTAAGTAGATCTGATGGGATCGGTTCCACGGTTGGAGGTATCGACGAAGGCCTCGTGCCGGTGCCCGGCGGGCGGGGGGTAAATGGTGGGGAGCCGATCTTGGGGTGCCCGGTACCCTTGATGGGTCCGGGCCCCGTGCCCGTTCTGGCCGGGGAGAGCAACCTCCCCCGCAGACCCACACACGAAGGACGATGAACGACGATGCATCGGTACAGGTCCCACACCTGCGGCCAGCTCCGCGCCTCTGACGTCGGCACCGACGTCCGGCTGAGCGGCTGGCTGCACAATCGGCGCGACCTGGGCGGCATCCTCTTCATCGATCTGCGCGACCACTACGGGATCACGCAGCTGGTCGCCCGCCCGGGCACCCCGGCCTACGAGGCCCTGGACAAGACCTCCAAGGAGTCCACGGTCCGCGTCGACGGCCGCGTTGTTTCACGTGGAACCGAGAACGTGAACTCCGACCTGCCCACCGGCGAGGTCGAGGTCGAGGTCGCCGAGGTCGAGCTGCTGGGCGCCGCCGCCCCGCTGCCCTTCACGATCAACGCCGAGGACGGGGTCAACGAGGAGCGGCGCCTGGAGTACCGCTTCCTGGACCTGCGCCGCGAGCGCATGCACCGCAACATCATGCTGCGTACGGCGGTCATCTCGGCGATCCGGCACAAGATGACGGCGCTGGGCTTCAACGAGATGGCGACCCCGATCCTGTCCGCCACCTCCCCCGAGGGCGCGCGTGACTTCGTGGTTCCCTCCCGCCTGAACCCGGGCAAGTTCTACGCCCTGCCGCAGGCCCCGCAGCAGTTCAAGCAGCTGCTGATGATCTCCGGCTTCGACCGCTACTTCCAGATCGCGCCCTGCTTCCGCGACGAGGACGCCCGGGCCGACCGCTCGCCGGGCGAGTTCTACCAGCTCGACGTCGAGATGAGCTTCGTCGAGCAGGAGGACGTCTTCCAGCCGATCGAGCAGCTGATGACCGAGCTGTTCGAGGAGTTCGGCAACGGACGCCACGTCACCTCGCCCTTCCCGCGGATCCCGTTCCGCGAGGCGATGCTGAAGTACGGTTCCGACAAGCCGGACCTGCGCGCCCAGCTGGAGCTGGTGGACATCACCGACGTCTTCGAGGGCTCGGAGTTCAAGGCCTTCGCCGGCAAGCACGTGCGCGCCCTGCCCGTGCCGGACGTGTCCGCGCAGCCGCGCAAGTTCTTCGACCAGCTCGGCGACTTCGCCGTGTCCCTGGGCGCGAAGGGCCTGGCCTGGGTCCGCGTCGGCGAGGACGGCGCGCTGTCCGGCCCGATCGCCAAGTTCCTCACCGAGCAGAACGTCGCCGAGCTGACCAAGCGCCTCTCGCTGGCCCCCGGTCACGCGATCTTCTTCGGCGCGGGCGAGTTCGACGAGGTCTCCAAGATCATGGGCGCGGTCCGCGTCGAGGCCGCCAAGCGCGCCGGCCACTTCGAGGAGAACGTCTTCCGGTTCTGCTGGATCGTCGACTTCCCGATGTACGAGAAGGACGAGGAGACCGGCGCGATCGACTTCTCGCACAACCCCTTCTCCATGCCGCAGGGCGGACTGGAGGCGCTGGAGACGCAGGACCCGCTGGACATCCTGGGCTGGCAGTACGACATCGTCTGCAACGGCGTCGAGCTGTCCTCCGGCGCGATCCGGAACCACGAGCCGGAGATCATGCTCAAGGCCTTCGAGATCGCGGGCTACGACCGTGAGACCGTCGAGGAGAAGTTCGCCGGCATGCTGCGCGCCTTCCGCTTCGGCGCCCCGCCGCACGGCGGCATCGCCCCCGGCGTGGACCGCATCGTCATGCTCCTCGCGGACGAGCCCAACATCCGCGAGACGATCGCCTTCCCGCTCAACGGCAACGCCCAGGACCTGATGATGGGCGCACCGACCGAGCTGGAGGAGTCCCGCCTGCGCGAGCTGCACCTGACCATCAGGAAGCCGCAGCCGAAGTAGTACCGGGTGTCCGTGCGCGCCGATTGTCCTGACTCGCTCTTGACGATCGGCGCGCACAGCCGTTTCCGGGCTCACCGCTGCGGGACGCGGCGGTCGACATCTGGCACTGCAACGCCGTCGGCGTCTACTCCGGATACGAGGCGTCGGGCAGCGGCGGGGCAGGCGGCGGCCCGGCCCCGACCGGCACGCCCACCGGCACACCCACGGGCGTGCCCCCTTCCGGTGGCCCCGGGGGCGGTGGTGGAACACCACGACCCGCACCACGCTCGACGAGGACACCATCCACGACGGCCCCGGCACGACGGCCCCGGTACGCCGACGGGGTGCGGCCCGCGCGGACCGCACCCCGTCTCTCGCCGGCGCGAGGCTCAGGACAGGGACTTGTATCCGCCCCAGCCCGTCGCGATCTTCGTACGGGAGCCGAAGGAGCCCCTGCCGTCACCGTTGTTGCGGTAGAGAGTGCCGCTGCTGTCGCGGGAGACGAGGTCGGCCCGGCCGTCGTCGGTGATGTCGCCGACGCCCACGACCGCGTTGTAGGAACCGCCCCAGGCCGTGAACAGCTTCACGCGGGCCGCGAAGGTGCCGTTGCCCCTGCCGTCGTACCGGTAGAGGGTGTTGGCCTTGTCCTGGGCGAGCAGGTCGCCGATGCCGTCGCCGTTCAGGTCACCGGCCCCGACGATCTTCTTGTAGCCCTTCCAGTCGTCGTACAGCTTCACCCGGGCGGACAGCCTGCCGGTGCTGGTGCCCTTGTACAGGTAGACCGCACCGGTGGAGGCGTTGCGGGTGACCAGGTCCGGCCGGCCGTCGCCGGTGACGTCACCGGGCGAGGTCAGCACGTCGTACTGCGTCCAGCCGCTGCTCGCGAGGGTCGTGTACGACGTCTTCGGAGTGACCGCGTGGCCGCAGCCCGGCTTGTACAGGCGCAACGCGCCGCTGCTCAGCCGGACGAGCACGTCGTTGCAGAGGTCGCCGCTCAGGTCGCCGAAGGGGACGGCCTTGACGCTCGTCGCCCAGCCGGTGCCGGTGGTCTTGCCGCCGAACGTGCCGGTGCCGGTGCCGGCCTGGAAGGTCAGCCCGCCGGAGGAGTTCAGGGTGAGCAGGTCACCCCGGCCGTCCGGGCCGTCGGGGCTCGTGAAGTCGTGCCGTACGGCCGCGCCCCGGGCCAGGAAACCCTTGCCGGTCGCCACGGTGACCGAGGTCCCGGTGCCGGTGCCGGTGGCCTTGAGGGTCCAGGTGAACTCCCCGTTGGGGAACCGGACTCCGGTGGACGTGGTGCCGTACCAGTTCGTCGTCACCCAGGCCGAGGACGCGCCCCCGGTGATCGTGTCGGTCACCTTGCCCGCGGCGCCGCTCTGGACGGAGGAGAACGTCACCGACCAGGACGTGACCGGGCGGGACAGCAGCCAGAAGCCCTCGAAACGCATGCCGGGGTCCACATGGCCGGAGGCCCCGGTCTCGAAGGCCGTCACGGCGGACGGTGTGACGCCGGTGGCGGCGACGTGCGTCCGCTCGTACAGGTCGGTCCAGGCGACCAGCCCCTTGTACTCGTCCACGGTCCACTTGAAGCGGCGGTCCACGGCGAGGCCGGTGCCGGCGACGTCGGTGGCGAGCACCCGGGCGGCGCCCGTGGCCGCGTCGGTCAGCACCAGGGTGCCGGCGGTGTGGTCGTGGCGGACGGTGAAGCCGTCGCCGAGCAGCACGTCGCCGCCGGTCACCGCGCGGGACGCGGCGGCCTCGGTGTCGTACACCCCGGCCGAACCGTCGGCGCACGCCCAGTACACCCAGCGGCCCGCCGCCTGCAGCTCGCTCGGCGCACAGCCGAGACCGGGCACGGTGACCGTGGCCAGGGTGCGGTCCTCGGTCAGGCTGTACGAGGTGAGCTTGCCGGTGCCCGCGGCGCTCCACAGCGTCGAGCCGTTCAGGGCGGCGGCGCGCACGGACCGTTTCAGCTTCTGTCCCTGCCCGAACTCACCGACGTACTGCGCCGGGGAGGCGCCGCCGGAGTCGTAGACCGCGTAGTCGTCGGAGACGTCGACGATCTTGCCGCCCTCGGTGCGGAACTCCAGGGGGTTGCCGGAGGAGCCGTCGTTCATCGCGACCAGCCGGTCCGCGTGACCCAGGCCGGTGCCGCCCTCGTCACCGTCGTAGAACGTGGTGAGGAAGACGTCACGCGGGCCGTCGCCGAGGTTGCCCCACAGCGCCGAGCAGTCGGCGCCCGCGTACGGGCACACCGCGTCGATCGTGTCGCCGGCCTGCGGCTCGGACGCGGTCAGCCGGCCGGCGACCGTGGCGAGCGTGCGGGTCGAGGTGGTGTCCAGGGTGCCGCTCGGGTCGTCCTCGGCGACGCGCAGGCTGCCCCGGCTGAGCGCGATGCCGGTCTTGGCGTTCTCCACGGCCGGGACCTGCGCCGCCCTGGTCACGGTCAGCGAGCCGTCGGCGGCCTGGCTCACCCGCTGGGCCCACCAGTCGGTGGCGCCGGTGCCGCCCGTGACCAGAGCGTCGTCACCGAAGGCGTGGACCGCGTACGCGCCGGCCTTGGCCAGCAGGGTGTGCGACGAGCCGTCGGCGAGGGACACGGCGGTCAGACCGGTGCCGGTTCCGCTGCCGATGCCGCCGGACAGCGGCAGCAGCAGCCAGTCGCCCAGCAGGACCGGGGCGCCTTCCAGGACTCCGCCGGGCGGCGGCAGGTCGATCACCTGCTCGGTGCCGCCCGGGTCGGTGCGCGGCTTGAGGTGCAGATCACCGGAGCCGGGCTCGTACCAGCCGATCCGGTCGTCGCTCATGACGGTGACCGGACGGGCGCCCACGGCGCCGAAGGCCTCGGTGGCGACGGCCGTGTCGACGTCGAGGTAGTACAGGTCCGTGCCCAGCCGGAACAGCGCGCCGTGCTCATCGGCGGCCGTGATCGTGCCCGAGGTGACCCGCAGGCCCGCCGGCGTGATGGCACGGGAGCGCCAGGCGCCGTCCACCCGGTCGTGCAGGGACCGCTCGGTGATCACGGTCCGGCCGGCCAGCCCCCGGTACGCCTCGTCGGAGGTGAAGGACGACGCCGTCCGGGTCGCCGGGTCCCAGAGGTCCACGGCTCCGGCCCGCGGCAGCGCGACCAGGTCGCCGTCGGTGCCGTACCAGGCTTCCCCGCAGGTCGTCGAGCCCAGACTCTCGCAGGAGCCCGCGGGCGTGTAGACGCCGTCGGCGGTCCGGACGACGACGCTCGTGCCGTCCGAGTAGTCCGTCCACAGGAGCCCCGGGATCCCGCTCTGCCGGTGCAGGAAGCCGCTCGGACCGGCGACGAGGGGCCGGTCGGTGCGCGGGCGGGTGGAGCCGGGGTCGGTCAGGGTGACCTCGGTGGTGTCGGCCACCGGGGCGGCCGGATCGGCCGAGGCACCGTCCTGCGGCAGGACTGCGACGGACACGGCCGCCGCGGCGACCGTCAACGAGGAGACGACCGCGGCCAGTCCGCGCCGTCTCGGGGCGTGTCTGCCCACGTGCGATTCCCTCCCCACGAGGGCCTGTGCCCTCGCCAAGTGAGCGGACTTTACCAGTCCTTTTCCCGCTCTTGGGATGCCGGGTTCCGCTTCATTCCTCGGCGTCCGGGGGCTCCGTGTCGGGGGAGGCACCGTCCTCCAGCAGCCGTTCGGCGATGTCGTCGGACCACCGCTGGGCCCACGCGCGCACCTCGCCGACCTCGGCTTCCGTCAGTCCGTAGCGGCGGAAGTCGGCGTCCGCGTAGAAGTCGGTGCCGGTCAGCCGGGACTGCAGGGTGGGCAGGTCGAAGGGGTCGTGGGCGTGCCGGCGGCCCAGTTCCTCCAGGTCGGGGAGGGAGAAGCGGGCCGCCGCCGCGTGGGCGTCGACCAGGTCGACGGCGGCGCCCCGGTCGTACAGGGCACGGATCTTGGTGCCGACGGCGTCCTCCAGGGAGAGCGTCGGGCCGTACTCGGTGAGGTCCGGCGGCTGCCAGAACGCCTCCTTGTGCAGCCCGATGGCGCAGCTCCCGCCGCTCGCCGGGTCCGTGACCGTCAGCCGGGCCGTGAGCGCGGTGCCGGTCCCGGCCCGGACCTGCCGGCCCCGCGCCTCCAGGGCCGTACCGACCGCGGCGGCGACGCGGTCCATGGGCTCGGCGCTCTGGGTGGCGAAGTCGAGATCGGCGTGCGGACGCGACACCAGTCCGTGCGCCTGCAGGGCGTAGCCGCCGGCGAGCACGAGCCCGTACGGGCCGCCCGTGGTGACGACCTCGGCGAGGAGCCGGCGGTGGGATTCGGGGAGGTTCACGACCTCCGTACTCTGCCAGAACCGGCCCGGCGCACCCGTGCGACCCGCGCCGGTCACCCGGAGCGGCGCCGCCACCAGCGGCGGCGCCGGGGCCGCTCGGCGGGCCCGGAATCCGCGAGGGCGCCGAGGATCCGGTCGAGCGTCACCACCGGGTGGTGGCCGAAGCCGTGATCGTCGGCGGGCAGCAGCACGCCCGCGCACAGCAGCTTGAAGGAGTCCTCGTCCTGCGGGGCGCTGTAGAAGACCGGGGCGCCCACGCAGCCCTCCGGCAGCCGCGCGCTCCAGCGGACCGAGCCGTCAGCCGCCCGGGCCAGCGAACCGACCAGGATCGCCTGGTCCCGGTCCTCGTCCTCCCCGGTCACGTCGTGGGCCAGGGCGTACGCCGTCACCGGGGTCCCGGTGATCAGGGAGAGGTCGTCCGCGCGGGCCGTCAGGCCGTCCCGGATCCCGTCGGCGGCCCACGTCCAGCCCTTGCGCGCCGCGTACGCGTGCAGCCCCGCGGTCGGCTGCACGGCCACGCCGAGCCCGTCCAGATGGGTCCAGCCCCCGGCGAAGTCGCGGATCAGCAGCTTCTGCGCGCTGGGCGCCGGATCGCACAGCTCCGGCCGGATCGTCACCTCGGCGAGTTCGACCCGGCGCGCCGGTTCGGAGGCGGTCACCAGGAGCTGGCGGACGGTGTCCGTGTCCCCGGTGGACTCCAGCAGCTCGTTGAACCAGAACATCGTGCCGTACGGGCCCCTCGCGTGCGCCCGCTGGAAGGGGAGCGTGGCCGGGCCGGCGTAGGAGAGGATCGCGTCGATGGTGGCCTGGTGCAGGTCAGGAGCTTGCGAGGACATGGAGCGGGACCTTACCGGCCGGTGCGGCGGGAGAGCAGGGGGACGGTCCCGAAATTTTTCTCCGGCACCTGTCACACGACGTCCGGCGCCGGTGTCGAAGAGGTGTCCGCAGCTCACCGAGCGCTCGATGGGAGCCTCTCATGCACACCGCCCACGTCGTCGTCACCCTCCTCGCCGCGCTGATGGCCGGGTTCTCCGGGGCCGTGCTGCTCCTGCGGGCCCAGTGGATCGTCAAGGCACTGCGGGACTACTCCGTGCCGCAGGGCTGGTGGCCCTGGCTGGGGCTGGCCAAGACCGCCGGGGCCGTGGGGCTGGTGGCCGGGCTGTTCGTGCCGGTGATCGGGGTGCTGGCCGGGATCGGGCTGGTGGCCTACTTCGCCGGCGCCGCCCTCACCGTGGCCCGCGCCCGCTGGTACTCCCACATCCCGTTCCCGCTCGTCTACGCCGCACCGGTGGTCGGCGCACTCGTCCTCGGGTTCGCGAGCTGAGCCCGCCCGTTCGGCCGCAGCCCCGGCAACGGCGAGGGGCCCGGGAAGTCTCCCGGGCCCCGGCCTCGTACATCCGATCCGTCATCCGCTACGCGGTCGGCTTCTCCTCCAGGCGCGGGAAGAGCACCGCGCCCTTGGTGACCGTGGAGCCCACCGGCAGCCTGCCCCACGCGCCCGCGTCCTGGACCCGCTGCTCGGCCAGGGAGCCGAGGCCGGCCTCCGCGCCGAGGGACTCCCACAGCTTCTGGGAGGTCTCCGGCATGACCGGGTTGAGCAGGACGGCGACCGCGCGGAGCGACTCGGCGGCCGTGTAGAGGATGGTCGCCAGGCGGGCCCGGCCCTCCTCCGACTCGTCCTTGGCCACCTTCCACGGCTCCTGCTCCGTGATGTAGCCGTTGACCTGCTTGACGAAGTCGAAGACGGCCAGGATGCCGCTCTGGAAGTCCAGCTCCTCGCCGATCTTCAGGTCGGCCGCCGCGACGGCCTTCGCGAGGCCCTCGTGGACCGCCTTCTCGGCCTCGCCGTCGGCCGTGGCCTCGGGCAGCGTGCCGCCGAAGTACTTGCCGACCATGGCGGCCACGCGCGAGGCGAGGTTGCCGTAGTCGTTCGCCAGCTCGCTCGTGTAGCGGGCGGAGAAGTCCTCCCAGGAGAAGGAGCCGTCCTGGCCGAAGGCGATGGCGCGCAGGAAGTACCAGCGGTAGGCGTCCACGCCGAAGTGCGAGGTGAGGTCCTGCGGCTTGATGCCGGTCAGGTTCGACTTCGACATCTTCTCGCCGCCGACCATCAGCCAGCCGTTCGCGGCGACCTTCCCGGGCAGCGGCAGGCCCTGGGCCATCAGCATGGCCGGCCAGATCACCGCGTGGAAGCGGAGGATGTCCTTGCCGACCAGGTGGACGTCGGCCGGGAAGGTGGTCTCGAACTTCTCCTGGTTCTCGTTGTAGCCGACCGCCGTGGCGTAGTTCAGCAGCGCGTCGACCCACACGTAGATCACGTGCTTTTCGTCCCAGGGGATCGGGATGCCCCAGTCGAACGTCGAGCGGGAGATGGAGAGGTCCTGCAGGCCCTGGCGGACGAAGTTCACGACCTCGTTGCGCGCGGACTCGGGCTGGATGAAACCGGGGTTCGCCTCGTAGTGGGCGAGGAGCTTGTCGGTGTACGCGCTCAGCTTGAAGAAGTAGTTCTCCTCGCTGAGGATCTCCACCGGCTTCTTGTGGATCGGGCACAGCTTCTGGCCCGCGAATTCACCCTCGCCGTCGAGCAGCTCGCCCGGGAGCTTGTACTCCTCGCAGCCGACGCAGTACGGGCCCTCGTAGCCGCCCTTGTAGATCTCGCCCTTGTCGTACAGGTCCTGCACGAATTCCTGGACGCGGTCGGTGTGGCGCTTCTGCGTGGTGCGGATGAAGTCGTCGTTCGCGATCTCCAGGTGCTCCCACAGAGGCTGCCAGGCCTCCGTGACGAGCTTGTCCGCCCACTGCTGGGGCGTCACCCCGTTCGCCTCGGCCGTGCGCATGATCTTCTGACCGTGCTCGTCCGTGCCGGTGAGGTACCACACCTTCTCGCCACGCTGGCGGTGCCAGCGCGTGAGGACGTCGCCTGCGACGGTCGTATAGGCGTGGCCCAGGTGAGGAGCGTCGTTGACGTAATAGATGGGCGTGGAGACGTAGAACGCCTTACCCGCCTGCTTCTCGGATCCAGTGGCCGCCATAAGTCGAAATCCTACTGGGCCCGTGGAGATCGACTCACACGCGTTTCGGGGGGTGGACGCGGTGGTCCACCCCCCGACGGCATCGGCCTTACGGGCGCCAGGCGGCGAGGACGCCCTCGTAGAGCTCGGTGTCCGTCAGCTCGCGGGGGGTGGGGCCCGCGTGGAAGAAGGACGTGTTGGCGGTCTTCAGCTTGCGGAGGTAGTCGAAGGCCTTGTTGTCGTGCTCGCCGAAGGCGACGAAGGAGAAGAAGAGGGCGGGGTGGGTGTCCGCCGCCGCGGTGAGGGCCTGGGTCGCGGGGGTCTTCGCGTCCGGGGCGCCGTCGGTCTGGAAGACCACGAGGGCGGGTGTGCCGGGGGCCGCGTTCTTCTCGTAGTGGGTGACGATCTCCTCGACGGCGGCGTGGTAGCTGGTACGGCCCATGCGGCCGAGGCCCGCGTGGACGTCGTCGATCTTCGTCTCGTGGTCCGGGGTGAGGGTGAGGTCGGTGGTGCCGTCGAGCTCGGTGGAGAAGAAGACGACGTGGACCGTGGCCTCGGGGTCCAGGTGGGCGGCGAGGGCGAGGGTCTGGTCGGCGAGGGCCTGGGCGGAGCCGTCCTTGTAGTACGGGCGCATGCTCGCGGAGCGGTCGAGCACGAGGTAGAGCTTGGCTCGGGCGCCGGTGAGGTCGGTCTTCTTGAGGGTGGTGGTGGCGGCCTTGTAGGCGGCGGTGAGGGAGGGGGTGCGGGACTTCACCCGGGTGAGGGGGGTGGCGGGCTTGGGCTTGGGGCCGGTGGTGGCGTCCGTTTCCGGCTCCGGGTCCGCGTCTGCCTGCGGCGCGCCTGCGGGGGCGGTGGTCGCCTCGGCTTCGCCTTCGGCGTCTTCGTTCCCACCCGCACGGGGTGCCTGCGGCGCGTCAGCGGGTGCGGTGGTCGCCTCGGCTTCGCCTTCGGCGTCTTCGTTCCCACCCGCACCACCCGTGCGGGATTCGTCGTCGAGTGCCGGTGGCCCCTGTGGGGTGTCCTCGCCGTCGGCGGCTTCCGGTTCGATCGCCTCTTCGGTCACCGTCACGGCGGAGTCGTGCACCTGCGCCGACACCGGCTCGGGAGCCAGCTCGGGCTCCGCCTGCGGCTCGGCTTCAGTAGTCGGCTCGGGGGATTCCTCGGCCTCGGCCTTCGTTGCCTCGGCCTCGGCCTCGGCCTCGGTCTGCTCCGCGACCGCGGGCTCGGGCTCGGCCGCAGCCTCTGCCTTCTCCGTGACGGCGGGCTTGGGCTCGGCCTCTGCCTTCTCCGCGACGGCGGGCTCGGCCTCTGCCTTCTCCGCGACCGCAGTCTCCGCCGTCTCCGCCGTCTCCGTGGTCTCCGGCTCGGTCGTCCGGTCGTCCGTCGGTTCCGCGGGATGGGGGACCTTCACGTTGTCGAAGGCCGCTGCCACCAGGTCGTGGGACTCGTGGGGCTCGTGGGTCTCGTGGGCCGAGCTGCGGGGTTCGGGGACCGTGGGTGTCGACTCGCGTGGCTCCGGGGTGGGCTCCGTGGCGGGGGCCGGTACCGCGACGGCCTCGGCGGGCTCCGCTTCCTCGCGCCGCGTCGGTTCGGCGGGCTCGGCAGGAGCGGTCGCCGGCCCCGCGGTGGCCGCCGTCGTAGACGATTGCTGCAGGTCGGAGGGGAGCGCCACACCCTCTGCTTCGGTGGCCCGTACCTTGCGTGAGCGGCCGAATGCGTTCCGCAGGAGAGTGAGAATGCCCATGTGCGCAACCCTTCGCGTGAGTTGATGCCCGTTTGAATCCCTGGCCAGGACGGACACGTAAGGTTAGCGAAGCCCTCAGTGTGGGGAAGCGATCGACCGGGCCGCGGCGACTTCCTGGCGGAGGGACTCCAGGACGCTCCCGGACGGACCGGTCAGATCGGTGCGGACCGGCGTCAGGGTCTCCGCGTTGCGCACGCCCTCCGACAGCTCCCGGAGCTGGAGGGTGATCTGGGTGATCTCCGCGGGTGACGGGGGTGCGGCGCCGTGACGGACGCGGACGCGGGCCGCCGTCGTGGCGTCCACGATGCGTTCCACGGCGACGACCAGCGGCCACCAGGCGGCGGCCCGGCGCCCGGTCGGCGGGGGCTCGGTGAGGGCCCGCTGGAACTCCGTGCGGATGACGGAGAGGTCCCGGTAGAGGCGGCGGCGCATGCGGGCGCGTGCGGCGGGGTCGGCGTCGCCGGTGGTGCCGAACGCCGTCTCCACGTAGCGCGCCGTGTCCGACACCGCGTCGGCCAGGCGGTCGCCCACGCGGGTGCGCCAGCTCTCCGGCCAGAGGAGGTAGCCCGCGATCAGGGCGATCGCGCAGCCGAGGAGCGAGTCCGCCAGCCGGGGCAGGAGCAGGGCCGTGCCCTGGTGGTTCAGGATGTGCGAGAGCAGGAGGATCACCGGGGTGATCGCCATCGTCTGGTAGCCGTAACCCCGGGGGGTGAGCGCCGGGATCAGCGGCGCCAGCAGGAACATGACCAGGACGTCCCACGGCCCCAGCGGGACCTCCGTCAGCACCACCGCCGCGATCCCCAGGCCCGCCACCGTGCCGAGGGCGCGCAGCAGGGCGCGGGAGAAGACCGAGCCGAAGTCGGGCTTCAGCACGAAGGTGATGGTCAGGGCCACCCAGTAGGAGCGGGGGACCGGGAGCAGGGAGACCAGGGTCTGGGCGATGCCGATGCAGACCGCCAGCCGCAGGCCGTAGCGCCAGGAGTTCGCCGAGAGGATGACGTTGCGGGCCGCCCGGGCGGTGCGGATGCCCAGGGCGGCGGGGCGGCCGAGGCGGTCGTCGATGCCCCGGGGGTCCACGTCAGGGGCCGAGACCACCCCGGCGGTGTGGCGCAGGGCGTGGTCCACCGCGCGGGCCGTCTCCGTGGTGGGCAGGGGGAGGGACAGGGCTATCGGTCCTGTGTAACCCGTCTCGACCGCCTGGGCCAGGTGGTGCACGGCCTCCGGGATCTGTGCGGGCAGGGGGCGGCCGGCCTGGTGGGCCGCGGGCGCCGCCTCGACCACCGGGATGATCGCGTTCAACTGGGCCAGCAGCCGGGTGAGTTCGGGGCTGCGGCCGTGGTGGCGGGCGCGCCGGGCCAGGATCAGGTCGTACGACTGGTTCAGCGACTGGGTGACGGCGCGGCGGGCCTCGTCGTACTCCTCCGTGCGGTCCGTGCCGGAGGCGGCGAGCAGGGCGGCCACCGTGCGGTAGGCGGCGGCCACCGCCGACCGTTCGGGGACGCCCGAGCGCAACGGCCAGGCCAGCAGGGCGAGGAGGAGGACCAGCAGGCCGCCGCCGGTCATCAGGACCGGCGCCAGCCACCAGGGGCGGGGCAGCGGGAGGCCCGCGCCCACCACGCAGTTCAGCAGGAGCAGCAGGCCCGAGACCGACGCCACCGCGCCGATCGTCGAGATCATCCCGGACACCAGCGCGACGCCGGTGACGGCCGCGACCGCGTACCAGCCCTGCCCGAACACCAGCGAGCCCAGCGCGACGCCGACCGCTCCGAACAGCTGGGGAACGGCGATGTTCAGGATGCGCATGCGGTAGGCGTCGGCGGTGTCGCCGATGACGCCGGACAGGGCGCCCATGGAGGCGAGCGCGCCGTACGCCGGGTAGCCGGTCGCGAAGCCGATGGCGAGGGGCAGGGACAGGGAGACGGCGGCGCGGGCGGCGGCCGCCCAGTTGACGGGCGCCTGCTGGGATCGGAGGTTCCGCACCAGCCAGTCGGGAGGGGTGAGGCCGATGGGGAACTCTCGGGACATGCGCCCATTATGGCCGGACCGCCCGGCCCCTCCTCGGCTCATTCGCGCTGGTGGAGCGTGACGTCCACGACGAGCGCCCGGTGGTCCGAGCCGGTCACGCGCAGGAAGTGGGCGCCGGTCGCGGTGAAGTCCCGGGAGAGCAGGACGTGGTCGATCTGGGCGCCGATGACGGAGGCGGTGCGGGCGGGCCAGCTGGGGGTGCGGTCGTGACCGGAGAGGCGGGCCGCGTCGGTCAGGCCGGTGTCCAGGATGCGGCGGAAGGCCGCGTGGTCCTGGGAGGCGTTGAAGTCGCCCGCGAGGACGGTCGGGGTGCCCCGGCCGGCGGCGGCGAAGGCGCGCAGCCGGCCGAGTTCGCGGCGCCACAGGTCCACCTGGCGCGGCAGCGGGGGCATGGGGTGGGCGAGCTGGAGGCGTACGGCGTGGCCGTGCACGTCGGCGACCGCGCCGGGCATGCCCATGGTGCCGTGGACGCCCGCGGCCGGTGTCAGCGGGAAGCGGCTGAGGACGAGGGAGCCGTGCGAGCCGGCCGCGCGGACCGCCTGCCGGTACGGGTAGGCGGCGTCGAAGTCGCCCTCCAGCGTGGCCTGGCACGTGTACTCGCACTCCTCCACGAAGACGACGTCCGGGCGGCGGGCGCGGATCTGCGGGACCAGGGCCGGGGTGCCGCGGCCGAACTCGACGTTCGAGGTCAGCACGCGGAACGTGGCGAGGGGCGGCCCTTCCGGCTCGTCGGTCCTGCCGTACGGGTCCAGGTGCCAGGCCAGCAGGCCGAGCACGGCGACGCCCCACACCAGCCCGGGCCACCAGCGGGCGAGCAGTGCGCACAGCAGGGCGAAGGCGGTCGGGGCGAGCAGCCAGGGCAGGAAGGCGAGGAGCTGGGGGACGGGGGTGACGCCGTCGGTGTCGGCCACGCGGCAGCCCACCACCACGCTCACACCCGCCAGCAGCAGCCCGGCACACCAGGCGCCGAGCCTGCGTCCGGGGCGTCGGTTCACGGGCCGAGCCTACGGTCGGCCGGCGCGGCCCGCCAGGAAACCAGCTGATATCGGGTGCAGCGCGGGCGAGTTGCCGGCGGTGGGGTGGCAAGCGGTCGCGGTTGTCCACAGGTTGGGGACAGCGGCCACGCTCCGGGGCTGCGCCATGCCCCCGTCTGCGCCTCGCTCCGGGCCCGCCGACGCCGTCAGACCTTGGCCCGTGTCAGACCCTGGCCCCTGTCAGACCCTGGCCCGTGTCGGTGCCTGGGCCTGTGCCGGGGTCCGGGCCGGTGCCGTGGCTCCGCGCCGGCGTCGTGCGGGACGGACCAGGCGCAGGTACCGGGTGAGCCAGGCGGTGAGGGCCACCGCGAGGCCGAGGCCCAGGAGCAGCCAGGAGACCGTGCGCAGGGTGCCGGTCAGGGCGTCGTAGACGGCGCCCGCGGCCGGGTGGGGCACGTCGGCGGGCAGGTCGGCGAGGGTGAGGCTGCGCCCGAGCGCCACGGTGAGACCCAGCAGCGCGCCGCCCAGCGCCGTGCCCAGCGCGGTCGCCGCGATGGCGCGGCGGCGGTGGACGGCCAGGGCGATCCCGGTGACGGCGAAGACGACGGCCGTCACGGGCAGCCAGAAACCGGCGACTTCGAGCACGTGGAACCCCTTTCGCAGTGCGGCCAGTTCGGCCGCCGGGAGCACGGCGACCGCCGTGTGCTCCACGGGGATGCGCTGGGCGAGCGGCATGTGGTCCTGGGCGAGCTGGCGTTTGACCTGGGCGGTGACGGGGGCGAAGTCGACGGTGACCTGCTGTTCGCGCTCGTCCTCGTCACGCAGGGCGCGCAGCACCGCGTCATGGGTGATCCGGTTGCCGGTGTTCCAGGCCAGCCGGAAGGCCCGGGTCTGGGTGAAGGAGCGCACCGCGTCGTGCACGAACGGGCGGACCGAGCCGCGCAGCGGGCGCACGTCCACCACGTGCTCGTCCACCTCGCGCAGGATGCCGTCACCGACCGTGTCCGCGACGGCCTCCCGCACGTCCGGGTCGGCGGCGAGCGGGGCCATCGCGGTGACGTACCGGCCCGTGTCGGTGAGCCCGTACGCCGCCCAGGCCGCCAGCGCACCGAACGGTACGAGGAGACAGGACAGGGCGATGAGTACGGCCGAAAGGGCGCTCCTTGGTCGTGGTGGCACCCCTCCAGGCAACGGCCGGGGGCGGTGCCGCGCGAGCGGTGCGCCCGCGTCCGGGCGACAACTACGCCCGAACGGGTGTCATTCGGTCCGCCCGCCGGGCGGAACCGCGGAAGCCGGCCTCCGGTGGAGAGTTCGCCCGAACGGGTGTTTCCTGGTGCTGGGGAGAAGTCCGGCCGCGTGTCCGGGTGGTGGGTACAGGGGAGTGCGTGGGCCCCGGCCGACCGGCCGGGGCCCACGCACACACCGCCGCCCTCGCCTCCGCCCTCGCCTTTGGCTCAGCGGACCCGGATTCCGAACGCGTCCTCACGCGTGTAGTAGCGGTAGAAGAACACGAGGAACGTCGTCGCCGCCACGACCAGGGACATCGCCACCGCCCGCCAGACCGACTCGTCGCTCTGGCTGTAGAGGAAACCGAACGCGACGCCCGCGAACCCCGACCACAGCAGCGCGTGCAGCTCCCGCGGCATCCGCGGGGCCAGCGCCAGCAGTGCCATGCTCACCACCGCGAACACCAGCGCGCTGACGAACCCGAGCAGCAGGTTCCAGCCGGTGATGGGGCCGCCCGCGCGGTTGTTGGCCGCGACCCAGTAGCCGTAGATCAGACCCAGCGCGATCGGGACGGCGATCCGGGCGATCGCATGGGTGCGCGCGTCGAAGACGTCCGGCGTGCGGCGGGGCGCGGCCCGCCCCTCCACCTCGGGTGTCCGGCCGGGCCGGGGCATCCTGCCGGGCGCGGGTGCCGCATGAGCCATGAGAGCACTCCTCTCTCCTCGCCCCGCTCTCCAGCCCACACCTGGGGCCAGGGCCTGGCAAGTCGGCCAGGAGAGTGACGAGTGCCCGGATGCGGCCGTTTCCCTCCCGTGTTTGGCTGGGGAGCATGGAGGGCTGCCCGCCGTGACCGAGATGGAGTACGGGCGGCGGCGGCGCCGGATGCTGCGCGTCCGCGGGCGGAGCATCGCCTGGGTCCCGCCCCTGCTGCTGCTCGCCGGCATCGTGCTGCTGGACTACAACACCACCGAGCGGTTCCGGATCATCTCCTGGATCGTGCTGGTGCCCGGGATCGCCGCCGCGATCTGCGGGGTGTGGACGACGGTCGCCCTCACCTTGCTGTCGGTGGTGACGTACGTCGTCGCGGACAGCACGTGGCCGGACCAGTACCAGGCCGGGCTCGGCGATTTCGTGCTGGTCGCCCTGGGCGGGCTGCTGGCCGTGCTGGCCGCGGCGGTGCGGGTGCGCCGGGAGCGGGAGACCCTGCACATCCAGGACATCGCCGAGACCACCCGGCGTACCGTGCTGCGCCCGCTGCCGCCGCGCTGGGCGGGGCTGGAGCACGCCGGGGTGTATCTGGCGGCCGACGTCGACGCCCGCGTCGGCGGCGACTTCTACGACATCCAGCCCAGTCCGCACGGCACCCGTGTCCTCGTCGGCGACGTGCAGGGCAAGGGCCTCGGCGCGGTGGAGGCCGCCGCCGCGCTGCTCGGCACGTTCCGGGAGGCGGGCTACCACGAGGGGGACCTCGCGACCGTCGCCGAACGGCTGGAGATCCGGATGCGCCGGCACCGCGTCCACCTCGGCGCGACCGGCCGCGAGGACGGAGACCGCTTCGCGACCGCGCTCCTGATCGGCTTCCATCGGGAGGGCGCGGACGAGGACACGGTCGAACTGGTCAACTTCGGCCACGAGCCCCCGCTCGCCGTGGGCCCGCGCGGGGTGCGGGAGCTGCCCAGCGGCGACGGGCTCCCGCTCGGCCTGTGCGACCTCGCGGGCGCCCTGCCGCCCGTGCGCAGGGTGCCGCTGGCCGCCGAGGAGACGTTGCTGCTGGTCACCGACGGGGTGACCGAGGCCCGCGACCAGTCCGGCTGTTTCTACCCGCTGGCCCGCGAGGTGGCCCGCGCGGTCATCGCCGACCCGCGCCGCAGCGAGCCGCGGCGCCTGGTGAGCCTGGTCCGCGACGGCGTGCTGCGGCACAGCAGGGGCCGGCTGGACGACGACACCACGGTCTTCGCCGTGCGGCGGACGACGGACGGGGCGGCCGGGGAAGGAGAGGCCGGGGAGGGGGAGGCCGGGGACGGGGCGGCCGGGGGACGGCGTGGACGGGGAGGGGGAGGGCGGGGAGGGCGAAGGCCCTGAACCGGGACAAGGTGCCGAACGAGGGCGTTTGCGGTCCTGAGGCGCCGGTTTGCAGCCGCAGCGGTTACGGTGCTGGCTGGAGAGCGGACCTGGAGGCCCCGAGGTCCGCAGGGGGGAGGGACGATGCCCGGAACCGTGCTGCTGCTCGCGGCCTCGCCGCTGGGCCGGGGGCGCCTGGTGGACGCGGCCGGGGTGCTGTCGGTGCTGGCCGCCGTCGCCCCCTCCGTGCTGTCCGGCACCGAGACGGCGAACGTGGTCGAGCTCGCCGATCCGCTGGAGCCGCAGGCCGTCCTCACCCGGCTGCGCGCCGCGGCCGCCGCACCCGGACCGCTCACCGTGTACATCACCGGCCAGCTGCACCTGGACCGCCGCCAGCGGCTGCCGCATCTGGCGCTGGCCCGCACCACGCCGGCGACCGTCCGCTACACCGCGCTGCCGTGGCACTGGATCCGTGAGGAGCTGCGGTTGCGCTCCGCCGCGGACACGGCGCTCGTCGTCGACCTGCACGCGGACGCGGAGGCCTGGCGGTACGTCGCCGAGCGCGGACTGGACTGCGGGCGTACCAGCACCGTCCACGGCCGCGTCGCGCCGCCGCCCGGTCGGCGGGGCGTGGCCGAGCCGGTGTACATGAAGGCCGTGGCGACGCTGCTGCGGAGCGGGCACCGGCCGCCGCTCGTGCAGTTGCACGAGCAGGCGTGGGCGCGGATCGCCGAGGCCGGCGGGGGCCGGGACCTGGTGCTGTCCGTTCCCGGAGGATTCGCCCCCGGCCTCCCCTACGCCCACCCGCCCGCCGCCGCGCAGGACCCCCACACCGCCATCAGCACCGCCGTGCAGGCCGGCCGGCACCTTGACGCCGACGTCCTCGCCGCCCGGCACGAGCAGCTCGCCGTCGGCTCTCACGGACCCGCCTCCGAGGAAGCCCTGCACTGGGCCGAGGTCCGGGCGGACCTCGCGATGTTCGCGGGGGACCCGGTGCGCAGCTGCCGGGCCTGGCTGGGGGTGGCCGGGGTGCGGCTGGCCGCCGGGCAGGCCGTGGACGCGCCCGCCGTGGAGGCGGCCGTGGACCGTGCGCACCACCAGTGGACCCGTATCAAGGACACGGCGCGGGCCCGTGAACTCGGGCCCGCGCTCGCGGAGTTGCGGCTCAGGGTGCCGGGCCGGCGGAGCGGCGCGCTGGAGAGCGTCCAGCGGCAGCTGGGCCGGCTCCAGGCCGCCCGGTGAGCCTTACTTGGTGAAGGTGAAGTACTTCCAGGCGCCGTGCGTCGTGGAGTTCACCGTGTCACCGGAGGAGCCGTTGATGTACGACGAGCGGACCCGGAAACGCCAGCCGACGTCCTCGCCGTGGTCGCCGGTGATGCGCACCTGGGAGACGCCGTTGCCGCCCAGCTTGAAGTAGGCCGGGTCGCCCGGGTACCAGCGGCCCTGGGCGTACACCTCGAACTCGAACTTCTGCGCCCGGCCCGGGAAGTACGACATCGTCGTCGTGATCAGCGGGTCCTTGGTCTTGTGGAAGAAGTAGTACGTGTGGCCCCACGCGGACGTCGACTTGTAGTGGTTGCCCACCGACGTGGAGATGCTGACCCGGGCTCCGGCCGTGCTGGACGCGGAGGCGGACGTGTACCGGGAGTCGCCCGCGAACTTCGCGGTGACCTTGGTGTCCCGCTTCATGTCCAGGGTGACCGACAGGTTGCCGTGGGAGTCGACCTTGCCGGACTTCACCAGCTTGTTCGGCTTGTCGTAGCCGAACGGGTCGGCCCAGATCTCCACCGTGCGGTTCTTGTACGTCGTGCCCAGGTGGGCGGTGAACTTGACGTCCTGGCCGTACGAGTAGACCTTGCCGTTGTTGTCGACGGTCAGCGTCGGCTTGGCGCGCGAGACGGTCACCGAGTCGGAGCCTGAGGACGCCGCGTGGTCGGCGTCGCCCGCGTAGGCCACCTTGTACGTCACCTTGCCGCCGGCCGGCGGGGTGTCGGTGAAGGAGAAGGTGCCGTCGGCCTTGGTGGACACCGCGGGCAGGGCCCTGCCCTTGGGCGAGTCCAGGTCGGTGCGGGTGACGGTCAGCTTGGTGCCGGCGGGCAGCGGCAGCGTGGAGGCGGTCTTGCCCTTGACGGTGAGCTGCTTGGCGCGGGTGGCGGTGGCCGGGGCGTCGACCGTGATGGTGGTGGCGGCCTTGGCCGGCGATTCGAGCACCCGCAGCGAGTACACGTCCCCGTCGTTGTGGGTCACCGCGAACAGGCGGGAGCCGTCCGGCGCCCACGCCAGGCCGGCGGTGGCCAGGGTGTCGGCGCCACTGCTGTGCCCGGTGTTGGGGAAGTCGTAGGTCCGCACCGCCTCGCTGCTGCCCGGTCGGAAGACGAAGACGTCCGGGTCGTACCAGGCGAAGGTGCCGCCCGCGACCGTGCCGTCCGGGGCGATCGCGACCGCGTTCGGGTAGGCGTCGGACACGTACTTGCCGTCCTCGTCGAGGTCGGCGGTCTTGAAGACCTGGTGGTAATACGGTGCACCACTGGCCACCACGACGTCCTTGCCGTCGGGAGTGACCTGGAGGTCGCCGAGGTTGTCGCCGGCCTCCCGGGTGGAGGCCAGCTTGGCCGGGGTGCCGGAGGAGACGTCGTAGGACGCGATCTCGGCCGGGCTCTGTCCGGCAGCGCCCGCGACCAGGGTGTTCGAGCCGGGCGCGGCGTCCAGCAGGGGCGCCGAGTACCAGGTGCCGCCGTCGACCTGCCCGAGGGTGACCTCGTGCTGGTCGCTCGTGAGGTCCACCGACCCGATGTTGCCGCCGGTGTCGCCGCCGTAGCCGAACCACAGCCGGCCACCGGCCAGGGCGACGCTGCCGGGCTTGTCACCGACCGCGTACCGGGCGGTCTCGGCGTCGGTGGCGGTGTCGATGACCGCGATGGCGTCGAGGTCCCGGACGGCCGCGTAGAGCGTGCCGGAGTCGGCGGACAGCTCCAGGCCGTCGACCCCGGACAGGTTGGTGCTGAGCTGCTTGACGACGTCGCCCGCGTAGTCGGTGACCACGATCTTGCCGTTGCTCGGGTCGCTGATGAACACCTGCCGGTGCACGCCGTCCACCACGATGTGGCCGACCTGCTTGACCGGCAGGGCGGCGCTGGAGTCGGCGGACGCCGGGGTGGCGGCGAGGACCGCCGAGCTGAAGAGGACCGCCAGGGTGGTGGCGGCCGTGAGAGAGCGCTTGCGCACGCTGATTCGAACCCCCCGGATCGAATGAAGAGTTGGGATCGCCACGCGGGCACGACTGCGCGGCCCCTTGTGAACCGGGTGTGCGCCGTGTGTGGCGAGTGAGCGAAGACTAGGTCATGCCACCGACAACAACGCCAGCGCCCCGGACACCAGCGTGCGGACACCGGGGGCGATCACGGACAGGTCGGGCGCGAAGTGCGGGCTGTGGTTGCTCGGCACGGCCGCGAACTTCTCCGGCAGGGTGTCGCCGGGGGCCCGGTCCCACACCTCGGCGGGGGTCGTGGTGACGAACCAGTACGAGTACGGGATGGCGTTCTCCAGCGCGAGTTGCGGGAAGTCCTCGCTGCCCATCGCCGGGCCCGGGTCGAAGACCGTGCCCGCGCCGAAGACCTCCTGGTGCACGGCGGCCACCGTCCTGTCGGTGTCGGCGTCGTTGACGGTCACCGGGAAGGTGTTGCCGATGGTGATCTCCGGCTCGCGCGGGCAGCCGGCGGCCAGGCACTCGCCCCGCGCGATGCGCCGGATCGCGTCCAGCATCCGCTGCCGTACGGCCTCGGACTGGCTGCGCAGGTTCAGCGAGATCCGCGCCTCGGACGGGATGATGTTGTGCCGGGTGCCGGCCTCGATCCGGCCGACGGTGAGGACGGCGGACTCGCCGGCCGCGATCTCCCGCGAGACCACGGTCTGCAGCCGGGTGACGAGATAGGCGGCGGTGACGACGGGATCCACGGTCGACTCCGGCCGCGAACCGTGTCCGCCCCGGCCGTGCACCACGATGTCGACGTCCGTCGCGGCGGACATGATCAGCCCCGGTGAGTGCGGGTACAGCCCCGCCGGGCCGGGCGCGGCATGCTGCCCGAGCAGGACGTCGGGCCGCCCGAACCGGTCGTACAGCCCGTCGGCGAGCATCCGGCTCGCCCCCTGCCCGCTCTCCTCGGCGGGCTGTCCGACGACCAGCAGGGTGCCCCGCCAGGTGTCCCGCCCGGCCGCGAGCGCCGTGGCGGCCCCGGCCAGCCAGGTGACGTGCAGGTCGTGCCCGCACGCGTGCATCACGCCGTCCGCGGTGGAGGCGTACGGCAGCCCGGTCTCCTCCCGCACCGGCAGCGCGTCCATGTCGGCGCGGAGCAGGACGGTGGGCCCGTCGCCGTTGGCCAGCCGCCCCACGACCCCGGTGCCGCCGACACCCTCGGTGGTCTCGAACCCGGCTTTCGCCAGCCGCTCGGCGAGTTTCCCGGCGGTGCGGTGCTCGCGCAGGGACAGCTCGGGGTGGCGGTGCAGGTCCCGGTAGAGGTCCTCCAGCGCCGGGACGGGCAGCTCGGCGGTCAGGTCCAGGGCGGTGCGGGCGGCGGCAGAGGGGGTCATGGCCCGTCAGCGTAGGCCTCCGGCGGTTTCGCCGACAGGCCCACCTGGGCGGAGTCGGCTGGCTACTCTCGGTACATGGTGAACATCCGCGAACTGGATCCCGCGGCCTCGCCGTTGGACTACTTCGGCTACGAGCTGCGCCGCAGGCGTGAGGCGGCGGGGCTGACGCAGAGGGAACTGGGCGCGATCGTCTTCTGCACGGGCTCGCTGGTCGGCCAGGTCGAGACCGGGGCGAAGGTGCCGACCCGTGAGTTCGCCGAGCGCGTGGACGCCGCGCTGGTGACGGAGGGCTTCTTCTCGCGCCTGGTGGGGCTGGTCCTGCGGAGCCAGCTGCCGACGTGGTTCCAGCCGTTCGCTGACATGGAGGCTACGGCGACGTACATCTCCACGTATCAGGCGCAGATGGTCTATGGCCTTCTGCAGACCGAAACGTACTCCAGGGCGGTGCTGGCAACCGGCGTGCGGGACAGGCTGGATGAGCTCGTGGCCGCGCGGATGGAACGCCAGCGCATTCTGCTACGCGAAGAGCCCCCGCTGACCTGGGTGGTCCTGGACGAGGCCGCCCTCCACCGGCCCATCGGCAGTCACCGGATCATGCGCGAGCAACTCGCACACCTGCTGACCTTCCTCGACCACAAGTGGGTGCGGGTGCAGGTGCTGCCGTTTTTTGCTGGTGAACACGCGAGTCTGATCGGGTCGTTCACGAGTCTTCGCTTCGACGGTCACCCAGACCTCGTGTACACGGAGGACATCATCTCGGGGCACATGACGGCCAACCCGGAGACTGTCAAGGAGGCAGCCCTTCGTTACGCTCACTTGCAGGCGTCCGCCCTCTCCGTGGAGGATTCGGCGGCACTGATCACCCGCGTGATGGAGGAACGTTATGCGCAAGCTGCCGAACCTGACGGACGCGGTGTGGCGTAAGTCCTCCTACAGCGGCAACACCGGCGGCGAGTGCGTCGAGGTCGCCCGTCACCCCGCCCTCGTGGCCGTCCGCGACTCCAAGACCCCCGGCGCGGCGCACTTCTCCGTGACCCCCGGAGTCTGGGGCGCCTTCGTGCGGGCTCTCAAGGCGTAAACCGACTGCTGGTGCTGAGCGGTGTGTCCCGACTCCGCCGCCCGCGCCGGGCCCGCGTTCGCCGCGGTTATCAGTGCCGCCACGGCGATCACGGCGGCGGCGACGGCCCTCCGCGCGGTGGGGGTTCCGTAGGGTGCGGATGTACGTCCGAACACGGCGACCTCGCAACACGACAGTGGCGTATTAAACAGGTTTAACCCGCCGTTTAACCTAGGGGCTGTACAACCCGAACGGCAAGGGGCGACGGGCGAGTTGGGGGGCCGGGGGTATGCGGGAGCGGGACGATCCCGAGGTCATCGGGCGGCGCGTGCAGAGGTTGCGCACCCAGGCCGGGTTGACGCAGCGTCAACTGGCCGAGCCGGCCTACACACCCGCCTACATCTCCACCCTGGAGGCCGGCCGGGTGCGCGCCTCCGACGAGGCGCTGGGGCACATCGCGGCCCGGCTCGGGGTGGCCTTCGAGGAGCTGGCCGTCGGCCGCCCCGCCCACCTCGCCACCGGCCTGAGGCTGCGGCTCACCGAGGCCCAGCGCGTCCTCGCCGACGGCCGGGCCGAGGAGGCCGCCGCGCAGTACACGGCGCTGCTCGCGGAGGCGGAGACGCACGGCCTGCGCCACGAGCAGGCCACCGCACTGCTCGGGCTCGGCGAATGCGGCCTGGAGACCGGAGAGCTGGGCACGGCACGCGACTGCTTCGAGCGGGCCGAGGCGCAGCTGGCCGACGAGTCGCTGCCGGCCCGGGTGCCCGCCGTACGCGGCCGGGCGGTCTCCCACTACCTGGCGGGCGAACTCCGGTACGCGGTCTACCTGCTGGAGTCCACCCTCGACGAGCTGAACCGCGGCGGTCTGCACGACCCCGACGCCCTTCTGCTGCTGTACGCCAGCGTCATCGGCCCGTACATGGACATGGGCGCCCAGGCCCGCGCCGCCCAGGCCGCCGAGTTCGCCCTCGCGCTCGCCCCGCAGGCCGCCGACCCCGCGCTGATCGCCCGGATGCACCGCTCGGTGGCCCGCACCCTGCTCACCGAGGGCCGGGCCGCCGAGGCCGACGCCTCCCTCGCCAAGGCGGCCGAGCTGTACCGCCGCCTCCAGCTGCGCACCGAACTCGCCAACTGCCACTGGATGCGCGGCTACGTCTGCGCCCAGAACGGCGAACTGGACCGCGCCGAGGTCGAGTTGCGCCAGGCGCACACCATGCTCGCGCAGACCCGGGCGGCCCTGTACCGCAGCCAGGCCGCGGTCGAGCTGGCCGACGTGCTGCACCGGCGCGGCAAGTCGGACGAGGCCGCCGGACTGCTCCGCGGCGTTCTCGGCGACTTCTCCTCCGAACGCGGCGCGGTCCACGCCGCCGCGGCCCACCGCCTCCTCGGCATCATCGCCGAGGACACCCGCGACACCGAGGCCGCCGAGGAGCACTACGTCCGCGCGCTCAGCCTCCTGGAACGCGCGGGCGCCGCCGGTGACCTGGCCGACCTGTGCCGTCTGCTCGGCGACCTGTTCCGCCGCACGGGCCGTACCGAGGCCGCCCTGGACGCCTACCGCACCGGCCTGGGCCACCGCACGACCCCCGGCACCACCACCCTCGGCCCGGCCCCGGCCCAGCCGCCCCTGTGACCCGGCCCGGCCCGGTCAGACCTGTGCCCGGCCCTGTCGGCGCACGTCCGCCAGGCGCAGGGCGCCGACCTGCACGGCGGCCTGCGTCGCGTCGTTCGGTACGTCGCCCAGGCCGCCGTTGGTGAGGGCGAAGGAGTCCTGGCCCACCCGGACGGCGGCCACGTCCAGCGTGAGCAGGTACTCGTCGCCCTGGTCCGTCGTCGTGGCGAGGCTGACCCGCAGCCCCTGACGCGCGTCCCCGACCTCCGGCAGCGGCGCGTCCACGACCTGCACGTCCTCGACCAGCCCCAGCTGCGTGGTGGCCGTGAACCGCGCGCACTGCACGGGCATCGTGCGCAGCCACGCCAGCGTCCTGTCGACGTCCGCCGGGCGGCGCGTGCCGATCTGGTAGCGCAGCTGGGCGTCGGTGTCGGCGTCGTCCAGGCCGACGGCGGCGCGGGCCGGGGCGCCGAGGAGTTCGTCGCTGTACAGGGCGTCCATGAACTTCTGGCACTCACCGGCCGAAGTGGCCGCCTTCAGCAGCGCGTCCCGCCAGGTGGCCGCGCCGCGCGTCGCGGTCCAGGGGGCGCCGAGGTCGGTCTCGGTGAGGAGCGCCGCCTGGGCCTGCGCCTCGGTGAGCGAGGCGGCGTCGGTGTGGCCGCTCGTCCTGGGCGCCGGGGTGGAGGCGGCGATCGTCGGGACGGGGTGCGGCGCGGACGCCGGCTGCTTCAGGCCGAGGGCGGCGATGCCGCCGGTGGTGAGCAGGCCGGCGCCGAGGAGGACGAGCAGCACACGGGGAGGTATCGCGGCGATCATGGGGTGCCTCCTGGGCAGCGGGCCGGTGGGGATGCCTGCTCTCACGGCACCACCGCCCCGACCGCCCCACCAGCGCTCCGGGCCGTCCGGGTGAGCGGCCCCGCGAAAACGCGTCGCCCCGGCCGGCCGGCGCTGTTACGGTCGCCGTATGCAGCGCGCCCCGCAGTGCCCGTCGAGCACGACGACGCCGGAGACCGTCCCGGCGCGCTGACACCTGACCAGCATCGAAGCCCCGGGGCGAGCGCCCCGGGGCTTCGGCGTCTTTGGCGTCCCCACCCCGGTTCCTCGCCCCCGCACCGCGGAGGATTCCCGATGAACGACCAGCTGCCCGACCACCGCCGCCTCGGCCGCGAACTGGACCTGTTCGACACCGACCCGCTGATCGGCGCCGGCCTGCCGTACTGGCTGCCCGACGGCGCGGCCGTCCGGCACACCCTGGAGGAGTACATCCGCGAGGCCGAACGCCGGGCCGGCTACCGGCACGTGTACTCACCCGCCCTCGGCAAACGCGAGCTGTACGAGATCTCCGGGCACTGGGACCACTACAGCGACGACATGTACCCGCCGATGAAGCTCGGCGCGGAGGAGGTCGTGCTGCGCCCCAGCCTCTGCCCCCACCACGCCCTGATCTACCGCTCCCGTTCCCACAGCTACCGCGAACTGCCGCTGCGCCTCGCCGAACTGGGCCCCATGCACCGCGCGGAGCTCTCCGGCGTGCTCGGCGGCCTGACCCGCGTCCGCGCCATCCAGCTCAACGACGCCCATATCTTCTGCACCCTCGACCAGGCCGTACAGGAGGCCCGCGCCGCGCTGGAGCTGATCGCCCGCGCCTACGCCGACCTCGGCATCCGGGCCGTGCGCCACCGGCTGTCGCTGCCCGGGGAGGGCGGCAAGTACGTCGCCGACCCGGAGCTGTGGCGGCGGGCGACCGAACTGCTGCGGGAGGTCCTCGCCGAGGCCGGGGTGGCGTACGAGGAGGCGGCGGGCGAGGCCGCCTTCTACGGCCCGAAGATCGACGTGCAGATCGCCGACCCGGCCGGCCGCGAGTCCACCCTGTCCACCGTGCAGATCGACTTCCACCAGCCGGCCCGCTTCGACCTGCACTACATCGGCGCCGACGGCGCCCGGCACCGGCCCGTGATGGTGCACCGCAGCATCATCGGCAGCGTCGAGCGGGCCGTCGCCCACCTGATCGAGGCGCACGGCGGGGCGTTCCCGGCCTGGCTGGCCCCCGTCCAGCTGGTGGTGCTGCCGGTCGGCGAGGAGCAGCTGGAGCAGGCGTCGGCGCTGGTCCGCGAGGCCGTCGCGGCCGGCCTGCGCGCCGAACTCGCCGCCCCCGGCCAGGGCACCCTGGGCGCCCGGATCCGGGCGGGGCGCCTGGTGCCGTACCAGGCGGTGATCGGCGCCCGCGAGGCCGGCGCGGGCCTGGCCGCCGTACGGCTGCGGGACGGCCGCAGGCCCGGCGCGCTCCCCGTGCCCGGCCTGCTGCACCGGATCTCCGAACGGGTGGCGGCACGCGGCACCGCGCTGTGGGACTGATCCAGTGTGCTGGATCTAGTGTGCTGAGCACAGGGCCAGGTACGACGAAGGAGTCCGCTGTGACCGGTCAGCCCATCCCCGTGATCATCGACTGCGACACCGGCGTCGACGACGCCCTGGCCCTGCTGTTCGCCCTGCGCCACCCGGGGATCGACCTGCGGGCGGTGACCTGCGTGGCCGGGAACACGGACGTCGACGGCGTGGTCCGCAACACCCTCACCGTGCTGGAGCAGGCGGGCGCACCCGACATCCCGGTGGGGCGCGGCGCCGAACGCCCGCTGATCGAACCGGCGCGCCCGGCCCGGCATGTGCACGGTGCCGACGGCATGGGCGACCTGGGCCTGCCCGCACCGGTCCGCACCCCGGCCCCGCTGGACGCCGTGGCCCTGCTGCGCCGCGAGATCCTGGCCTCCCCGCGCCCGGTGACCCTGATCCCCACCGCCCCGCTGACGAACATCGCCCTCCTGCTGCGCACCCACCCGGAGGTGACCCGCAACATCGAGCGGATCGTCTTCATGGGCGGGGCGGTCGCCACCGGCAACGCCACACCGGTCGCCGAGTTCAACGTCTGGCACGACCCCGAGGCCGCGGCGATCCTGCTCACGGCCGGGGTGCCGATCACGATGTACAGCCTGGACGTCTTCATGCAGGTGGTGGTGGACGCGCCGGACGTCCACCGGCTGCGCGCGAGCAGCGACCCCGGGACCCGGCTGGCCGGCGATCTGCTCGCCCACCGCCCGACCACCCAGGGCGGGGAACCGGAGGCGGAGGAGGCGGGCGGACTCGGCGACGCGGGCGCGGTGTGCGCGGTCGCCGATCCGCAGGGCATCACCACCCGCCGCCTCCCGGTCGAGGTCTCCCTGGCCCCCGGCCCGACCCGCGGCCAGACGATCGTCGACCGCCGCCCCCGCCCCGGCGAGTCCGAGATCCACGAGGGCCGACGCGAACAGCTGCTCGTCGACGTGGCGTTGGAGGTCGACGTGGACCGGTACGTGAAGCTGTACCTGGAGACCGTGGAGCGGTAGCCGGTGCCGGAGGGCCGGCCGGCTCCGGTGCCTTCCCCGCACTCTTCTCCGCCGGACCGGCCGAAGGTTCCCTTTCCGGGCAATGTGGACAGATTCTCTGGTGTCGACCGACCGCCGCATCCGCCCGAACGGAGCCCGCATGGCAGACCGCACGCCGGACCTCTCCTCCAGGAACCCCGACTGGTGGCGTCAGGCCGTCATCTACCAGGTGTACCCGCGCAGCTTCGCCGACGCCGACGGTGACGGACTCGGCGACCTGAAAGGCCTCACGCAGCGCCTGAACCACCTGGCCGCGCTGGGCGTCGACGCCGTGTGGCTCAGCCCCTTCTACCCCTCCGAGCTCGCCGACGGCGGCTACGACGTCGCCGACCACCGGGACGTCGACCCCCGGCTCGGCACCCTGGACGACTTCGACGCGATGGTCGCCGAGGCGCACCGGCTCGGCCTGAAGGTCGTCGTCGACATCGTCCCGAACCACACCTCCCACCTGCACCCCTGGTTCCAGGAGGCGCTGCGGGCCGGCCCCGGCTCCCCGGCGCGCGACCGCTACGTCTTCCGGCCCGGCCGCGGCGTCGGCGGCGAACTCCCGCCCACCGACTGGCAGTCCGTCTTCGGCGGCAGCGCCTGGCGCCGCACCCCCGACGGCGCCTGGTACCTCCACCTCTTCGCCCCCGAACAGCCCGACCTCAACTGGGACCACGAGGAGGTCCGCGCCGACTTCCGCACCACCCTGCGCTTCTGGTCCGACCGTGGCGTGGACGGTTTCCGCATCGACGTCGCCCACGGCCTGGCCAAGGACCTCACCGAGCCGCTGCGGGACACCGGCGCCATCGGCGCCACCGGCGAGCAGGCCCTGCCGCGCGTCCCGCCGGGCAGTCACCCCTACTGGGACCGGGACGAGGTGCACGAGATCTACCGCGACTGGCGCAAGATCTTCGACGCCTACAGCCCCCCGCGCACCGCCGTCGCCGAGGCCTGGGTCCCGGGCGCCCGCCGCGCCCTGTACGCCCGCCCCGACGAACTCGGCCAGGCCTTCAACTTCGAGTACCTGGAGACCGGCTGGGACGCGGAGGAACTCCGCCAGGTCATCACCGGCTCCCTGGCCACCGCCCACGCCGCCGGTGCCTCCGCCACCTGGGTGCTGTCCAACCACGACGTCGTCCGGCACGCCTCCCGCCTGATGCTGCCGCCCGGCACCGACCCGGGAGCCTGGCTGCTGTCCGGCGGCCGGGCGCCCGCGGTCGACCCGGCGGCCGGTCTGCGCCGGGCCCGGGCCGCGACCCTGCTGATGCTGGCGCTGCCGGGGTCGGCGTACCTCTACCAGGGCGAGGAACTCGGTCTGCCCGAGGTGGCCGACCTGCCCACCGAGGTCCTCCAGGACCCGATCTGGGAGCAGACCGGCCATGTCCGCAAGGGCCGCGACGGCTGCCGGGTACCGCTGCCGTGGACGGCGAGCGGACCGTCGTACGGCTTCGGGCCGGGCGCCGCCTGGCTGCCGCAGCCGCCGGCGTTCGCGTCGTACGCCGTCGAGGCGCTGACCGGCGTGGAGGGCTCGACCCTGGAGCTGTACCGCACCGCCCTGCGGCTGCGCCGCAAACTGCTGGAGGGCGAGACGCTGACCTGGACCCCGGACGCCCCCGACGGCGTGGTGGACTTCGCCCGCTCCGACGTCTGGCGCTGCGTCACCAACGTCACCGGCGAGCCCGTACCGCTGCCACCGGGCGAGGTCCTGCTCGCCAGCACCCCGCTGCCCGGCACGGCGGTGCTCCCCCCGGACACCACGGTCTGGCTGGCCTAGGCCCTCTCCTTCGGGTCTTGCCGGGGCCGCGGGGTCTAGCCGACCGTCGGGTTGGGCGTGGGCGCGCCGCCGCCGCTGCCGCCGCCCCCGGGGAGGCCGCTGAGGTCCAGCGGGGTGGACGTGGCGGTCGGCGGCGGCGTTAGCACCACTTCCGGCTGACCGGCGGCGGGGGGCGGCGGGGTCAGGTCGGAGTTGGGCAGCTTCGGCGGGGTGGTCTGCTGGAACAGGGTCTGGTCGAAGTCGACCAGGCCGGTCTTCTCCATCACCGTCATGTGGTCGAGGACGGTGTCGTTGGCCTGGTCGGCGAGGGCCCGCACCAGCGAGTTCTTGGTGGTCGACCGGATCTTCGCGATCGTGTTGAAGATGGCGCCGTGCGTCATCCGCAGGATGTTGGCGAAGTCGGTGTCGAACTTCTTCCCGCTGTCCGCCTTCAACTGGCTGACGAAGCCCTGCTGCTGGGGGCTCGGCAGGTCGGGCAGGGTGATGTTGAGCATGGGCGCGATCTTGCGGCAGCTGGTGTCCAGCGCGGCGTGCCCGTCCACCAGGTGCTGGCTGGCGGTGATCACGCCCTTGCTGCTGCCCTTCTGCAGCCCGATCTGCCCCACCGGGTACTCCCACAGGCCGGCGGCGCGCACCTTCACCACGAAGTCCCGGTCCTGCTCGGTGAGCGGCCCCCACTGCGTGTTGGCGATGATGCGGTCCTGTGCGGTGGAGACCTGGCCCAGACCCAGCATGCCCGGGTAGGCGAGGGCACCGAGGGTCAGAGCCATCGCACCGCCCACGAAGAGCGTTCCCGTCGCGTTCCGCGAAAAGCGCACCGTGCCTCCTGCCCGGCCGTGGATCCCGCCGCGAGGCGGTCTTGACGCACAGCAGTACGGACCGCAGGGCGTTCCGTCTCGGTCCGCCGGGCAAAAAACTGCCCAATCTGTCTCCGGCCGCGGGGGAGCGCCGGCCGGACCGACTGGTGTACATGACAAAGTTGCCGAAACGTTGACCATTCCCCGGGAGAAGCGAGAACGGACGCGGGCCTAGATTTCGCCGCATGCACCCCCGGATGCCCGCCACCCTGCCCGTCCTCCCCTACCGCAAGCCCACCAAGGGCCGCGACTACTGGGTGCTGGACGACGTCCTGCCCGACGTGGACGCCGTACGGGAGCGGTGCCTGGCCAAGGACGACTGGGTGAAGGGCTACCCCTACACCTCCGAGACCTGGCCCGGCCTGCGCGCCATGCCCGGCCTCGAACCCTCCGAACTGGCCCGCATCGAGCGGCTGGTGAAGAAGGAGACCGGGGCGAAGGACCTGTGGGTGCAGCAGACGCCCGGCGGCGGCACCCTCAACCACAACTGCGTCCAGGTGGTCGGCGAGGGCGAGAGCGAGCCCCGCCCGCACACCGACTCCCGCGCCCTGTGCCGGTACGCGGCCGTCCTCTACCTCAACCCGAGCGCCCCCAAGGACTGCGGCACCGCCTTCTACCGCCAGTCACTGCCCGGCGGCCGGCTCGGCGGCAACATCGTCCAGGCCCCGCACAACAACCTCGTCGAGGCCCTCGGCACGCGCTTCGTGCCCGGCGACCACTTCGAGGAGGACGTCCGGGTCCCGCACAAGTACAACCGCCTCCTCCTCTACAACGCCAACCTCGTGCACAGTGCGACGGGTTACTGCGGCAAGGAGCTGGAGGACAAGCGCATGACGGCGGTCTTCTTCTGGATGGCCTGAGCCGTCACAGCACCAGCAGCATCAGCGCCGCCGTCATGAAGGCGGCGCACACCGCCAGGGTCACCGCCACGCAGCGGCCCCTCAGCTCGCGGTAGCGGTGCTCGTACTCGGCCCGCAGGGACACGCAGCGGGCCGCGATGCGTTCCAGGTCCGCCCGGGCCCGGTGCAGGTGGTCGGCGACGTAGCGGCGCTCGATCTCCTCGCGCTGCCCCGTCGTCAGCCACTCCAGGGGCCCGGCGAACTCACGTGCGCGCTGCTCGGCCTCCGCGACCCTGGCCTGCCAGAGCAGATAGCCCTCCACCTGGTTGCCGAGGTCGCCGGCGGCTCCCCGCCGGCGCAGTCCGCTCACCCGTGACGCCGGTCGGTCGGCGCCGGGGTGGCGGAGTGGGCCTCGTACTCCAGCATCGCGATGTCGGGGTGGTGCAGGTCGAACGCCGGGGACTCGCTGCGGATGCGGGGCAGAGTGACGAAGTTGTGCCGGGGCGGCGGGCAGGAGGTGGCCCACTCCAGCGAACGGCCGTAGCCCCAGGGGTCGTCCACGCCGACCGGCTTGCCGTACTTGGCCGTCTTCCAGATGTTGTAGAGGAACGGCAGGACCGACAGGCCGAGCAGGAAGGAGGCGATGGTCGAGACCGTGTTCAGGGCGGTGAAGCCGTCGGCCGCCAGGTAGTCGGCGTACCGGCGCGGCATGCCCTCGGCGCCCAGCCAGTGCTGGACCAGGAAGGTGCCGTGGAAGCCGACGAACAGAGTCCAGAAGGTCATCTTGCCCAGGCGCTCGTCCAGCATCTTGCCCGTGAACTTCGGCCACCAGAAGTGGAATCCGGCGAACATCGCGAACACCACGGTGCCGAAGACCACGTAGTGGAAGTGCGCCACCACGAAGTACGAGTCGGACACGTGGAAGTCCATCGGCGGCGAGGCCAGCAGGACACCGGTCAGCCCGCCGAAGAGGAAGGTGACGAGGAAGCCGGCCGCCCAGAGCATCGGCGTCTCGAAGGAGAGACTGCCCTTCCACATGGTGCCGATCCAGTTGAAGAACTTCACACCGGTCGGCACCGCGATGAGGAAGGACATGAAGGAGAAGAACGGCAGCAGCACACCACCGGTGACGAACATGTGGTGTGCCCACACGGTGATGGACAGACCGGAGATGGAGATCGTCGCGGCGATCAGGCCCATGTAGCCGAACATCGGCTTGCGGGAGAACGCCGGGATGACTTCCGAGATGATGCCGAAGAACGGCAACGCGATGATGTACACCTCCGGATGGCCGAAGAACCAGAAGAGGTGTTGCCAGAGCAGTGCGCCGCCGTTGGCCGGATCGAAGACGTGTGCGCCGAACAGGCGGTCGGCCATGGCGGCGAACAGTGCGGCGGCCAGCACCGGGAAGGCGAACAGGACCAGGACCGCGGTCAGCAGCACGTTCCACACGAAGATCGGCATGCGGAACATGGTCATGCCGGGGGCGCGCATGCAGATGATCGTGGTGATGAAGTTGACCGCGCCGAGGATGGTGCCGAAGCCGGAGAAGGCCAGACCCATGAACCACAGGTTCGAGCCGAGACCAGGTGAGTAGCGTTCGCTGTGCAGCGGGGCGTACGCGAACCAGCCGAAGTCGGCCGCGCCGTCCGGCGTGAGGAAACCTGCCACGGCGATGAGCGAGCCGAACAGGTACAGCCAGTAGGCGAACATGTTCAGCCGCGGGAACGCCACGTCGGGCGCGCCGATCTGCAGCGGCATGATCCAGTTGGTGAAGCCGGCGAACAGCGGGGTGGCGAACATCAGCAGCATCACGGTGCCGTGCATCGTGAACAGCTGGTTGTACTGCTCCTTGGAGATGATCTGCAGGCCCGGCCGGGCCAGCTCGGCGCGCATGATCAGCGCCATCAGGCCGCCGGCCAGGAAGAACGCGAACGACGTCGTCAGATACAAGGTGCCGATCGTCTTGTGATCGGTGGTCGTCAGCCACCGCACCACGACGTTGCCCGGCTGCTTGCGCCTGAGCGGCAGCTCGTTCTCGTACGAGTCCTCTGCTGCCGCGGCACCCTGCGGTTCGTTGACGATGCTCACAAGTGGTCCGTCTCCTGATGCTCGCGGTCCGCGCACGCCATGACGTCGGCTACCCGTCATCCTGACTGCGCGGAGGCGGACTTCACACCGCGAGCGCCCGCCACACGGCCGTTCGCGTGACGGATGCACACGGATGGCGCAAGATGAGCCGGTGACCGAACAGATACATCAGCCTGCTGCCCTTCGTTCCCCGTACCGGCCCGTCCGGACGGCCGGGCAGCTGGCTGCCGGGGGATTGGCGCTCGCCGGGCTCGCCTGGGTCCTGCGCGGCGTGTGGGAGGTGCGGCTGGCGCTGGCCGGGGAGCCGGACGCGGGGCCGCCGGACCAGGGGGACGGGGTGCACCGGCCGCTCGACGCGCTGGAGAACTCGTACCACGTCGTCACCGACGTCACCGGCCTGGCCGCGCTCGTGTGCGCCGTCTTCTTCATGTCGTGGCTGTGGCGCGTGCGGGACAACGCCATCGCCCTGTCGCGGCGGCCGCCGAAGTACGCGGGGATCTGGGTCTACCTCGGCTGGATCGTCCCGCTCGTCAACCTGTGGTTCCCCCGGGGCATCCTCGTCGACGCGTTCCGCAACACCGCGCCCGGGCGGAAGCCGCCCGTCTCCGTGAACGTGTGGTGGGGACTGTGGCTGGTCGGGATGGTCGGCGGGGTGGGACTGGTGTACCGCGACGAGCCCGACCGGCTCATCGCCCGCGCCTACCACGAGGTGTGGCCCCTGCTCTTCTCCGATGCCGCCGTGGTCGGGGCCGCCGTCGCCGGGGCGTTCGCCGTACGGGCCGTCACCCGGGTGCAGCTGGAGCGGATGCGGGCCGGCGAGCCGGAGGCCGTCGCCGGGGCCGTGGCGGGCGCGGGGGTGCGGTAACCCCGAGTGTGCCGGGCGCGCGGGGTGTCGCCGCCCCCGTGCGGCGGCCGATGCGGTACGGATGGTCGTCGTGAACAGCATGGCCATCGTGGGAGCCGGGCCCGGGCTCGGGGCCGCCGTGGCGCGGCGGTTCGGGCGCGAGGGGTTCGGCGTCGCCCTGGTCGCGCGGGACCGGGAGCGGCTCGACGCGCTGGTCCGGGAACTGGGCGAGGACGGGATCACCGTCCGGGGGTTCGTCGCCGACGTGCGCAAGCCGCAGGAGCTGGCGCACGCCCTGGACGAGGCCGGGCGGGCGCTCGGGACCGTCGAGGTGCTGCAGTACAGCCCCGTACCGCACCGCGACTTCATGCGGCCCGTACTGGAGACCGGGCACCGGGAGCTCGTCGGGCCCATCGAGTTCTCCGTGTACGGGCCGGTCGCCGCCGTGCAGCAGGTGCTGCCCGGGATGCGCGGGCTCGGCCGCGGGACGATCCTCTTCGTCAACGGCGGGACCGCCGTCGTGCCCCGTCCGGAGCGGGCCGGGACCTCCATCGCGTTCGCCGCCGAGACCGCCTACGGGCATCTGCTGCACGAGCGGCTGGCGGGCGAGGGCATCCATGTCGCGCAGCTCGTGATCCCGGGGGCGATCACCCCCGGGCACGCGCGCAAGGACCCGCGCGTGCTCGCCCAGCTGCTGTGGAACATGCACCGGGAGCGGTACGGGTTCCGGCACTTCGCCGACGACCTCGACAGCTGACGGGGCACCGTCAACCTGCGGGGTGGGGGTTTGTGGGCCAATATGGTGATGTTGGCCGCATTGCTCTCTTCAAGGGGGCCTTCATGGCTGTCGAAATACCCGCGCTCATCAGGCCGTCCCGGCTCAGGAGCCGGGGAGGCCTGCTGGGCGAGTGCCTCGCCGAGTTCCTCGGGACGTTCGTACTCATCTCCTTCGGCTGCGGTGTGGTCGCGATGGCGGTCGCGGCGCTGCCCGGCTCGGGCCGTGCCGCCACCCCCACGACGATCTTCCTCGCGGCCGGGGACTGGCTGCTGATCACCTGGGGCTGGGCCTTCGCCGTCGTCTTCGGCGTCTACGTCGCCGGCGGCGTGAGCGGTGCCCATCTGAACCCGGCGGTGACGCTGGCCATGGCTGCGCGCCGCGGCTTCTCCTGGGCCAAGGTGCTGCCGTACTGGTTCTCGCAGGTCGTCGGCGCGCTCACCGGCGCGGCGCTGGTGTACCTCGTCTACCACGATGCGATCAACGCCTACGACCAGGTGGCGACGGCACCGAAGGTGAACGGGCACACGAACGCCACCTTCTCCATCTTCGCGACCTTCCCGGCGGCGTACTTCCACGGCGGCATCTGGGGACCGCTGATCGACCAGATCGTCGGTACGGCGTTCCTGCTCATGCTGATCGCCGCCGTCCTCGACGTGCGCAACCAGGCCGTGAAGGCCAACCTCGCACCGCTGGTCGTGGGATTCGTCGTCGCCGCCATCGGCATGTCCTACGGCGCCAACGCGGGCTACGCCATCAACCCGGCCCGTGACTTCGGGCCGCGCCTGCTCACCTACGCGGAGGGCTGGGGCAGTCTGGCGTTCCCGGGCAGCGTGTCCGGCGTGTACAGCGGCTACTGGTGGATCCCCATCGTCGGGCCGCTGGTCGGCGGTGTGATCGGGATCGTCGTGTACGACCTCTTCATCGGTGACGTCCTGCTGGTCCGGTCGGAGCTGGCCGAGCTGCCGGAACCGGGGCGGGCGACTCCGGTGCGCACCACCGACGAGGAGTAGACGGCGGGGCGCGGACGGTCCGTGGGCTCCGTGGGGTCCGTGGGGGCCGTCAGGTGTCGGTGTCGGTGCTCATGCTCGCGGCCCGGCGGGCCGTCGCCGCGATGGCCTCCAGCGCCGCCAGGTGCCGTGCGAACGCCCGGCGGCCGGTGAGGGTGAGGGCGGCCCAGGTGCGCGGGCGCTTGCCCAGGTAGCCCTTGCGGATGCTGACGTACCCGGTCTTCTCCAGGGCGGTCAGCGTCTTGCTCAACGTGGAGTCGGAGACCTGGCAGTAGTCCCGCAGCACCCCGAACTCCGCCTCGGCGCAGGCGGACAGGTAGGCGGCGAGGGCCAGCCGGGTCGCGTTGTGCAGCTCCCGGTCCAGCGGAGGGGGCGCCGCGTCGCCCGTCGTACCGGTCATGCGGCGCCGCCCTGCCGGGTCGCGCGCAGCAGGTACTCCGCCCCGGAGGCCACGCCGAAGGCGACGAGCCAGCCCGTCGTGCCGTACGGGATCGCGGCCAGCAGGCCCACGGCGGCCGGGAGGAAGGGGACCACCCAGGCGTACCAGGCGGGCCGGCCGGTCCGGCCGTCCCGGCTGAACCAGCGCGTCACCCCGCCGTGGTGCGCGCCGAGCCAGATCAGCACCAGGAACACGGTCAGGCTCAGCAGCCCGGCGAGCACCAGCCAGACCCCCCACCGCGGCTCCCGGTCGGCGACGCCCAGCGCGGTGAAGCCGGCCGCGAAGGCCAGGCCCTGGCCGATGGCGTAGACCCGGGGCCTGTTCCGCTCGTCGCCCGCCTTGCGCGCCGCGCACTGGGCGGCGCGCGCGGCGGCGAGTGCGTGCCGTGCCTGCTGGGCGTCCATCGGGTCCCCCGTGCTGTCCATGTGTCTGCCTCCGGTACGGGGGCGGGTGGTCGGACCGCCCCTCTGTCGTGCCGTCATCATGGACACTACTTTCCATAAATTCAAGTACTTCCCGGCATGCGCGATCAGGCGTCGCTGGGCTGTTGCGGGCCCCCGGGACGGCCCGGTCCCCGCGCTCACAGCGGGCGGTCGGGCCAGCCCAGCAGGCGGGCGCCGATCACCGCCGTCTGGAGCATGTAGCGGTCCGAGGGGTCGGCCGGGTCGGCGGCGGTGAGCTTGTGGATGCGCTCCAGGCGGTAGGTGAGCGCGCGCACGCTGAGCGAGAGCCGGCGCGCGGCCTCGGCGGCCACACAGCCGGAGTCGAAGTACGCGGTCAGCGTCTCCAGCAGCGGTCCGGCGCCGCCCCGGGTCGAGGTCAGCGGGCCCAGGGTGTGCTGGACCAGGTCGGCCATCGCCTGCCGGTCCCGGGCCAGGACCGGATAGACCAGCAGGTCGGCGGCGCGCAGCACCGGTTCGGTCAGGCCGAGCCGGGCCGCCATCTCCAGCGCGCCGAGAGCCTCCTCGTACGACTGCACCACCCCGCCCGGGCCGGGCTGCGGACGGCCGATGACGACCCGGCCGCCGTCCGTGGCCGCGCACGCCTGCTGGGCGAAGTGGGTCACGATCTCGTCCTCGTCGCCCGGCGCCACGCACAGCAGCCGGCCGGCCTTCGTGGTGATCAGGAAGCTGCGCGAGTCGAACCGGGCGAGGACGGCGGCCTCCACCCGCCGGGCGACCGAACCGCCCTCGGCGTAGGCCGTCGGACCTTCGGCGACGGCCACCGCGTGTGCCCGGGACAGGCGCAGGCCGAACCGGTCGGCGCGTTCCGCGAGCCGGCCCGCGTCGCTGCGGCCGTACAGCAGGTCGTCGATGAACTCCCGGCGCGCGGCCTCCTCCCGGCGCACGGCGAGCCGCTGGGCGCGTTCGTAACCCTCGGCGAACGCGTCGACCGCCTGCTGCACGGCGGCCAGCGCGCTGTCCGCCGAGCCGCGCGCGTCGGGCCAGGCGGCGCGGGCGGCGGCGAGATGGGCGACGATCAGGGCGCGCAGCCCGTGCCCGGCCTCGGCGGCCTGTTCGCCCAGGGCGCGGCGGATCCTCAGCTCCTCCCGGCTCAGCCGCCGGCCGGTGACCGCGACCTCGGCCAGCGTCCGCGCGAAACCGTCCAGAAAGCGTTCGGGCACCCCGTGCTCCGCCACCCCTGCCCCCGTGTCCCCGTGTCCCCCGCGTCCTTGACGCCCCGGTGACGCCTTCTTGGCGCCTTTCCGGCACTCAGACAGTAGTGAACGCTGCCGAGGACCGGCAATGCGCGGGGGCGTGCCCCTCCCGCACCATCGTCCGCCGGGGAGCACAACGGATGGTTTCCGGTGCCGGGCACCGGAGGACGCACGGCACCGGAACCACGGGGGGCTCCGACTTCATCGTCTGACGCAAGGACGTGTGCCATGGAAGCCCTCGGCGTGCTCGCCGCCGTCTGTCTCGTCGTCGTGCTGCTCGCACTGGCCGCCTTCTCCCGGCTCTACCGCAAGGTGGACCAGAGCCAGGCCCTGATCGTGTCGAAGACGCGCAGGGTCGACGTGTCCTTCACCGGCCAGGTCGTGCTGCCGATCCTGCACCGGGCCGAGGTCATGGACATCTCGGTGAAGACCATCGAGATCAGCCGCTCCGGGCGGGACGGTCTGATCTGCCGGGACAACATCCGTGCCGACATCCGGATCCTGTTCTTCGTGAAGGTCAACAAGACCGTCCCCGACGTCATCAAGGTCGCCCAGTCCGTCGGCACCGAGCGCGCCAGCCACCAGGACACGCTCCAGGAGCTGTTCCACGCGAAGTTCTCCGAGGCGCTGAAGACCGTCGGCAAGCAGATGGACTTCACCGACCTCTACACCAAGCGCGAGGAACTCCGGTACCACATCATCGAGTTGATCGGTGTCGACCTCAACGGCTACCACCTCGAGGACGCGGCGATCGACTACCTGGAGCAGACCCCGCTCTCCCAGATGGACCCGGCCAACGTCCTCGACGCCGAGGGCATCCGCAAGATCACCGAGCTGACGGCGATCGAGCACGTGCGCACCAACGAGGCCAGGCGCACGGAGCAGAAGGAGATCACCCGCCAGGACGTCGACGCCCGCGAGGCCATCCTGGAGCTGGAGCGCCGGCAGGCCGACGCCGAGATCAAGCAGAAGCGGGAGATCGAGACCTCCCGCGCCCGCGAGGAGGCCGAGACCGCCCGGGTGGTGGAGGAGGAGCGGCTGCGCGCGCAGGGCGCCTTCCTGCGCACCGAGGAACAGCTGGGCGTGCAGCGCGAGAACCAGGCCCGGGAGATCGCCGTCGCCGCGAAGAACCGCGAGCGGGTCATCGCCGTGGAGAACGAGCGCATCGAGAAGGACCGCCTGCTGGAGGTCATCGCCCGGGAACGGGAGACCCAGCTGACGAAGATCGCCGCCGAGAAGGAGGTCGAGGGCGAGAAGCGGGAGATCGCCGAGGTCATCCGGGAGCGGGTCGCGGTGGACCGTACGGTCGCCGAGCAGGAGGAGTCCATCAAGAAGCTCCGCGCGGTCGAGCAGGCCGAGCGCGACCGGCAGGCCATCGTCATCGCCGCCGAGGCGGAGGCGCAGGAGAAGCTCGTCAAGGACATCAAGGCCGCCGAGGCCGCCGAGCAGGCCGCCACCCACCGCGCCGCCGAGGAACTCACCCTCGCCGAGGCCCGCATGAAGACCGCCGACCTCGACGCCCGGGCCAAGCTGCGGCTCGCCGAGGGCATCCAGGCCGAGGCCGCCGCCGAGGGACTGGCCGCCGTGCAGGTCCGCGACAAGGAGGCCGAGGTCACCGTGAAGGCCGGCCGCGCCGAGGCGGAGGCCACCGAGGCCCGGCTGCGCGCCGAGGCGGAGGGCACCCAGGCGAAGGCACTCGCCGAGGCCGAGGGTGCGCGGGCGAAGCTGCTGGCCGACGCCGAGGGGGCGAAGGCCAAGGCCCTCGCGGAGGCGACCGGTATCGGCGAGAAGCTGAAGGCCGAGGCGGAGGGCCTGACCGAGAAGGCGGCGGCGATGGCCGCGCTGGACGAGGCCTCCCGCGGGCACGAGGAGTACCGGCTGCGGCTGCAGGCGGAGAAGGAGATCCGGCTGGCCGGCCTGGAGACACAGCGGCAAGTCGCCGAGGCGCAGGCCACGGTCCTCGCGACCGGTCTGGAGAACGCCGACATCGACATCGTGGGCGGCGAGTCCGTCTTCTTCGACCGCCTGGTCTCCGCGGTCTCGCTCGGCAAGGGCGTGGACGGCTTCGTGGACAACTCCCGTACGGCCCAGTCGCTGGCGGGGCACTGGCTGGACGGCTCGGGCAGCTTCACGGACGACGTCACCCGGATCCTCGGCTCGCTCGGCTCGGCGGACGTGCGGAACCTGACGGTGTCGGCGCTGCTGGCGAAGCAGATCAAGAACGGCGGCCCGCAGGCGGGACAGCTCCAGAAACTCCTCGACCGGGTGAGCGAACTGGGCCTGTCGGACACACCGGTGACCGCACTGAACGGAAGCGCCACGGGGAGCTGAGGCGGGGGGCGGGGCGCGGGGCTGTATCCATGTGCGGCTCCGCCGCGTGGCGCGACCGGCCACGACGCACCCGCGCCCGGCAACGCTCCGCACCCTCGCGGTGAGAATCCGCGTCCGCTCCCGCACTCACAACGAAGGGCACCGCAATGGCCACCGCTGAGGCGCCGCAGGCCCCCGTCGACGCCGGTACCTACGAGGTGCTGCGCGACCGGCTCGCCGGGCATGCCGCCGAGCTCGCCCGGCGGGCCGAGGACCTCAACGCGCGCCGGGCCGAGGAGTTCGGCTCGGCGCGGCTGGACCTCGCGCGCACCGCTCGCCTCCGCACCGAGCACGCGTGCACACCGAGCGACATCGTGGCCGTGGGGGACGCGCTCCTCTTCGGCGTCACCGGCACGGCCACGGACGCCCTCGCGCTGTACGACCGCGACGGCGGCCGGCTGCCCGGGGACGCCGTGCCCGGACTGCTGGACGACCCGGCGTTCGTGCGGGAGTTCACCGCGCTGCACCGCTACTACCGCGGAGCGAGCCTGCTGCGGCTGCGCCGGGTCGACGGCCGGCTGCTGGCGGTGTTCCGCACCGGCGAGAAGACCGACGACGTGCGCGCCCTGCGGTGGAGCGTCGCCGACGACGGCCGGGTGACCTTCCTCGACGCGCGCGGCGACCGCGACGACGCCTTCCCGCCGGGCCAGGACCTGACCTGGACGGAGACCACCCGCGAGGACCACGTGCTGGGCCGTGCGCCGTACGTCGCCGCCCCCGCCGGCCTCGGGGTGTCGACCGTCGGCGGCACGCTCACCGTGCGCGCCACGGACGGCTCCGACGGCTCCGACGGCCCGGCCGGGGAGCAGCTGTACGCCGAGCCCGTGCAGGAGCCGCTGCAGTCGCTCGCGGACGCGGCGGTCGCGCACGCCCGCGTGGGCCCGCTGGTGCTGCTGCGGGTGCGGCCGTACAAGGAGGACGCCGACCGGTACCTGGTGTTCAACACCCTCACCCGGACGGTGGTGCGGCTCGACGGGATCGGACAGGCCTGCCGCCGGCTGCCCGAGGAGCAGGGGGTGATCTTCCCGGGCGGCTACTGCCTGGCCACGGGTGCGCACAAGACGTACGAACTCGACGTGCTGGGGCTGGAGTTCGAGCGGGAGGTCCGGGCGCCGAACGGGGAGGACGTACTGTACGCGTTCCGCTCCCGTGCCGAGGGCCGGACGCTGCTGCTGTCGTACAACACCCTCCGCAAGGAGGTCGCGACCCCGCTGCCCTGCCGGGGCTGGGCCCTCTTCGACGACGGCGCCCTGGCCGTGCTGCGCGCCGGGGGCGAGGAGCCCGCGCACACGCATCCGCTCCAGTGGTGGACCTCGCCGTACGTCTCCGACACCCACGCCGCCGCCCTGCGCACCGGCACCGGCCCGCTCGCCCGGGTCGGCAACGCGGACCTGGTGCGCGGGCTCGCCGACTGCCTGTCCGTCGCCCGGCTGGTGACGGACAGGACCGAGACCGGCGAGGGGTACCGGGCGCTGACCGCCGCGTGTGTGCGGGCCGCCGACACCCACCACTGGCTCGCCGACCCCGAACTCGGGGAGCTGCTCGTGCCATTGACGGCCGTGCGGGAGACCGCCGAGCAGGTGCTGGGCGAGTTCGAGACGGTACGGGAGCTGACCCGGCAGGCCGCCGAGGCGCTGGAGGAGGCCGCCGGGCGGATCGCCTCCGTGGTGCGCCGGCTGCGCGGCGAGGCCCCGCGCGAGGCCGCCGCCTGGGTGCGCGGACTGACCGAACTGAGGCATGCGCACGGGCATCTGCTCACCCTGAAGGAGCTGCGGTACGCCGACACCGCCCGGGTGGACGAGCTGGACGCCGCCACGCGGGACGACCTGGCCGGGTTCGGGCGGCGCGCGGTGGCCTTCCTCGCCCGCGAGGACGCCTTCGCCGCCCAGCGCGAGGAGGTGGAGGGGCTCGTCGCGGCGGCCGGGGACATCGCCACGGTGGCCGCCGCCGCACCGGTCGCCGCCCGCCTCGACGACCTCGCCGACGGGCTGCGCACGGTCACCGAGGTCGTCACCGGACTCGGCATCGCCGACGCCACCGTCCGTACGGCCGTGCTGGAGCGGATCGCCGACGTGCTGGCCGGCGTCAACCGGGCCCGCGCCACGCTCGACGCCCGCCGCCGGGACCTGCAGGACCACGAGGGCCGCGCCGAGTTCGCCGCCGAGACGGCCCTGCTCGCCCAGGCCGTCACCGCCGCGCTCGCCTCCTGCGGCACACCCGAGGAGTGCGACGACCAACTCGCTTCCGTGATGGCCCGGCTGGAGGAGCTGGACGGCCGGTTCGCCGAGTTCGACGACTTCCTCAGCGAGCTGGCCGGCAAACGCACCGAGATCTACGAGGCCTTCGCCGCCCGCAAGCAGTCCCTCACCGACGCCCGCGCCCGCCGCGCCGAGCAGCTCGCCGTCTCGGCCGGGCGGCTGCTGGAGACGGTCGCCCGCCGCGCCGCCGGGCTCGCCGACACCGACGCGGTCGCGGCGTACTTCGCCTCCGACCCGCTGGTCGCCAAGGTCCGCCGCACCGCCGACGACCTGCGCGCCCTCGGGGACAGCGTGCGCGCCGAGGAACTCGACGGCCGGCTCAAGGCCGCCCGCCAGGAAGCGGCCCGCGCCCTGCGCGACCGCGCCGACCTGTACGCCGACGGCGGCCGCACCCTGCTGCTCGGCGGCCACCGGTTCGCCGTCAACACCCAGCCGCTCGACCTCACCCTCGTCCCGCACGGCGAGGGCCTCGCCTTCGCGGTGACCGGCACGGACCACCGCACCCCGGTCACCGACCCCGACTTCGCCGCGTACCGCCCTTACTGGGACCGCCACCTGCCCTCCGAGTCGCCGGAGGTCTACCGCGCCGAGCACCTCGCCGCCCGTCTGCTCGCCGAGCACGGCCCGGCCGCCCTCGCCGCCGCCGACCTGCCCGGCCTGGTCCGCCGGGTGGCGCAGGAGTCGTACGACGAGGGCTACGAGCGGGGCGTCCACGACCACGACGCGACCGCGATCCTCGCCGCCCTGCTGCCCCTGTACGACGGCGCCGGACCCCTGCGGCACGAGCCCGCCGCCCGCGCCGCAGCCCAGCTGTTCTGGACCCACGGGACCACGGACCCGGCGCGCACGGCCTGGACGCGCCGGGCGGTGTCCCTGGCCCGGGCCCGGGACGCCTTCGGCCCGTCGGCCGCTCTGACCGAGCTGGTGACGGAGCTGGCGGGGGCGATCGAGCGGTGGCACGGCGGGGCCGTCCCGTCGGCCGGGTCCGCCGCCGCGTATCTGTTCGAGGAGCTGACCGCCGGCCCGGAGGGGTTCGTGCTCGGGGCCGGTGCGCGCACCCTGCTGGAGAAGTTCCGGCACACCGCGGGGGGGTACCGCGACGAGCTCGGCCGGCTCGACGACCTGGCGCCGTCGCCGCCGAGGGTGTGGACGAAGGTGTCGCCGCCCACTACGGCGACCTGTTCCGGGAGCA